>NZ_JBSVZN010000001.1:0-442717 GCF_054052225.1 Methylobacterium sp. JK268 | reverse complement strand
CACGACCCGACGTGTGAATCCGCAAGCCTGTGCGGGGGAGGGTGGCCTGCGGAGCAGGCGCAGCGGGACGCAGTCCCGCCGAGAGGCGCAGCGCAACGCTTCTCCAGAAGGTGCGGTTCCCCCGGTCGAGTTCTATCCGGAACCGTGGTTCCCCTCTCCCGCCCCGCGCACGAGTGCTTCGCACTCGCCGCGGGGCACCCTCCCCCGCAGCGGGGGGAGGGATCATGCGCCCCGTCACTCCGCCAGCTCGCGCATCACCCGGATCAGCTCCGCCTTGCCTTCGAAGCCGATGCCCGGCAGCTCCGGCATGGTGATGTGGCCGTCCTCGACCCGCACCCCGTCCGGGAAGCCGCCATAGGGCTGGAACAGGTCCGGGTAGCTCTCGTTGCCGCCGAGGCCGAGGCCGGCCGCGATGTTGAGCGACATCTGATGGCCGCCATGCGGGATGCAGCGCGACGGCGACCAACCGTGCTCGGCGAGCACGTCGAGGATGCGCAGGTACTCGACGAGGCCGTAGGCGAGGGCGCAGTCGAATTGCAGCCAATCGCGGTCCGGCCGCATCCCGCCGTAGCGCAGCAGGTTGCGGGCGTCCTGGTGCGAGAACAGGTTCTCGCCCGTCGCCATCGGCCCCGGATAGAAGGCGCCGAGCGCCGCCTGCAGCGCGTAGTCGAGGGGATCGCCCGCCTCCTCGTACCAGAACAGCGGGTAGTCCCGCAGCATCTTGGCGTAGGGGATCGCGGTCTCGAGGTCGAAGCGCCCGTTCGCGTCGACGGCGAGCCGCGCCCGTCCGTCGATCTCGGCCAGCACCGCCTCGATGCGCCGCCGGTCCTCGGCCAGGGTGGCTCCGCCGATCTTCATCTTCACGACGGTGTAGCCGCGGTCGAGGTAGCTGCGCATCTCGGCGCGCAGCGCCGCGTCGTCCTTGCCCGGATAGTAGTAGCCGCCCGCCGCGTAGACGAAGACCCGCGGGTTCGCCGCGCGTCCGCCGCGCTCGGCCAGCAGCCGGAACAGCGGCTTGCCGGCGATCTTGGCGGTGGCGTCCCAGACCGCCATGTCGAGGGTGCCCACCGCCACCGAGCGCTCGCCGTGGCCGCCGGGCTTCTCGTTGCGCATCAGCGCGGCCCAGATCCGGTGCGGGTCGAGGGTCTCGCCGGCCTCGTCGCGCAGGCTCTCGGGCGGGGCCTCCAGCAGCCGGTCGCGGAAGCGCTCGCGGATCAGGCCGCCCTGCCCGTAGCGGCCGTTCGAGTTGAAGCCGTAGCCCACCACCCGGCGCCCATCGCGCACCACGTCGGTGACGACGGCGACGAGGCTCGTGGTCATCCGGGTGAAGTCGATATAGGCGTTGCGGATCGGTGAGGCGATCGGCTTGGTGACCTCGCGGACGTCGACGATGCGCATGCGGCCCTCCTGATGTCCCGCCGGATAGGCCGGCGGCGCCGGCGGGGCCAATGCCGTTTCCGGCGCGGGTCATGCGCGACCGGCATCGCCCGCGACGCGGCGGTGGGAGAGGAGATGGACCTCGACTGGCTCAAGGATCTCCTCGCCCTCGCCGAGCACGGCAGCTTCTCGCGCGCCGCGGAGGCGCGCAACGTGACGCAGCCCGCCTTCAGCCGGCGCATCCGCGCCCTGGAGGACTGGGCCGGGACGCCGCTGTTCCGGCGCAGCGCCCAGGGGGCGGAGCCGACGCCGGCGGGCGCCCACCTGGTCCCTCAGGCGGCCGCTCTCCTGCAGGACCTGGAGCGGGCGCGCAGGGAGACGCAAGGCGTGGGCGCGCGGGCGACCGCGACGCTGGCGATCGCGGCGACCCACGCGCTCTCCTTTACGTTCTTCCCCGCCTGGATCCGCCGCCACCTGCGCGACGCTGCCGGCACCCTCAACCTCGTCTCCGACAGCCTGGAATCCTGCGAGGCGATCCTGCTGGCCGGCGAGGTTCATTTCCTCCTCTGCCACACCCATCCGGCCCTGCCTCCGCGCCTGCCGGCCGAGCGCTACCCGAGCGTGCCGGTGGGATGCGACCGGCTGATTCCGGTCTGCGCGCCGGATGCGGCCGGGGCACCCGCATGGCCGCTGCCGGCCGCCGCGGAGCGCCCGACGCGCCACCTCGCCTACTCGCCCGCCTCCGGCCTCGGCCGCATCCTCGCGGCCGCGGGCGCCGCCCCCGACCCCGCCGCGACGGTGTTCACCTCGCATCTCGCGGCGACGCTGCTGAGCATGGCCCGCGACGGGCACGGCCTCGCCTGGCTCCCCGAGAGTCTCGCCGAGGACGACCTCGCCCGCGGCGCGCTGGTCCGGGCGGGACCGGATTGCGTCCCGGTCGAGATCCGGCTCGTCCGCTCGGCCGTGTGCCGCAATCCGTCCGCGGACGCGCTCTGGGCGCAGCTGATCCGGGATTCCCGCGACCGGGGCGGGACGCCGGCCCCGGGCGGGCGACCGCCGGCTTGAGCTCCGGGTTAGGTCCATCGTCACACGGCGGGTCAGGGCGATCCCGGCCCGGCTCGCGACGGGCCCTTCCACGGATGCCGCGCGCGTCGGGACCCAGCGAGGTCGCTTTCGCGTCGGCAGAGTTCCTCCGCCTGATCGCGGCGAGCGGCCTCTCCCTGTCGACGATCCGCCGCCTTGCCGTGGCGGCCCTGCACCGCGCGGGCGGCGGCTTCCTCCCGGTGGGGTCCGGCACGATCGCCGTGCAGCGGGCCTGAGGGTCAGGCGCGCACCTGGGCGACGAACCGGCTGACCGACTCGTCGAGGCTCCCCGCCCAGCCCGAGACGTCCCGCGCCTCGGCGAGGGCCTGCCGGGCCGCGGCCGCCGCGGCCTCCGCGTCGCGCCCCACCCCCGCGATGGTGCGCGAGACGTCCTGCGTGCCGCGGGCGGCCTGGGCGACGCTCGCGGCGATCTCCTGCGTGGCCGCGAGCTGCTGCTGCACCGTGCTGCCGATCACCGCCGCGCAGGCATCGACCTCGCCGATCGTCGCGGTGATGCGCTGCACCGCCCCGACCGCGTCGCCGGTGGCGCGCTGGACGGCCTCGATCTGCCCGCGGATCTCCACCGTCGCGCGCGCCGTCTGGGCGGCGAGGTCCTTGACCTCGGCGGCGACCACCGCGAAGCCGCGGCCCGCTTCCCCGGCCCGCGCCGCCTCGATCGTGGCGTTCAGCGCCAGCAGGTTGGTCTGGTCCGCGACCGCGGCGATCAACCCGACCACGTCGCCGATGCGGGCCGCGGAGCCGGCGAGGTCGCGCACCCGCTCCTCCATGTGGCGGGCCTCCTCGGCGGCCCGGCGCCCGACCGCGACCGAGCGCGCCCCCTGCGCGGCGACCTCGCCGAGCGACGCCGTGAGTTCCTCGCTCGCCGCCGCGACGAGCTGCACGTGGGCGGCCGTGCCCTCGCAGGCGGACGCGACCGCGTCGGCCCGGCCGCTCGTTTCCTCGACGCTGCCCGAGACCTGGGCGGCGCAGAGCTGCATCGCCTCCGCGGCGCGGCGCAGTTCGGCGACGGTGTGGCCCACCTCGGTCTCGAGCTGGCCGGCGAGGCCCACCATCGCGGCCCGGCGCTCCGCCTCGTGCCGGATGCGCGACGCCGCCTGCTCCGCCGTCAGGGTGCCGTTCTCCACCATCTTGGCCTGGAAGACCGCGAAGGCCCGCGCGATCGCCCCGATCTCGTCCGCGCGGGACAGGGAGGGCCCGCGCACGTCGAGGTCCCCGCCCGCCAGCCGCTCCATCGCCCGCGCCAGCTGCCTCAGCGGCACCGTGGTGCGGTGCCCGACCCACCAGGAGAGGAGCCCCGCGCAGAGCAGGGTGGCGAGGATCCCGCCGGCGAGGAGCTGCGTCGTGCGCGTGCGCGAGGCCTCGCTGTCGGCCTGCGCCGCGGCGAAGCGGTCGCTGGCCGCGCGGGAGACCTCCTCCACCAGCGGCGCGAGGCGCTTGAAGATCGCGGCGAGGTCGTCCGCCTCCTCCTTCAGGCTGTCGAACCCCACCGAGTAGGCCAGGAACTTCCGCTCGTAGGTGCGGGCGAGGTCGCCGAGGTCGCTCCGGACCGGATCGGGCAGGGATGCCGCGGCGAGCGCCGGGCCGAAGGCGGCGACGCTCTCGCGCAGGGCGTCGGCGTCCTTCTCCGTCCCTCGCAGCATGTAGTCCTTCTCGTGCCGCCGCATCTGCAGCATCAGCACGGAGAGCCGCGGCTGGTCGAGCGCGTCGAGCTTCTGCTCGAGGGTGTGCACCGCCTCGCGCAGGGCGCCCTGGAGCCCGTCCTTCTCGGTGAAGCCGAGGGTCCGCTGGGCCGCGATGACGTTCTGGAACCGGGTGGCGTACTGATTGAGCCCGGGACGGATGATCTCGGCCTTCTTCAGCGGGTCCTCCGCGTCGAGGGGCGCCACCATGCGCTCGACCTGCTCCAGGGCCGAAGCGGCCTGGGCCACCAGCTCGTCGCGCCGGGTGACGAGCGCCTCCTGCCGGTGGAGCAGGAAGTCGGTCTCCGCCTGGCGGGCACCGAGCAGGCTCTCGGCCACGCTCGTGAGGGCGGCGCTGAGGGCGACGCTCTGGTCCGCCACCCGCTGGAGACGCGCCTGCGAGCGCAGGCCGATGAGGGAGATGGCGCCGAGGAGCACCACGCCACCGAGCGCCAGCAGCGCGATCTGCCCTTGGAGGCCGAGACGTGGGATCCGCATGGTGGAGTTCTCTGCCGTAATCGCGGATTATTCGCCGGGGATTCATGAAGAAAGGGATAAGTCGCGACGCCTTGCGGGATCGACCGCGGCCCGGCCCAGCCTGTCATGATCGCGGGGCGGCTCAGGCGACGACCGGGATACGACTAGAAGGCGAAGCGTTCGATGAAGTTTGGAGTCTTGGCAATATTCGCTCGCGAAGCTTGGAAATAGCAGACGGATGGCGTCCAGACGCTTGGTCAAGCGCCGGATCCCGCAGGGACTCCTGGCCTCTCGGCAGCGGATAGACCGCCGACCCGCTTGGAGAGGGTCGAACGCAGCTGGTGAGCAGGCCTCGCGAACGGGCCTGCTCTGTCGGTGTTCTGTGGGGACCGTCGGGCCTGCGGATCGGGCCGGGCGGTCAGGTCCGGTAGGCCGGCTCCTCGGCGTCGAGCTGGCGGCGCAGGCTCTGCAGGTGGAGACGGGCGGATTCGGGATCGCCCTCCCGCATCTGCCTTGCGGCCGCCGCCGCCACCGCCGTGTCGACGGGGCGGATCTCCCGGCCGGTCGCCAGGGCGAGGCACTGCACCTCGCAGGCGCGCTCCAGGTAGTAGAGGTCGTCCCAGGCCTCGGCGATGGTGGGGCCCAGCACCATCACGCCGTGGTGCTTCATGAACAGGATGTCGGCTTGCCCCACGGTGCCGGCGATGCGGTCGCCCTCCCGCTCGTCGAGGGCGAGGCCGTTGTAGTCGCGGTCCACCGCGACGCGGCCGTAGAACTTCAGGGCCGTCTGGCCAGCATAGAGGAGGGGCTCGCCCTCCGTCATGCTCAGCGCCGTGGCGTAGGGCATGTGGGTGTGGAAGGCCACGCGCGCCCGCGGCAGCGCCCGGTGCAGGCGGGCGTGGATGTAGAAGGCGGTGGCCTCGGGCCGGCCCTCGCCCGCGATCACGTTGCCTTCGAAGTCGCAGACGAGCAGGTGCGAGGCGGTCAGTTCCCGGAAGGCGTAGCCGTAGGGATTGACCAGGAAGAGGTCGTCGTGCCCCGGGACCACGGCCGAGAAGTGGTTGCAGATCCCCTCCTCGAAGCCGTTGCGGGCCGCCATGCGGAAGCAGGCGGCGAGGTCGCGCCGGGCCTCCCGGACCGCCTCGCTGTCGAGGTCGGGGCCGTTCGCGCCGCCGCGGCCGGGTCCGGATGAGGTGAAGGCGTGGGCCATGGCGGGTGTTCCCTCGTGGTTGGCGCCCTCAGCCGTCGCGGCCGGCGCCGATTGCGACAGCGACGTCATCGCCGATCACGCGCGCCGGGTACAGGCGGAGCGGGCGGGACGGCCAGCCGGCGCTGATCCGGCCGTCGTCGAGGGAGAAGGCGGCGCGGTGATGCGGGCAGTGCAGCCGGCCCGCGGCGCAGCGCCCGCGGGCGAGGTCGGCGCCCTCGTGCGGGCAGGCCCGCTCGGCGGCGACGATGCGGGTTCCCTCCCGCACCAGGATCAGCGACAGGCCGCCCGCCCGCACGGGCAGGATCGGGCGCGCCTCCAGGGCGGCGCGCGGGGCGACGGGGATCCAGGTCTCGCTCACCGCCGCGGGCCGAACCGTGCCGTCAGC
Organism: Methylobacterium sp. JK268; assembly: GCF_054052225.1. Taxonomy (NCBI): domain Bacteria; kingdom Pseudomonadati; phylum Pseudomonadota; class Alphaproteobacteria; order Hyphomicrobiales; family Methylobacteriaceae; genus Methylobacterium; species Methylobacterium sp. JK268. The sequence goes on along the minus strand of NZ_JBSVZN010000001.1, from coordinate 436,485 downwards.
GCGGCCAGGAGGAGGCGCAGCGGGTTCAGCGGCCGGGCGGGGGCCGCGCGCCCGGCGAGCCGCGCCTCGACGTTGCGGGCGAATTCAGCGGCGAGACGTCCGGCGAGGTCGCGCACCAGCCCGGGGCGGCCGAACTGCGCGAGCGGCCCCTTCAGCGTGTAGCCCACCGCGAGGTCGACCCGCGCGGTGCCGGGCGCCGCGCCCGGGCCCACCCGGTAGCGGATCTGGCCCTCGGTCGCCGAGCGCCCGCCCGCGTCGCGGCCGGCACCGCGGATGTGCCCGCTCAGCGTCGCGGAATCCTGCGCGATCCGTGCCTGGCCGCGGAAGACCGCGCCGATCGGGCCGATCCGCACCGACAGCCCGCCCTCGACCCGGTCGGGGGTGGGGCGGGCGGTCAGCACCGCGCCCGGCAGGCAGGCGGCCACCGCCTCGACGTCGCCGAAGAGCGCGAACACCGCCTCGGGCGGGTGGGAGAGGGCGAGCGTCTGGGCGAATGCGTGGTCGGGGGTGAAGGAATCGGGGAGGTCGACGGGAGTGTCTTCGCCTCGTGCCGCCCTCTCTTCCCCCTTTTCCGGACGACTGGAACGCAGTGGAAGGAGATCCGGAAACCAGCGCGAGACGACGCGGAGCGGCCGCTTGTCGACAACGGTGCCGGCAGACGGAGCCGCTTCGCGGCGAGTCGCTGTGCTGGTTCCCGGATCTCCTTCCGCTGACGCTGCTCTCGTCCGGGAGAGGGGAGGGAGGCGAACCGAACGAGGGACTGGATCCTCCGACGAGGCTTGACCCGCGCGGTCCTCACACACCCGCCCCCCGACCGGCCCGAGGGCGCGCTCCCCGCCCGTCTCCGGCGCGATCCCCCGCGCCCGGCGCTCCGTGATCACGGCCGCGACCGCCCGCACGATCCCCGCATAGCCGGTGCAGCGGCAGAGATTCCCCGACAGCCCGACCCGGATGCGCCGCTCGTCGGCATCGGGCAGGCGGCGGACGAGGTCGCGGGCGGTGACCAGCATCCCGGGCGTGCAGTAGCCGCACTGGAGCGCGTGCTCCCGGTTGAAGGCCGTGCGCAGCTCCGCGGCGATCGCGTCCCCGTCGAGGCCCTCGATCGTGGTGACGCGCGCGCCCGCGCAGGCGCCCGCCAGGGTCAGGCAGCCCCGGGCCGGCTCGCCGTCGAGGAGGAGGGTGCAGGCGCCGCAGACGCCGTGCTCGCAGCCGAGATGCGTGCCGGTGAGCCCGAGCCCGTCGCGGACGAGGTCGGCGAGATGCGTGCGCGGCTCCGCGGCGAGCCGGACCGGCGCGTCGTTGACCGTGAGGCTCACGGAGAGGAGCCCGTCGCGCGGGGCGGTCAGCACGGTCATGCAGCCTCCGGATATGCGGGACGGGTCCCGCCCGCTGCCTGCGCCACCGCACGAGCGAGCACCGTGACGTGGATGTGCCGGTCGGCCGGGTCGGCGATCCCCGCCTCGCGCAGGGCGGCATCGGCGACCTCGGGCACGAAGCGCGCGGCAAAGTCCGGCCCGATCCGGCCGCCGAAGAGCGGCCGCGCATCCGCCATCACCAGGGGCGCCCGCTCGATCGCCCCGATCACCGCCCGCCCACGCCCGGCCGCGGGGTCGAGGCAGACCGCCCCGATCGCGTGGGCGAACTCGCCGATCTTGGCGCAGTGTTTGACGTAGCCCCAGGCGGCGCCGTCGGGCAGCGGCGGGACCCGGATGGCCGCGACCACCTCCCCGGGCTCCAGCACCGTCGCGAGCGCCCCGGTGACGAAATCCGCGGCGGCCACGCGCCGCCGCCCGCCGCGCGCGGCGATCTCGATCACGGCGCTCAGCGCCGCCAGCGCCGTCACCCAGTCGGCGGCCGGATCCGCGTGGGCGAGGCTGCCGCCGATCGTGCCGCGGTTGCGCACCGCCCGGTAGGCGATGGCGGCGGCGACCCGGCGCATGGCGCCGCCGGTCAGGTCGGGGACGCGGCCATCCTCGATGTCGGCGTGGGTGACGCAGGCGCCGAGCACCAGCGCGCCCTCCGCGATGCCGGCCCGGCGCAGTTCGGGAAGCCCCGTGACGTCGATCAGCAGGTCCGGCTCGACGAGGCGCAGCGCCAGCATCGGCCCGAGGGACTGCCCGCCCGCGATGAGCTTCGCGGCGCCGCCGGTCGCCGCGAGGCGGTCGAGCAGGTCCGCCAGCGTCTCCGGGCGCGCATAGGCGAAGGGGGCGGGCTTCACGCGGCCTCCCGCGCGCCGGGCGCCGTCCGGGCCGCGAGCACGGCCTCGACGATCCGGCGGGGCGTCACCGGCGAATGCAGCATCTCGACGCCGAGGGGGCGCAGGGCGTCGTTGATGGCGTTGGCGATCGCCGCCGGCGGCGCGATCGCCCCGCCCTCGCCGATGCCCTTCTGCCCGAAGCGCGTGTAGGGGGAGGGGGTTTCCATGTGGTCGATGCGGGGTGCGGGCACCTCGGCGGCGCCCGGAAGCAGGTAATCCGCGAAGGTCGAGGCGAGGGGCTGGCCGCGGGAATCAAAGCGCATCTCCTCGTAGAGGGCGGTGCCGATCCCCTGCGCGAGGCCGCCGCAGATCTGGCCGTCGACGACGAGGGGGTTCACCAGCGTGCCGCCGTCCTCGACCACCACGTAGTCGAGGATCTCGACGGCGCCGAGATCGGGGTCGACCGCCACCACCACGGCGTGGGCGGCGTAGGAGAACGTCCCGGAATCCCGCTGCGGCTTGTAGCCGGCCGTGACATCGAGGCCGCCCGCGTCGGTGCCGGGCGCGAGGTCCTGCGGCCGCCGGTACCAGGTGTGGGCGATCTCGGCGACCGGCACGTCGCCCGACGGCCCGACGACGCGGCCCGCCTCGAAGCGGCAGGCGGCGGGATCGGCTTGGAGCAGGTGGGCGCCGATCGCCACCGCCCGCTCGCGCAGGGCCTCGCAGGCGGAGGCGACCGCGCCGCCCACCATCACCATCATCCGCGAGCCCCAGGCGCCGGTGGAGTAGGGGGTCGCGCCGGTGTCGCCGTGCACGAGCCGCACGCGGGCCACCGGCACGCCCAGGATCTCGTGGGCGACCTGGGCCAGCGTCGTCTCCAGGCCCTGGCCGTGCGAGTGGGCGCCGACGCGCAGTTCCAGCCCGCCGTCGGGCGTGAGCCGGGCGCTCGCCTGCTCGTGGCCGGGCACCATCGGGATGCCCCAGCCCGCGTAGACCGAGGTGCCGTGCGCGGCCTGCTCGCAGTAGATCGCGAGCCCGAGCCCCAGGCGCCGCCCGTCCGGCTCCCCCGCCGCCTGGCGCGCCCGCAAAGCCGGCGCGTCGATGGCGGCGAGCGCGCGGGCGAGGGCCTGCGGGTAGTCGCCGCTGTCGAAGTGCTTGCGGGTAATGTTGTCGAAGGGCATCTGGTCGGGGCGCACCAGGTTCCTCGCGCGCACGGCCTCCGGCGGCAGGCCGATCTCGGCCGCCACGGCGTCGAGGATCAGCTCCATCGCGAAGCACACGCCGGTGCGGGCGACGCCGCGATAGGGCAGGATCGGGCACTTGTTGGTGGCGACCGACCAGGTGCGGCAGCGATAGGCCGGGAAATCGTAGGGGCCGGGCAGGATGCTCGCCACCTGGGCGGCCTCCAGGCAGGCGGAGAACGGATAGGCCGAGTAGGCGCCGGAATCGACGGTCGCCTCGCAGTCGATGCCGCGCAGGGTGCCGTCGCGCTCCGCGTAGGCCGTGATGCGGTAGTGGTGCTCGCGGCAATTGGCGTTGGCGGTCAGGTGCTCGCGGCGATCCTCCAGCCAGCGCAGAGGGTGGCCGCAGCGGAGCGCCAGCCAGCCGAGGCAGATCTCCTCGGCGAGGAGGATCGCCTTGTAGCCGAAGCCGCCGCCGACGTCGGGCGACACCACCCGGACGCGCTCCTGGTCGAGCCCGAGGCATTCCGCGAGGCCGGTGCGCACGATGTGCGGCATCTGGCTCGCCGTGTGGAGGACGAGCTGGTCGAGGCGGTGATCGAACTCGGCCACCACGCCGCGCCCCTCGATCGGTGCCATGCACTGGCGGGCGGTCGAGATGGTGCGGGTGACCCGGACCGGCGCGTCGAGGGCGGCCGCGATGTCGACGTCGACCAGCGTCTCCAGGAAGACGTTGTCGCCCCAATGCTCGTGGACCAGCGCCGCGCCGGGTTCGCGCGCCGCCAGCATGTCGTGCACGGCCGGCAGTTCCTCCAGGTCGAGGACGACCGAGGCGGCGATGTCCTCGGCCTCGGCGCGGGTCGGCGCGACGCAGAAGGCCACGAGCTCGCCCACCTGCCGCACCTTGCCCGTGGCGAGGGGCGGCTGTTCGGAGACCTTGAAGCCCGGCAGGCCCGACACCGCCCGGATCGGCGCGACGCCGTCGAGATCCGCGGCCGTGAAGACCCGGCCGCGATGGGCCTCCGGCACCTGGATTCCCCGGATGCGGGCATGGGCGAGCGGGCTGCGCACGAAGGCGACGTCCTGCAGGCCCGGCCGCCGGATGTCGCCGACGAAGAGCCCGCGCCCCCGCATCAGGCGCTCGTCCTCCTTGCGGGGGAGGGGGGCGCCGACCCCCTCGCGGCGAGACGGCGCGCCCATCAGGCCGCGATCGCCTGCGGGAGGATCGGCGAATCCGCGTCGAAGCGCTGGCCCGCCCGCAGGCAGAAGGCCGGGCGCAACAGCCGGTCGGCGATCACCCGCGTGTCCTCGTTGTCGCGCAGGAGGAAGCGGCCGCGATCGTCGTGCAGCACCGAGATGTCGGCCGAGAAGCCGGGCGTCAGCGCGCCGATCCGGTCGGTGAGGCCGAGCATCTTGGCCGGGTGCGAGGTCACCATCGGGACGACCTCCTCCAGCGGGATCCCGAGCGCCATCATCGAGCTCATCGCCTGGGTCAGGCTGAACCGCGCCTGGCCGAGGAAGGGGTGGTTCTCGTCGTCGTGGTGCTCGTCCGGCGTGCCGGCCGGTCGCGGCACCTCGGTGTTGTAGCCGTGCATGTCGGCGCCGAGCGTGTAGGGCACCACGCCGGCCGGGATCGCCGCCCGGGCGACCCGGTAGGAGAAGTGGCTGCCGTGGCCGACATCGACCTTGAGTCCGGCATCGAGCGCGGCCTTGATGACGCCGTGCACCTCGCCCTGCTCGTTGATGAACCCGCCCGGATGCCGGGTGAAGGGGTGGGCGAGCACGTCGCCGGGACGCAGCAGCGGGATCACCCGCTCCATGATGGTGTTCGCGTCCTCGCCGTTGGCGCCGGATTCCGGCAGGCCCCAGAGCTGGCCGAAATGCACGTAGAGCGGCAGATCGGCCTTCCGGCTGATCTCGGCCGCCATCTCCATCACCTTGATGCCCCAGCGGGCGAAGCCGCCGATCTCGGCATGGCCCTTGATGCCGCGCACGAGGTCGCGGTTCTCGACCGCCGCCTTCACGGTGGCGTCGATATCGACCCCGTCCGGGCTGTACAGGTTCGGGTAGAAGTGCCCTTCGAGCCCGCCCACGAGGTAGGCCGACAGGAAGGCGTAGACCCGCGTCGCGGAGGGCTCGGCGATGAAGCGGCGGAAGCCCGGGAGCGTCATGCAGGACGGCCCGCCCTGGTCGACGACCGTGGTCACGCCCGAGCGCACGCCGACCATGTCCGGGTTCAGGCCGAAGCGGCCGGTGACGTACTGGTAGACGTGGGCGTGGGTGTCGATCAGGCCCGGCAGCACCAGCTTGCCGGCGACGTCGATCACCTCCGCGGCGCTCGACGGCAGGATCGTCTCCGCCACCGCGGCGATGCGCCCGTCCCGCACCGCGACGTCTCGGATCCCGTCGATGCCGTTCGCCGGGTCGATCACCCGGCCGCCCCGCAGCAGCTGATCGTAGCGCGCCGTCTCGCTCATGGCGGATCCTCCCGGTCTCGCGGTGCCCGATAAACGAAGCATGCTTCGTACTTTGACGGGAAGCAGGCTTCGTGCCACAAACCAATCTTCCCGGAGGGGCGGCAGGCGATGGGGGTTCGGCACGCGGAGGTTGTTGCGGACGACGATGCACCCTGGCCGCTGGAGGCGCGGCCGGGCTTCCTGGCGCGCCGCCTCCACCAGATCCATGTGGGCCTGTTCGCCGAGATCTGCGCGCCCTTCCGGGTGACGCCGCTGCAATACAGCGTGATGTCGGCCCTGCTCGAGCGCGGCAATCTCGACCAGACCGCGCTCGCCGCCGCGGTCGCCCTCGACCGCACCACCACGACGGGCATCCTCAAGCGCCTTCAGGCGCGCGGGCTGGTGGCGCGCCTGCCCTCGACCCGCGACCGGCGGGCGCAGGATTGCTCGCTGACGCCGGCCGGCCGCGATCTCTGCACCGCCATGGAGGCGGCGGCCCGCGAGGCGCACGCGGCGACGGTGGCGGTGCTCGCCCCCGCCGAGCAGGCGCTGCTCGTCGGCCTCCTCGGGCGCGTCGTCGCGGCCCATGACGCGGCGGGGGAGGGGCGGCGGACGGATCCGGGCCTCAGCGGCTGAGGGCGGTCATGATCCGGTCCGGTTGCCCTGCTAGGCGCGCGACTCCCGCCGACCGTCGAGAGACCCGATGCTGCTCCGCTCCGCCGCCCTCCTCGCCCTCCTCGCCGCGCCCGCGCTGGCCCAGGAATCCCCCCGCGGCGATCTGATCCGCGGCCTGTGCCAGAAGGACGGCTGCGACGAGTTCAGCGTCGTGAAGGTCGAGCCGGTGACGCGAACCGCCGAGGGCGTCCTCAACCGCACGCGGGTGCGCACCTTCCACGCGAGCTACCAGGGCCGGACCGAGGGGCCGGAGGAGAACGGCTACGTGTTCTGCTCCCCGACGCGGCCGGCGATCCTCTCCGAGCAGGAGGGCCGCACCACGGCTCTCTTGATCGCGCCCTCCGCGACTCAGGATTCCCGCGAGACGGTGCGCAAGAACGCGAATTTCGTCGCCCTCTACTTCGCGATCTGCCACGGGGCGGAGAGCGGCAAGGCGGCGGTGCGCGACCTGCGCGGCACGGCCGAGTCGCTCGGCTACCGCGTGGCGTCGGCGCAGTCGCGGTTCGTGCAGCTCAGAAAAGCCGAGGACATCGTGCGGCCGGATTGAGCAGGGCCGACGGACCGAACGAGACCCCGTCGGGTCACCACACCCGAGCCGCTCGATCCGGGCGCTCGCGACCGCCCTCGGCCGTCCCTCCCGCCATGTCCACGCGGCCGAGCCGATTCGGCCGGCTCGCCGAACGCGTTGGCGCCCGTCGCAATTCAGGAGCGGCGCGCCGCACGATCCCCGGCGAAAGCCCTCAAGGGCCGATCAGCTTCCTCAGCCGGTCGAGGTTGGCCAGTTGCTGAAGGGCGTTGTCGCGGTCGGCCGCGGCAAGGCCGAGGATGACCGCCTCCAACGCGATCAGGGTCGTGGCGTGGAGGGCAACCTCGTTGGCGCGACCGCGCCGGGCCAGCAGCACGACCGTGGCTTGCCGGGCGAGGGCGCTCGTCTGCGTGTCGGTCACGAGCACCACGGGCAGGGCCAGGCGGCGGGCCTCGGCCATCACGGCCTGAACCTCTCGGTAGGGCTGCCCGTAGGCGAGCAGCAGGACCGCATCGTTGGCGTGCAGGCCGAGCAGTTGATCGGCCAGCGCCCACCCCGTGGCGTCGAGGAGGAAGCTGCACCGCCCCGAACGGGTGAGCTGGAAGGCGAGGTATCGCGCGAGGTGGGCGGAGGGGCCGATCCCGAACACCCCGATGCGGGCCGCCGGATGCAGGGTGGTGATGGCCGCGAGGATGGCGGCCCTCCCGTTCTCCGTCTGGAGCGCCTCCATGCCCTCGCGGTGGGCCTCCAGGACGGCGCCGATCGCCTTCTCCGCGTTCTCGCCGACACTGGCGAGGGTGCGACGCATGTCGGCCGCCGGCGTCCTGCTCTCGTCGAGACCGGCGGCCAGCGCCTGCTTGAGATCCGTCAGGCCGTCGAACCCGAGCGCCTGGACCGCCCGGATGACCGTCGCGTCCGAGGTGCCGAGCTGCGCCGCGATCTGGGCGGCCGAGCTGGCCAGGACCGCCGCACGGTTCCGGTCGAGATAGCTCGCGACGCGGGCCGCCGAGGGCGAGAGCGACGGTGTCAGGCGTCTGACCGTGCTGCCGAAATCTTCCGTCACCGCGCCAAACCCTCCCTCCGGCGCGCCGCATCGGGGCCGCCCGGCTCGTGTAGCAAAAACTACATCACTCTTGACAACCGTAGTAATAGCTACAATCTGGCGGACGGGCAAGCCGCCCCGCGGCAGCGCGCCGGCAGGAGGGCGTTCCGGATGACCATCGATTGGGTGCATGCGTGGCCCACGGCCCTCGCGGCCTTCCTGGCGTCGGCGGTCGAGTTCGTCGAGGCGCTGACGGTGGTGCTGGCCGTCGGTGCGGTCCGCGGCTGGAGGCCGGCCCTGACCGGCACCGCCGCCGCCCTGGCCGTGCTGCTCGCCCTCGTCCTTCTCCTCGGTCCCCTGCTGACCCGCATCCCCCTCCGGGACGTCCAACTCGCCGTTGGCGGGCTGCTGCTGCTGTTCGGCCTCCGCTGGCTGCGCAAGGCGGTTCTGCGGGCGGCCGGCGTCATCCCCCTCCACGACGAGACCGTCGCCTACGCCCGGGAGACCGGCAGCCTGCGGGAGGCCGGTCCCGTCGCCGGAGCCTGGGACGCCGTCGGGTTCGCCACCGCCTTCAAGATCACCCTGCTCGAAGGCCTGGAGGTCGTGTTCGTCGTCATTGCCGTGGCTGCGGGCGGCGTCGGCCTCCTGGTCCCGGCCAGCATCGGTGCGGTGGCCGCGCTCCTGCTGGTGGTGGCGCTCGGGCTCCTCCTGCACCGGCCCCTGTCCATGGTGCCGGAGAATACGCTCAAGCTCTCGGTCGGGGTGCTGCTCTCCGCGTTCGGCACGTTCTGGGTCGGCGAGGGCATCGGGCTGACCTGGCCCGGCGCCGATTGGTCGATCCTGGGCCTCACGCTCGGCTTCCTCGCCGTCGCCGCGCTCGGCGTGCCGCTGTGCCGGCGCCGCGCCGCCACCCGTCTCTCCCTCGGACTTCGCTGAGCCGACGCCGATGAACGCCATCAGAGCCATTGCCCGCGAGCTCGTCGGCCTCGTCGTAGACGATGTCGGGTTCGCGGCCGCCGCCGTCGGCTGGATCGCCCTGGTCTGGCTGCTCTCCGCCGCCGCGCTGCTGCCGAGCTCCTGGCTGGCGGTCACGCTCTTCGGCGGGCTGGGGACCATCCTCCTCGAGAGCGTCCTGAGGCGTTCGGGAGACGCGCGATGACCCTTCCTCCACCCCCCTCCACCGACCGGCATGGCGACGCGGGCGCCCCGGCGCGGCAGGCCGCCCCGCCGTCCCCACGACGCGGCTCCTCCCTCCTCAAGATCGCGGTCGCGGTCGCGGCCCTCTGCGCCGTCGGGTTCGCCGTCTCTCGCCACGAGGCGGCGCCTCCGCCCGCCCCGAGCGCCGGCGCCCCGGCGCCCGTCCCCGTCGTGACGGCGACCGTCCGGAAGCAGAACGTGCCCATCGTCCTGACGGGGGTCGGGACGGTGACCGCGCTGAACGTCGCGACCATCCGCAGCCAGGTCACCGGATACCTGCAGAGCGCCGACTTCGAGGAGGGCCGGTTCGTCCGGCGCGGCGACGTGCTCGCCCGGATCGACCCGCGCATCTACCAGGCCCGCCTCGAACAGGCGCAGGCCCAGCTCGCCAAGGACCAGGCGCTCCTCGCCAATCAGAAGACCAACCTCGCCCGCAACGAGCCCCTGCTGCAGAAGGGCTTCGCGACCGACCAGCAGGTCGTGAGCGAGCGCGCCCAGATCGCGCAGACCGAGAGCGCCCTGAAGGGCGACCAGGCCGCCATCGACTCCGCGCGGACCGAACTCGACTTCGCGACGCTTCGCGCCCCGTTCGACGGCGTGACGGGCATCCGCCGCGTCGACATCGGCAACATCGTCAATCCCACGGACACCAACGGCATCGTCGTCCTGACGCAGGTCCAGCCGATCAGCGTGCTCTTCACCCTGCCCACGAGCGACATCGCGGCCGTGCAGGCGGCCCTCGGCCGCGGCCCGGTCGCCGCGACCGCCTACGACCCGTCCGGCGACAGGACGCTCGACACCGGCTCCCTGCTGCTCATCAACAACCAGGCCGACCCGAAATCCGGCACCGTGCAGCTCAAGGCGGTCTTCCCGAACGACCGGCGCCAGCTCTGGCCGGGCAGTTTCGTGAACGCCGAGGTGACGACCTCCGTCGAGACGGGCGCGCTGACCATCCCGACCAACGCCCTGCAGCTCAACGACAAGAGCCAGTTCGTCTACGTGGTCGGCGCCGATGCCGCCGTTTCGGCCCGGCCGGTGACGGTCCGGCAGCGCACGCGCGGCATGGCCCTGGTCTCGGATGGGCTGAAGGAGGGCGAGACCGTCGTGGTCCAAGGCCAGTACCGGCTGAAGCCCGGGACGCGGATCACGCCCGCGAGCCCGGACCAGGTGCCCGACACCTCCACGGCCTCGGCGGGGATGCTGCCATGAACCTCTCCTCCGGCTTCATCCGGCGGCCCATCGCCACCGGCCTGCTCATGCTCGCCGTGGTGGTGCTCGGCGCGATCAGCTACACGCTGCTGCCGGTCGCGGCGCTGCCGAACGTCGACTCGCCGACCATCCAGGTGACGGCCCAGTTGCCCGGCGCCGACCCCAACACCGTCGCCGCCTCGGTGGCGACCCAGCTCGAACGCCAGTTCGGCCAGATCCCCGGCCTCACCCAGATGACGTCGAGCAGCGGCACCGGCCTCACCCAGATCTCTCTGCAATTCGACCGCAGCCGCACGGTCGACTCGGCGGCGACCGACGTGCAGGCGGCCATCAATGCCACGCAGGGACAGTTGCCGGCGGCGCTCCTCAACCCGCCGATCTACCGGAAGACCAACCCGGCCGACGTGCCGATCCTGCTGATCGCGATGTCGTCGGACGTGTTCCCCATCACGACCGTCAGCGACTACGCCTACTCGCTGATGGCCCAGAAGATCTCCCAGATCCCCGGCGTCGGCCTCGTCGGCGTCGGCGGCCTGCAGAGCCCGGCCATCCGCATCCAGGTCAACCCCGCTCAGCTCGCGGCCGAGAACCTGGACTTCGAGACGGTGCGCACCGCGCTGTCCAACCTGACGGTGCTGCAGCCCAAGGGGCAGCTCTATGGCGGCCAGCAGGCCGTGGCGCTCCAGACGAACGACCAGTTGACGACCGCGGCCGGCTTCGAGGACGCCATCGTGGCCTACCGGGACGGCGCGCCGATCCGGGTCCGGGACATCGGGCGCGCGGTCAAGGCGCCGCAGGACGTCACCATCGCGGGCTGGATCGGCGAGAAGCCGGCGGTCGCGCTCGCCGTGCAGCGGGCGCCGGGGGCCAACGTCATCGCGACCGTGGCGGCCATCAAGCAGGCGCTGCCGCAGCTCCGGGCCTCGCTGCCGCCCGGCATCGACGTGCGGATCGCCTCGGACCGCACCCAGACCATCCAGGCCAGCGTCGCGGACGTTCAGTTCACGCTGCTCCTCACCATCGCGCTGGTGGTCGGCGTGATCGCGCTGTTCCTGCGCAAGCTCTGGGCGACCGTGATCCCCGCCGTCTCGGTGCCGATCTCGCTCGTGGGCACCTTCGCGGTGATGGATGTGCTGGGCTACAGCCTCGACAACCTGTCGCTGATGGCGCTCACCATCGCCATCGGCTTCGTGGTCGACGACGCCATCGTCATGGTCGAGAATATCGTCCGCCACATCGAGGAGGGCGCCAGCCCGATGCAGGCCGCGCTCGACGGGGCGGGCGAGATCGGCTTCACCATCCTGTCGATCTCGATCTCCCTGGTCGCGGTGTTCATCCCGCTGTTCCTGATGGGCGGCATCGTCGGGCTGATGTTCCGCGAGTTCGCAGTGACCGTGGCCGTCTCGATCCTCGTCTCGGTGGTCGTGTCGCTCACGCTCACGCCGATGATGGGCGCGCGGCTGCTGCCGGGCCACGAGGAGACGCCTCCGGGACGGCTGTCGCGCTGGCTGGAGGGCTTCTTCACCTGGCTCACCGCGCGCTACGACGACGGCCTGAGAGTCGCCCTGCGCCACCGCTTTCTCACCCTGCTGACCTTCCTCGGCACGGTCGCCCTGACGGGCACCCTGTTCTGGACGATCCCGAAGGGCTTCTTCCCGCAGCAGGACACCGGCCTGATCGTCGGCATCAGCGAGGCGGCCCAGGACGTCTCGCCCGAGGGCATGAAGCAGCGCCAGCAGGCCATCCTCGGCATCATCATGAAGGATCCCGCCGTGGCGGACGTGGCCGGCTACATCGGGCCCGGCGGCCCGACCGTGACCGAGAACAACGGCCGGGTGTTCATCACCCTGAAGCCGGACACCGAGCGGACCGTCACGGCCGACCAGGTCATCCAGCGCCTCTCGGCGGCCCTCGACCAGGTCCAGGGCATGAAGGTCTACATGCAGGCCGCCCAGGACATCACCATCGGCGCGCTCGTCTCGAAGACGCAGTACCAGTTCACCCTCAGGGACATCGACCAGAAGGAGCTCGACCTCTACGGCCCGAAGCTGCTCGCCGCGCTGCAGGAGCTGCCGGAGCTCACCGCAGTCGCGAGCGACCAGCAGTCGTCGGCGCGCATGCTCAACGTCGTGGTCGACCGCACGGCGGCCGCCCGGCTCGGCATCGACCCGGCGGCGGTCGACAACACCCTCTACGACGCCTTCGGCCAACGTCACGTCGCGCGCATCTACCTGCCGCTCAACTACTATTACGTCATCCTGGAGGTCGACCCGCACGACCAGCTCGGCCCGAACGCCCTGCAGCGGATCTACGTCCGCTCGCAGGACAACACCGCGGTGCCCCTGAGCCAGATCGCCCGGGTGGAGACCGGCACGATGCCCGCGGTGGTCAACCACCAGGGGCAGTTCCCGTCCGTGACGCTGAGCTTCAACCTGGCGCCGGGGGCCACCATCGGCGCGGCGGTCGCGGCCGTGCAGAAGGCAGCCGCCGACCTGCACATGCCGTCCTCCGTGGCCACCGCCTTCCAGGGCAACGCCCAGGCGTTCCAGACCTCGCTCGGCTCGACGCCACCCCTGATCCTGGCGGCCCTGTTCGCGGTCTACGTGATCCTGGGCGTGCTCTACGAGAGCACGATCCATCCGCTGACCATCCTGTCGACGCTGCCCTCGGCGGGCCTGGGGGCGCTGGCGACGCTGATGCTGGTGGGGCGGCCGCTCGACATGATCGGCATCATCGGGATCATCCTGCTCATCGGCATCGTCAAGAAGAACGGCATCATGCTGGTCGACGTCGCCATCGTGTCCGAGCGCGAGGGCGGCAAGTCGCCCGAGGCGGCCATCCACGAGGCGTGCCTGCTGCGCTTCCGCCCGATCCTGATGACGACGCTGTGCGCGCTGCTCGGCGGCGTCCCGCTGATGGTGGGCACCGGGACCGGCTCGGAGATCCGCCAGCCGCTCGGCTACGCCATCGTCGGGGGACTGGCCGTCAGCCAGGTGCTGACGCTGTTCACCACGCCCGTCGTCTACATCTACATGGACAAGCTCAGGCTGCTGCTCACCCGGACGCGGCCGGCCGGCGCCGGACGGGCGGTGGTCGAGGCGCGATGACCGCCGTGTGCGTTGCTGACGCCGCCTGCCTCCTCACCCCGCGCAAGGTCGGACAGTTCCGTGAGGCGCCCTGAGTGCCTCCGTCCCAGATCGAGAGCATTTTCCGACGAAGCGGAGACCGGTTGGTCGCTGAACAAGCCTAAAAATCAAAGACCTAGAGCAGTATCCGATCGCCACGTGATCGGATACTGCTCTAAGGGTCGAGATCGGGAATGACATCCGGCAACGGAACGTAGATGGTGTTGAGACGATAAGATCCGACAACGCATCGACGCGGGCTGACGTCCGTCGTGACAGCCCCCCGGCAGAGCGACTCGCAGAGCTCTGTCGCAGTGATCTGGTCGATGCCACAACCCTTTGCCTGACAGAATTGCCCAGAATTTTCGCAGGTTGCAATGTATTTTCCATTGTATATCCGACGCGTGGTCGCGAGTGCATGCGGATCGGCCGCGACGCAGATCGGGCTGCTGAACAAAAAGAGCGCCACTGCGACAAACAATGCAGCCGGCAAGCGGAAGAATCGGCAGCCCAACCGGTAGAAAATTTTCATATAAACTTGAATATTTCTTTTTCGGGAGACACAGGAGCGACGTCCGAGCGATTCCACCAGCCCCCTCCTAATGCTTGGAATAGCGCAGCCGTATCGGAATACTGATTAGCGCGGGCTTGCGACGCGGTCACGAGGGCCTGGAGATAAGCCTGCTCGGCGAGCAGGACCGTGACGCTGCTGACGGCACCAAGGGTGAATTGCCGCCTCACGAGAGTGAGACTCTGCTGAGTCGCCTGCTCGGCCGCGTGCGCCGCTGCGACGGCGCGGACGTCCGTCTGCAGGGCACGCAGAGAATCCGCGACGTTCTGGAACGCCGTGAGGACCGTCGAGCGGTACTGCGCCTGGGCCTGGGCGAGCGTCTCCTCCGCGGCGCGCTGCTTGTGGAACAAGGTGCCGGCGTCGAAGAGCGGCTGGGTGACCGAGCCCACGATCGTGAAGAAGGACGAGCGCGGATCGAGCACCTGCGCGAGCTTCACCGCGCTCGCCCCGCCCGTGACCGAGAGGTTGAACTGGGGCAGGCGGGCCGCGACGGCGACGCCCACCGAGGCGCTGGCTGCGTGAACCAGCGCCTCGGCCGCCTTCACGTCCGGGCGCTGCTGGATGAGGCGCGAGGGCAGACTCACCGGCAGCTTGCGCGGCACCTTGAGCGAGGCGAGCGTGAAGGTCTCGGTGATCTCCTGGCTCGGCAGGCGGCCGACCAGCGCGGTCAGGAGGTTGCGCTGCTGCGCGAGCTGCTTCTCCAGGGGCGGGAGCAGCTGCAGCGACACGGCGAGCGCCGCCTGCTGCTGGACCACGTCCGCCCCGGCGATCTGACCGAGGGAGAGCTGCTTGTTGTAGAGGTTCAGCACCTCGGTCTGCGCCTGGATGACCCGCTTCGTCGCGTCGATCTGCGCGCGGATCGAGGCCTCCTGGATCGCCGCCAGCACGACGTTCGAGGTCAGCGTCAGGTAGGTCGCTTCGAGCTGGAAGCGCTGGTTCTCGGCCTGCGCCTGGAGCGACTCGATCTGCCGCCGCTCGCCGCCGAACACGTCCGGCGTGTAGGTGATCTGCAGCTGAGGCGTGTAGAGGCTGTAGAGATACTGGTTCGGGTTGTTGAGCGGCGGCGAGAAGCTCTCCGTCGTCTTCTGGAGCGATCCCTGCGGCGTCGCCGAGATCGACGGGTAGAGGCTGCCGATCTGGGCCTCGGCGTTCTGGCGCGCGATCCGCAGCGAGGCCTGCGCGGCTTCGAGCGTGGGGTTGTTGGCGAGCGCCTCGTCCACGAGGCGGTTGAGGGCCTTGGAGCCGAACAGCGTCCACCATTGGCCCGGGATGTCGGCGCCGGCAACGAAGTGCTGCCGCACCGCCCCCTTGCTGCCCTGGTCCCCGGGGCTCGGGTCGCCGAGCGGCTCCTTGGTGAAGCGGGACACGGCCGGCGGCGCCGGCGGCACGAAGTCCGGTCCGACCGCGCAGGCGCCGAGGGCGAGGAGACCCGCCCCTCCGGCGAAGGCGGCCGCGCCCTTCCTTCTCCGTGTCGCTGTCCAGGCCATCTTGCCCCTGCGTCCAAGTCCCGTGCGGGCGGAGAGACCCCGCCCGTCACCGCTTGTCAACCAACCCGGCCGAAGCGCGCGGAGACGGAATCGTCCTGTGGCGCGCCCGCGACGCCGCCTCGGTCAGACCGTCTCCCGCGCCGGCGCCGCCCGCGACACCGAGAGCGGGCGACGGCGCGAGAACAGCGCGATCAGCACCGGCACCACGACCAGGATCAGGTTCGGCGCGACGACGATGCCACCCACCACCACGAGGGCGAGCGGCTTCTGCACCTGCGAGCCGATGCCCGTCGAGACGGCGGCCGGGAGAAGGCCGACGCAGGCCGCCACGCAGGTCATCATCACCGGCCGCATGCGGACATTCGCCGCGTTCCAGACCGCCTCCAGCCGCGGCTGACCCTCGGCCACCAGCTGGTTGTAATAGGCGAGCAGGATCACGCCCTCCATGGTCGAGATGCCGAAGAGCGCGATGAAACCGATCGCCGCGGAGACCGAGAAGGGCGTCCCGGTGAACACCAGGGCGCAGATGCCGCCGATCATCGCCATCGGGATCACGCTCAGCGACAGCAGCATGTCGACGATGGAGGCGAAGTTGAGGTAGAGAAGGATGGCGATCAGCGCCAAGGTCACCGGGATCACGATCTTCAGCCGGGCGATCGCGCCCTGCAGGTTGCTGAACTCGCCGACCCACTCGAGCCTGTACTCGGCCGGCAGCTTGACATCGTTGGCGATGGTCTGCTGCGCCTCGATGACGGCGCTGCCGAGGTCGCGGCCGCGGATCGAGAACTTGATCGGGATGTAGCGCTGCTGCCCCTCGCGGTAGATGAAGGACGCGCCCGACACCAGCTTGATCGTCGCGATCTCCGAGAGCGGGACCTGCACGGTGGTGCCGCCGGCATTGGCCACCCCGACGGTGATGTCGCGCAGGGTCTCCAGGGAGCCGCGGTAGCTCTGGGCGAGCCGCACCCGCATGGTGAAGTGCCGGTCCGACCCGTACTCGTAGAGGTCGCCCGCGGTCTGGCCGCCGATCGCCGCCTGGACGGTGGTGTTCACGTCGCCGGGGGCCAGCCCGTAGCGGGCCGCCTTCGCCCGGTCGATGTCGATACGGATCGTCGGCTGCCCCAGGGACGAGAAGATCGCCAGGTCGGTCACACCCGGCACCCTGGACAGCGCGTCCTTGATTTTCTCCGCGTAGTTGTTCATTTCCACGAGATCATTGCCGAAAATCTTGACGGAGTTCTCGCCCTTGACCCCGGAGGCGGCCTCCTGGACGTTGTCCTGAATGTACTGCGAGAAGTTGAATTCGATCCCGGGCAGCTCCTCGTCGAAGTCGTGCGAGAGCTGCTGCACGAGCTTCTCCTTGGTCAGACCGGAGGGCCAGGTGGAAGCATCCGTCAGCGGCGCGAAGAGCTCGACGTTGAAGAAGCCGGTGGGGTCGGTGCCGTCGTCCGGCCTCCCCTGGTGTGACACCACGGTCGCGACCTGCGGGTAACGGGCGATGATCTGGCGCATCTTGCGCACGTAGAAGTCGCCCGCCTCGAGCGAGATCGACGACGGCATGGTGCCGCGGATCCAGAGGTTGCCCTCCTCGAGGGTGGGGAGGAATTCGAGGCCGAGCCCGCGCGCGAGCAGCCCGACGCCGAACAGCAGGCCGATCGTGATCGCCAGCGTGGCGACCTGGTTGCGCAGCGCGGCGCGCAGGAAGCGCACGTGCAGGAAGCGCAGGAGCCGCACGATCAGCGTGTCCTTCTCCTCCAGGTTCGCCGGCAGGATCACCGAGGACAGGGCCGGCGAGATCGTGAAGGTGGCGATGAGCCCGCCGGCGAGCGCGTAGGCGTAGGTCTTCGCCATCGGGCCGAAGATGTGGCCCTCCACGCCGCTCAGCGTGAAGAGGGGCAGGAACCCCACGATGATGATCGTCGCCGAGAAGAAGATCGCGCGGCTGACCTCCGAGGCCGCCATGTGGATCACCTTCATGGGCATGCGGGTGCGGCGCGCGCCGGGCTCGGGCGGCGGCGGCCTGAACTCCGCGAGATGCCGGTAGATGTTCTCCACCATGATCACGGTCGCGTCGACCACGAGGCCGAAATCGATCGCCCCGAGGGAGAGGAGATTCGCCGAATCCCCGCGGATCACCGTGATGCCGATCGCGAAGCTCAGCGCGAAGGGGATCGTCGCCGCCACCACGATCGCGCTGCGGAGGCTGCCGAGGAAGATCCACTGGATCAGGAAGACCAGCGTCACGCCCTCGATCAGGTTGTGGATCACCGTGTGCGTGGTGGTGCCGATCAGGCCGGAGCGGTCGTAGATCCGCTCGATCCGCACCCCGGGCGGCAGGATCCCGCCGGTGTTGATCTTCTCGATCTCGGCCTCGACGAGGCGGATGGTCGGGAGGCTCGGGAAGCCGCGCCGCAGGAGCACGATCCCCTCCACGATGTCGTCCTCGTGGTCGTGACCGACGATGCCGAGGCGCGGCGCGTGCGAGACGCGCACGGCGGCGACGTCGCGCACCAGGATCGGCACGCCGTTCACCTGCGTGACCATGGTGTTGGCGATGTCGTCGGTGCTGCGGATCAGGCCGACGCCGCGCACCACGGCCGCCTGCTCGCCGACATTGAGGGTCTGACCGCCGACATTGATGTTCGCGTTGTTGAGGGCGGTCACGACCTGGACGATGGTGAGGCCCTGGGCCTGCAGGCGGCCGAGATCCACCGCGACCTCGTACTCCTTCGTCTGGCCGCCGAAGCCCGTGACGTCGATCACGCCCGGAACCGCCTTGAAGCGCCGCTGCAGCACCCAGTCCTGCAGCACCTTCAGGTCGGTGACCGAGTAGCCGTCGGGCCCGACGAGCTTGTAGCGCATGATCTCGCCCACCGGACTGGTCGGAGAGATCTGCGGCTGGACCCCGCCCGGCAGGGTCGGCATCTGCGAGAGCCGGTTCAGGACCCGCTGCTCGGCCTCCTCGTAGGTGAAGTTGTAGTTGAACTGGATCTTGACGTCGGAGAGGCCGAACAGGGAGATGGTGCGGATCACCTGGGCGTTGGGGATGCCGGCGAGCTGCACCTCCAGCGGGATGGTGATGTAGCGCTCCATCTCGTCGGCCGACTGACCGGGATTCTGCGTGATGACGTCGACCAGGGGCGGCACCGGGTCCGGATAGGCCTCGATGTTGAGCTGGAGGAAGCTGACGTAGCCCAGCATCAGCGTGGCCACGAACAGCAGGATGATCAGCACGCGCTGCTTGAGGACGACGCGGAAGAAGTGGTTCATGAGCGCGACGCTCCCGGGATCACGACGAGCGGTCGCCGGAGGCGGCGCGGTCGATGAACAGGGCGCCGCGGGTGACGATCGCGTCGCCGGGCTGCAGCCCGTCCTTCACCTCGAGCATGGTGCCGTCCTTGAGCCCGAGCGTGACGGTCCGCGACTCCACCGCGCCGTCCTGGCCGACGACCCAGACGCGCGCCCGGTCGCCCTCGTAGACGACGGCGCCTTCCGGGACCGCCGGGGCGGTGCGGGACGCGCCGGTGACGATCTTGAAGCGAGCGAACATCTCGGGGCGCAGGACCTGGTCCGGGTTCTCGATCTCGCTGCGCACGGGCAGCCGGCGCGTGGCCGGATCCAGGGTCGCCGCCATGTAGTTGACCCGGCCCTGGAACACCCGGTTCCCGAAACCGCTCACCGTCGCCTCGACCACCTGGCCGAGCTTCACGAGCGGGATCTCGCTCTCGCGGACATTGGCGACGAGCCACACGCTGGAGAGATCGCCGACCGTGAAGGCGGCGTCGCTGCTCGTGGTGACGTACTGGCCGAGCCCCACCTTGCGCTGGACGACGGTGCCGTCGATGGGCGAGCGGATCTGGGTCTCGGGGCTCATCACGCCGCTCTGGCCGAAGGCCGCGATCTCCTCGTCGGTCTTGCCCAGGATCCGAAGGCGGTTCACGACGGCCTGCCGCGTCGCCTCCGCGCTGCGCACGTCGCTCTGGGCGCCGATCAGGTCGTTCTGGGCCGACTGGTAATCCTTGAGCGCGGCGGCCTTGGCCTGGAAGAGCTCCTGAAGCCGATCGGCGATGATCTTGTTGAGGCGCAGCTGCTCGCGCGCCTTTGTCAGCGCGTTGGTGGCCGTCTGGTAGTCGTTCTGCGCCTGCACCATGTCGGTGGCCTCGACGCTGAACAACACCTGTCCCTTCTTGACCTTGTCGCCGGCCCGGACCGCGACGCTCATCACCCGCCCCGCATAGGGCGAGTAGACCGGGACGTTGTTGTCCTCGTTGAGCGCGATCCGTCCCTCGGCGAAGCCTTCCGGGACGAAGGCGCGGGTCGCCACCGTCTCGACCTCCACCGAGGCCCGCTGACGCTCGGTCAGCCGGAAGGCGCCGCGCTTCTCGCTTCCCGAGGTTTCGCCCTCCTCGCCGGCCGTGTGCCCGGCGATGAGATCCCAGACCCTGGCAACGACATCTCGCGTCCGCTCCGGTTCCGCATAGTAAGCGCCCGCGGCCGCCAGGATCAGCAGGAGAAGAAATCCGATACGCACCACCGGAACGCCCCGCTTGCGCTTGGCAGCCGCCCCTCCCACGCCGAGATGTTCGTTCATGTCCATGAGTGGACCACTCCGGCGGATAGCGACGCTTGGCAGACAACGCGTGTCGGCCCTCGCTTGCCGTGCGTGAGGGCCGGAGTCAAACGTCGATCGGTCGCGGAGGGCGCGGCCGGCGTATTCGGGGGACGAGTGTTGTCGGTGAGCCGGCTACTTTCCTAGCGGCGCCGCGGCTCCCTGCCGAGCCCCGCCGGTGATCCGACCGACGGCGCAACCGCGTCGGGCGGCAACCTGCGACATCGTCGCGGCGGATGATGGCCTGAACGAGTCCGAAGCGTCACGGGACGCCGTTAAACCGAAGCTTTGCCGTGCTCGAACGGTTCAACCGGAGCCGAGCGGGCGCGGCGGTGGAGAGAGGGTGAGGATGGGTTTCATCGCGAGCTTCAACGGGCCCGAGCTTTTGAACTCGGCCGTGAGCCTGGCGTCCGCCTTCGTGTTCGGGACGCTGATCGGCGCGGAGCGCCAGTACCGCCAGCGGACCGCGGGCCTGCGCACGAACGTGCTCGTCGCGGTCGGCGCGGCGGCCTTCGTCGATGCCGGCATGCGGATGACGGCCGCGGAGGGCGCCGTCCGGGTGATCTCCTACGTGGTCTCGGGCATCGGCTTCCTCGGGGCGGGCGTGATCATGAAGGAGGGCATGAACGTGCGCGGCCTCAACACCGCCGCCACCCTCTGGGGCTCGGCCGCCGTCGGCGCCCTGTGCGGCTGCGACCTCGAGACGGAGGCCGGGCTCGTGACGGTCGCGGTGCTCGCCGGCAACACGCTCCTGCGCCCGCTCGTGAACGCCATCAACCGCATCCCGATCGACGAGACTGCGACGGAGGCGACCTACGACATCCGGGTCACCGTGGATGTCCACCAGGTCGCCAAGGCCCGGGACCTGCTCGTCGAACAGCTCGAGGGGGCGCATTACCCGGTGAGCGAGGTCAAGATCGAGACCCGGAGCGAGAGCGAGGTCGAGCTGATCGCCACACTCGTGAGCACGGCGATCGACCCGGACGAGATCGACGCGGTCCTCGCGCGGCTGCAGCACGACGGCATCCGCTACGCGACCTGGACGGTGAGAACGACGGATTGAGACGGGATCCGCGATCGAAGCGGATCCTGCAGCGCGCGCGCGGCGGCGGCTGTGGCGGTGGCGACACGATCACGTCACGGAGCCGCATTTACGGTCTTGGCGGACGGCATCGGGTTGTTCACGGCGCCGGAATCAGCGTAAGTGCGGCCTGAGGAGCTCGCGAATGCAGTTTGGAACCGTTTTAAATTATGTTCCGGACTGGATGCGGGCGGCGCCCGCTGCGGAGATTCTTCATCGCGCGGCTGATTCCGCTGGGGCATGGCGCTGGATCTGCTCCGCCGGCGTGATCCTCCTGTGCCTGCCGGCCGCGGCGGCGTATGCCGGCCTCCCGGGGGCCGTGGCGCCGAAGCCGGCCGACAGGATCGACTGGTCGGGGCCCTATCTGGGCGGCGAGGCGAGCGGGGGTGGCTCCTACGGCGCCTTCGGCTTCGCGGGGACGAGCGTCGGCGGCCGGGCGGTCCTGCCGTCGCGGACCGGGGACGCGACCGGGCGCAGCGATCTTGGCCGGAGCGCGACCACGGCGGTGGGCGGCCTGTTCGGCGGGTACAATTGGCAGTTCGGGCCGTGGCTCTACGGCGTCGAGGCGACCCTCGACGGGGCGAACCTGAAGCGCCCGCTCGGCTCCGGCGCGCCCGGCTTCGGCTACGAGGGCGTGGACCCCGCCTTCGCGCTGATCCGGGGCAAGACGGACGCCTTGGGGACGCTCCGGGCGCGGTTCGGCTACGCCTTCGACCGCTTCCTTGTCTACGGGAGCCTCGGCCTCGCCGGCGCGGGCACCCGGTTCCTCGCCACCTATCCGGACCTCGCGGGCGGCGCCGTGAGCGCCGCGCGCCGCGACGAGGTCACGGTCGGCTTCACCCTCGGCGTCGGGGTGCAGTTCGCCGTGAGCCCGCACCTCGCTCTCGGGATCGACTACCGCTACGCGGATTACGGCAGCACGCCCCGCTTCGGGCTCGGCACGATCCCGGGCGCCGCCGGCGGCCCCGTCCTGACGCGGGCGAGCGAGACCTCGAACCAGGTGCTGGCGCGCCTGTCCTGGCATCCCGGCGGACTGGTCCTTCCGCCGGAGGCCGAGGAGGGGGGCGCTGCCGAACTCGGCAGCGACCGTTTCTCCCTCCACGGCCAGACGACGCTGATCGCCCAGGGGGTGCCGGGCTTCCACGCTCCCTACCGGGGTCCGGCGAGCCTGGTGCCGAACCAGACGCAGCAGACCACCACGGCCACGGCCTTCCTCGGCCTGAAGCTGACCGACAGCACGGAACTCTACTACAACCCGGAATTCTCGCAGGGCTTCGGCCTCGGCCGCACCACCGGCGTGGCCGGGTTCGTGAACGGCGAGGCGCAGAAGGCCGGCGCGCCCTTCCCCAAGCTGCGCTCGGACCGCTACTATCTGCGCCAGACCTTCGGCCTCGGCGGTGAGACCGAGTCGGTGCCGGACGGTCCCAACCAGGTCGCGATGACGCGCGACGTCGAGCGCGTCTCGGTGGTGGTCGGGAAATTCGCCCTGGGCGACTTCTTCGACGGCAACGTCTACGCGCACGACCCGCGCATCGACTTCATGAATTGGTCGCTGTGGGGGTCGGGGGCCTGGGACTTTCCGGCGAACCTGCCGGGCTACACGCAGGGCGTGGTGGTCGAGTACAACCGCAAGGAATTTGCCCTGCGGGCCGCCTACACGCAGGTGCCGAAGGAGCCGTCGAGCGACGTGCTCGACCCGCGGGTGACGCGCCGCGGCGGCGCCAATGTCGAGCTCGAGACCCGTCACACGCTCCCGCTCCTCGATCAGCCCGGCAAGATCCGGTTCGGCCTGTTCAGCAACGTCGGCAACACGGCGGATTTCCGGGAGGTCGTCGGCCTGACGCAGGCCGGATTGTTCGACGACATCAACGAAGCGGCCGCGGCGACGCGCCGCCCGCGGCGGAAGACCGGCGGCTACGTCAACATCGAGCAGGCGCTCACCGACGCCGTCGGCCTGTTCGCGCGGGTGAGCCTGAACGACGGCCGCAACGAGAGCCTGTCCTTCACGGATATCGACCGCAGCGTCTCGGGCGGCGTCTCGATCAAAGGCGCGCTCTGGGACCGCCCGACCGACACGATCGGGATCGGTGCCGCGATGAACGCGATCTCGCCCTCGCACCGCGCCTTCTTCGCCAATGGCGGCGTCGGCCTCGTCATCGGCGACGGCCGCCTGAACTACGCGTCCGAGCGCGCGGTCGAGGTCTATTACGCGCTGAGCCTCGCGAAGGCGATCACCGTCTCGTTCGACTACCAGCACGTCGAGAATCCGGCCTACAACAAGGACCGCGGCCCGGCCGATTTCTTCGCCACGCGCCTCCACGTCGATTTCTGAGGCGCGGCCGCGGGGCCCTTCCGCAGAGCCCGTCGACAAGATTTGCCGGCGTCACAGTAGCGGTGCGGTCCTGCGCGGCCTAAGCTCGGCCGATCAGGGGCTCGCGGCCCCGCGGGATGAACGATCATGACGGTGAGAGAACCTCTGCTCCGACCCGTGCCGATCGCCGAGCTGCGCCCGACGCAGATCACGGTCGGTTTCCTCGAAGTCGAGGAGAAGCGGCGGCGCTGGCGCGAGCACGATCCCGATAAGAGGGGCGAGTTCCTCGGCGCGCACATGGTCCCGACCGTCCTCGGCCCGAAGAAGCGCCACTACGTCATCGACCACCACCACCTGACGCGGGCGCTGCAGCTGGAAGGGGTCGAGAACGTGCTCGTGACCGTGGTGGCCGATCTTCACAAGCTCGAGAAGGACCAGTTCTGGACGGTCTGCGACCACAAGGCCTGGGTCCATCCCTACGACGCCGAGGGTGTCCGGGTCGGGTTCAAGGACGTGCCGAAGGCCATCGCGGACCTGGTGGACGATCCCTTCCGGAGCCTCGCCGGAGAGCTGCGGCGGGCCGGCGGCTTCGCCAAGGACACGACGCCCTTCAGCGAGTTCCTGTGGGCGGATTTCCTGCGGCGGCGCGTCAAGGCCAAGCTCATCGAGCACGACTTCCCGCAGGCGGTCGAGGAGGCCATGACGCAGGCGAAATCCGCCGACGCCGCCTACCTGCCGGGCTGGTGCGGCCCCTCGGCCGGCTGAACCGCGCGCCACCCCCGGGGCACCCGTCAGGGTTCCGGGGCCTCGCGCGGATCCGGGCAGCGCAGCTCGACGCGGCAGCCGCCGAGGGCGGACCCGTCGAGCCGCAGCGGGAAGCCGTGCAGATCCGCCACCGCCGCGACGAGGGCGAGCCCGAGCCCGTTCCCGGGCGCGGGGCCGCTCGCCTTCATGCGGTAGAAGCGCCGGAAGACGCGGTCGCGCTCCCCCGGCGGGATCCCGGGGCCGGAATCCTCGACCGCGATCATCGTCCCGCCGTCCCGCCGCGCCAGCCCGACCGCGACGAGGCCCCCCGGGGGCGTGAACTTCACGGCGTTGTCGAGGAGGTTGAGCAGCGCCTCGAAGAGCAGGTCGCGGTCACCCCGGACGATGCAGGCCGTCCCGGCCTCGACCCGGACCGCGACGCCCTTGTCCTCCGCGGCGGGCTCGATGAACTCCACCGCCTCCCCGACGACCCGGGTCAGGTCGACATCCGCGAACCCCTCGCGGCGGCGCCCGTGCTCGATCTCGCCGATGCGCAGCACCGCCGAGACCATGGCGAGCGTCTGGTCGATCCAGCCCAGCCCTTGGTCGACGGCCTCGCGGAATTCCTCCACCGAGCGGGCCTGGTCCCGGCTGACCTCCAGCCGCGCCCGCAGCCGCGTCAGGGGAGTGCGCAGGTCGTGGGCGACCGCGTCACCGACGCCGCGCACCTCCTCCACCAGCCGCTCGATCTCGTCGAGGAGGGCATTCACCTTCCGAGCGAGGCGGTCGAACTCGTCATCCGCCTCTCCGACGGGCAGCCGCTGGCTCAGGTCACCGCGCCGCAGCCGCTCGATCGCCGCCTCGGTGGTGGCGACGCGGCGGCGTCCGCGCCCGGCGAGGACCGCGCCGCCCGCCACCGACAGGACCAGCGCCGGCACCAGCGCGAGGCCGAGGGCCCGCGTCACCGTCTGGGCGAGCCGGTCGATCTCGTCGGTGTCGTGCGCGATCACGAGCCGCCGCCCGTCGGGCAGCGCCAGGGCCGCCGCCCACAGCTCCTCGTGCAGCCGCCGCCCCGCGAGCACGACCTGCGTGCCGATCCGGCGCACGCTCCCGTCGGGCGGGATGCCGACGGGCATCCGCTCCAGGTTGCCGCCCTGCCGGCCGCCATCGGACGCGAACAGGCCGGCGAAGTGGACGTTGTGCAGGTCCTCGTGGATCCAGGTCTCGATCCGGGCCGCAACCTGCGCCGGATCCGAGGCGGCGAAGCGCAGTTCGTGGCCGAGATGCTCCGCGAGGTCCGCCTCCATGACCCGCGCCGTCTGCCAGTAGACGAAGGCGAAGATCAGGAGGGCGAGCATCATCGACCAGGCGGCGATGCCGAGCGTCCAGCGCACCGCCGTGATCCGCAGGATCCGGGGCGGGAACCCGGCGCGCGGACCAGGGACCGGCCTGCGCGCGGCCCGCCAGCCCCCGGCCCGGCCCGCTTCTGCCCGCGGCTCAGGCATCCGCCACCAGGACGAAGCCGACGCCGCGCACGCTCTCGATCACCGGCGGCTCGCCCGCCGCTTCGAGCTTGCGCCGCAGGCGCCCGATATGGACGTCGATCAGGTTCGATTTCGGGGTGAAGCGGTAGTGCCAGACCTCCTCGAACAGCAGCGCCCGCGTGACCACCTGGCCGGGCCGCCGCATCAGGTATTCCAGCAGCTTCAGCTCCCGCGGCAGCAGGTCGAGGTCGCGGGTCCCCCGGCGGCCGACGCCCTCCACGAGGTCGATCTCCAGGGAACCCACCCGCAGGAGCGTCTCGCGGGGTTCGGCCGGCCGACGCAGCAGGGCCTCGATCCGCGCCGCCAGCTCGGCGAGGACGAAGGGTTTGCCGAGATAATCGTCGCCGCCCGCGCGCAGCCCGCGGATCCGCTCGTCGACGTCGCCGAGCGCGCTGAGCACGAGGGCCGGCGTGCGCCGCCCCTCCCGCCGCAGCCCGCGCAGGATGGAGAGCCCGTCCGGGCCGGGCAGCGTGCGGTCCAGGATGATGGCGTCCCAGGCTTCCGCGCGGGCCTCCCGCTCGCCCTCGACGCCGGTTGCGGCCCAGCGCACCGCGTGCCCGCGGCCGCGCAGATCCTCCAGGATCGCCCGCGCGGTCTCGTCGTCGTCCTCGACCAGCAGCAGCCTCGCCACGTTCCGCCCCCGCCGGCTCCTCCCCGCGCGGTCCGGCCGCGCCATTGACCGCGTGATCGCGGTGCGGGTCCAGGGCCTGCCACGAATGTGAACGCGATTTTAATGGCAATGCCGCGCGCGCGCCCTTTCTTAGAACGCATCCAATCTGGGGGATGCGAGGAGCCGTGCTGCTGGAGGATGATGGACCGGGTTCGGCCGCGCGCGAGGACGCGGCGGCCGGCGGTCGCCCCGCGGGCGGACGGGCGGCCGCGCGGTCGCCCCGGGGCGCCGCGCGGCGCGTCGGGCCGATCGCGCTGCTGGTCGCCGCCCTCGCCCTCGCCGCCGGGTGGTTTTTTCGGGACTCGCTGCCGCCGCCGGTGGCGCAGCTGATGGCGCAGCTCGGTCTGGCGCCGCAGGCGGCGCCGGAGACCTCCGCGGAGGCGAAGGATCAGGCCGAGGCGCAGCCGGGCGACGCCGACGCCGTCACCCTCGACGCCGAGGGCCGTCAGCGCCTTGGGCTCGCCTTCGGCACCGCCGAGACCCGCCGCATCGTCCGGCCGATCCGCGTGCCGGGAACCGTGGCCTTCGACGAGCGGCGCGTGACGCATCTGCGGCCCCGCACGGCCGGCCGCGTGCTCAGCCTCGCGGTGCAGCCGGGCGACCGTGTCGCCGCGGGCGACACGCTGGCGACCCTGGACGCGGCGGGCGTGCTCGACGCCCGCAACGGGCTCGCCGCGGCGCGGGCGAGCCTCGGCGAGGCGGAGGCGAGCGAGAAGGCCGCCGAGATCAACGTCAAGCGCGGCAAGGACCTGATCGCCATCGGGGGCATCCCGCAGGCGGACCTCGACCAGCGGCAGGTGGCCCTCGCCAAGGCCCACGCGGCGACGCAATCGGCGCGGGCGCAGGTCGATCTCTACACGGCCCAGTACGAGCGCCTCGCCCCGAACCCGGGCGCGGCCCCGGGGACCAGCGCCATCGTTTCGCCGATCGCCGGCGTGGTGACGTCGAGCGCGGTCACGGTGGGGGAGGTGGTCGACACCACGCACGACGCCTTCACGGTCGCCGACCCGTCGCGCATCCTGGTCCTGGCCAGCCTCTACGGCTACGACATCGCGAGCGTGCGGCCGGGCGACGCCGCGACGATCGAGGCGCCGATCGCGTCGCATCCCCGGTTCGAGGGAAAGGTGCGCTCCGTCAACGCGGCCCTCGACCCCGGCACGAACACGGCGCCGGCCCGGATCGAGATCACCAATCCGGGCGGCGTGCTGCGCGCCAACATGTTCGTGTCGGTGGAGATCGCGGCGGATCTCGACCGGGACGGCGTCACGATCCCGGCCGCTGCGGTGCAGCAGGGGGAGGACGGTCCGATCGCCTTCGTGCGCGCGGGTGACGACCGCTTCGAGCGGCGCAAGCTCGCCCTCGGCGTGCAGCGGGCGGATTGGGTGGAGGTCACGGAGGGGATCCGGCCCGGCGAGACGGTGGTCACCGCGGGCAGCTTCGGCCTGAAGGCGGTGCTGATGCGCAGCCTCCTCGGCTCGACCGATTAGAGGCCGCCATGCAGGCGTGGTTCGCCCTCCTGATCCGCAACCGCTGGCTCGTCCTGGCCATCGCCCTCGCCGGCGCGGCGGCCGGCCTCGTCAACCTGAAAGGTCTGACGATCGACGCGGTGCCGGACATCTCGCCCAAGCAGGTGATGGTGCTGACGGTTTCGCCCGGCCTCGGTCCCCTCGAGGTCGAGCGGCTGGTGAGCTTCCCCGTCGAGAACGCGATGGCGGGCGCGCCGGGACTCGCGAGCGTGCGCTCGACCTCCCGCACCGGCGTGTCGGCCGTCTACCTCACCTTCGACGACGGGGTCCCGATCACCGAGGCCCGCGCGCAGGTCTTCCAGCGCCTGCCCCAGGCCAAGGCGACGATGCCGGCGGGCGTGGGCGACCCGCAGATGGGCCCGATGGCCACGGGGTTGGGCGAGATCTACCAGTTCGAGCTGCGCGGCCCGGGCACCTCGCCGATGGCGCTCCGGCGGCTGCTGCAATGGACCATCGCGCCCAAGCTCCGGCTGACGCCCGGCGTCGCGGACGTGAACATCTACGGCGGCGAGATGCCGACCTACGAGGTGCGGGTCGCGTCGGAGTCGCTGCGCCGCTACGGCGTCACCATGGCGCAGGTTTTCGCCGCGCTCGCCGACAACAACGCGGCGCGCGGCGGCGCCTATATCGAGCACAACGACCAGCAGGAGGTCATTCGGGGCCTGGGCCTCGCCAAGAGCGCGGCCGACCTCGGCAGCATCGTGGTGACCACCGGGCCGGGCGGCGTGCCGGTGACGATCGACACGCTCGGCGGCGTGGCGGAGGCGCCGAAGGTGCGCCTCGGGGCGGTCTCGCACGACGGCGCGGGCGAGACCGTCGTCGGCATCGCTCTGATGCAGTACGGCGACAACGCGAGCGCCGTGGTCGAGCGGGTCAAGCAGACCATCGACCGCCTCCGGCCGCAACTGCCGCCCGGGGTCGAGATCCGCCCCTATTACGACCGCAGCGCCCTGGTGGAGCGGACGATCCACACGGTCACCCACAACCTCGTCGAGGGGGCGGGCCTGGTGATCGTCGTCCTGCTCCTGCTGCTCGGCAACCTGCGGGCGGGGCTGCTCGTGGCGACGGCAATCCCGCTGTCGATGCTGATGGCCTTCGCCGGCATGCGGGCGCTCGGCCTGTCGGGCAACCTGATGAGCCTCGGGGCGATCGATTTCGGGCTCATCGTCGACGGCGCCGTGGTGATGGTCGAGAACGTGCTGCGGGCCCGCGGCGAGCATCCGGGCCGGCCGCCCCGGGCGGTGATCCAGGCGGCCACCGCCGAGGTGGCCCGTCCGGTGATGTTCGCGGTGGCCATCATCATCCTGGTCTACGTGCCGATCCTGGCGCTGGAGGGGGTGGCGGGCAAGATGTTCCGGCCGATGGCCCTCGCGGTCATGCTGGCGCTCGCCTCCTCCCTGGTCCTCACCCTCACGGTGATGCCGGCGCTCGCCGCGGTGTTCCTGTCGGGTCCCGGATTGGGCGAGCGCGAGACCGTTCTGGTGCGCGCGGTCCGCCGGATCTACACGCCGGTGCTCGCGGCGACCGAGCGCCGGCCCGGCCTGACCTTCCTCGTCACCCTCGTGCTGTTCGGCGGGAGCTGCGTCCTGGCCACCCGGCTCGGCGGCGAGTTCCTGCCGAAACTCTCCGAGGGGTCGATCGTCGTCACCTCCGAGAAGCTGCCGGGCATCGACCTCGGCGCGTCGCTTAAGGTCGTGAACCGCATCGAATCCGTGCTGCGCGACTTCCCTGAGGTGAAGCGGGTGGTGTCGCTCACCGGAAGCGCCGAGATCCCCACCGACCCGATGGGGGTCGAGTCGACCGACAGCTTCATCACGCTCACCGATCCCGCGACCTGGCGGACGGCCGACACGCAGAACGGGCTGGTGGCCGCTTTCGAGAAGCGGCTGCGCGAGGAGGTGCCCGGGGTCGCCTACTCCTTCTCTCAGCCGATCCAGATGCGGATGGATGATCTGCTCGAGGGCGTGCGCGGCGACGTGGCGATCAGCCTCTACGGGGACGACCTCGCGGTGCTCAAGGAGCGGGCGGACGCGATCGTCCGGGTGGTCTCGGGCATTCCGGGCGCCGCCGACGTGAAGGCGGAAGCCCAGGCCGGGCAGCCGGCCCTCTCGGTCGAGGTCGATCGCGCGGCGGCCGCGCGCTACGGCGTCAGCATCAGCGACGTGCTCGACGTGGTCGAGAGCATCGGCGGGCGGACCGCCGGGATGGTCTACGGCGACGACAATTCGATCACCGACATCGTGGTGCGGCTCGCTGCCGCGGACCGCTCTGACCTGGAGCATATCCGTGACCTCCCGGTCGGGCGCTCCGGCCGGACGATGGTCCCGCTCTCGCTCGTGGCGAAGGTCGGGGTGACGTTGGGGCCCGCCCAGATCAGCCGCGACCGCCTGCAGCGGCGGATCTCGGTGCAGGCGAATGTGCGGGGACGGGACGTGCAGGGCTTCGTCGCGGCGGCCCAGGCGGCCGTGAAGGATCAGGTCAAGCTGCCGCCGCGCTATTCCCTCGAATGGAGCGGCCAGTTCCAGAACCTGCAGGAGGCCACCGCCCGCCTGTCCGTGGTGGTCCCGGCGGTGATGGCGGCGATCCTGATGCTGCTCGTCGCGATGTTCGGCGACCTGCGGCTCGCCGGGCTGATCTTCCTGAACGTGCCGGTGGCGGCGACGGGCGGCATCGTGGCGCTGACCCTGTGCGGGATGCCCTTCTCCATCTCAGCAGCGATCGGCTTCATCGCCACCTTCGGCATCGCGGTGCTGAACGGCGTGGTGCTGACGAGCTATATCCGCACGATCGAGGAGGGCGGCGTCGATCCGAAGGAGGCCGCGATGCGGGCCGCCGAGATGCGGCTGCGGCCCGTGATGATGACGGCACTCGTGGCGACGCTGGGCTTCCTGCCGATGGCGCTCTCGACGAGCGCGGGCGCCGAGGTGCAGCGGCCCCTCGCGACCGTGGTGATCGGCGGCCTGATCTCGGCGACGCTGCTCACCCTCCTTGTTCTCCCCTCGATTTACCCCTACGTCTCTCGGATCGGGTGGCCGCTCGCATCGCGACGAGGCAGCAGTCCCTCGGAACGGCGAAAGCTGCCGCGGAGGCACGATGCTCCGCTCGATGATCGCCGCTGAGACGGCAACGCCGCGCCAGCCTCCAGGCCGCGCCTTCACCATGCACGGCCCCCTGGTCGAGGCGCGGCGAGACTGCGTTGAATGTGGGAGACGTCAGTGGTCTCTCTGCGGTGACGGATCTGTCCAGTCACGGGACGGCCAGCGATGATGACCAGCGCCGACGCGAAGGCTTTCGCCAGGATCCAACATGCCGGCCAGGTCGACGAGACTGACGCGCCGTTTATCGAGCATCTTGAGCGGGTGGCCCATGCAGCGGAGGGGCGGGCGCGTCACGCGCAGGCGCAGGGTCTCAGCATCGATCCGGAGCGGACGATGCAAGCCGCCTGGCTCCACGACGTCCTTGAGGACACGCCCACCACGGTCAGCGATCTGTTCCAGGCTGGCTTCTCCAAGGCCGTCGTCGAGATCGTCTTCCTGCTGAGCCGTAAGCCGGAATTTGAGAGCTACGACGAGCACCTCGAAGCCGTCGCGCAGAGTGCAAACCTCGATGCGATTCTCATCGCGCTCTCGGAGATCGAGGACTGCATCGATCCGGAGACCGCGAAAGCCGAACATCGGGAGACGCTGACCGAACGCTTCGCGGTCTCGCGCGCGCGCCTCCGCATGGCAGCGGCAGCCTTGGGTTATACGGGACCTTGACCGGAGGGCGCATGAACGAATGCAACGGTGAGCGATCTGCGGCCGCCGGACCGCCCCCGCCGACGGGTTCCGACGATGGCCGTCACGGGCTCCGGGACACAGGGCGGCAGCCCCTTCTCGGTTCGGGTCGCATGGTCTCCAAGGCTGCGGCGGTTCTGGGTGGGCTCTTGGTGCTCCTGCCGATCGATCTTTCCGCACGTCCGTTTGTGCCGTCTCCCGCACGAGCAATCAGTCTCGTGCGGAGCCGGCGAATGGCGGAATTTCTCACCGTCGCGCAGGTACTCGCCTCTGCCGAGCGCGCACGGCCTGGGGCCTTCAAAGTGGCTCAATTCCGAGCCGAGCGCCGCCCCGGCGAGCCGTTCGAGCGCGTGCAAATCTGCTACTGGCTTGGCGCATCGCGTGATCTTGGTCGCCTCGTTTGCGGGATTGACTACATCGTTAGCGATGATCCGCCCCACATAAGCCTGCTCACTCCGGACACCGGGCTAGGACGCGAGCTTGAACACAGCCGGGCGCGGTTTATCCGCGCCCTTGACTGCGAGATCGCTTTGGAGCGAGATCCGGCGGTGAAATCGCTGGGAGATTTGCTTGCGCCCGTCAACCCTTACGATCATCTGTCCTCGAAGCCGATTGCGAGGACCGTGCTTGAGGGCGCAGTACCGGCTCCGTGCCGAGAACTTGAGTGATGAGTAGCCTTTTTCTTCGAGGCAAGACTTTTGTTTGGACGTTTAAATAAGTAAACTCTCAAAGAATTTCGGTCTCATTCAATATGAATATTAGGTGAAAAAAGTTGAAAAGTAGCAGGTCGCGGATCAATCCATTGCGAAGCGCCGAATAAATAATGTTTCCTTTATCTACAAATTGTACGGCCGCGCCCTCTATGTGCTCCTTTGATACCGGCGCGCCTTCGACGTGATCCGTTCACCCGAACCATGCCACCCGGAGAGACAGCGGGGAAGAGCGAATCAGCACAAATACTCATGTGAGAGGAGAGCGTGTCGATACCTATTCTTTTATAAGGTTCATAAAAAACTTCATAACACATTCTCCCCATTCATTTCAAAGGAAGCAAGATTACGGAATTTTCCGACCCTGGCAGTAAGAATGCGCGGTCAGCGCGAGAGCAGCGGCTTTCCGAAGATTGACGGAGCAAAATCGTCTAGGAAGATTAGGATCTCAGTGCGGAAACCAAGACCACGTCCGCCTTGACTGTTGAGCGGGACAACTGCCTCGGCTGAGACCTGCCAGACGTCCGCAACATAAGCCAAGCCCGGATTCATCGTAGCCGCCGTCTTCTGCCCTCGCGGTGTGTCGAAGGCGAACTCCACCAGCGGCACGAACTGGTGGAGTGGCTCACTTTTAGGGAGTTGCCCGGGTGTGAACCGGTCCGTCAGGTAGAGCGGGCTATATTCGACGGCAAAGCCCCAATGCAGCGTCGGCACGTCGGCGCTCGCCACGGTGCCGATCTTACCGGCAATCGGGTTATCACCGATGGTGCGCGACCGGGGGCCTATGGGTACTTCGAAGGCGACAGCGCCGGTCACCGCGAACGGCCGAAGCCAACTCAGGCTATCGGGCAGATCACCGAAGCCTTTGCCGAAGCTGATCGCCGGGGACAGCGAGTTGGAAGCACTTGCGCCGACGCGTTGCGACCCTGATCCACCAATGCCCCAACTCAGCGATGCTGATATCAGGGTTTCGTGCAACTCGTCCTTGAAGACAAGCTGCTTCATAGAAAGGCTCGTCCTGTCAAAGCCTGCGCGCGGCGGCTGGCTGCCACCGCTGCGGTAGATGCCGCCACTGTTGATGCCAAGGGCCAGTTCGTCGGTGAGCAGGCGTTGGAACGACCCGTAAATCGCCTGATCGTGCACCACGAAGCTCGGCAGGTTATCTGAAGAGTGCCGCGCACCAACAGTCCAGATTTGCAGCTCGTCCGCCACTGCTGGATCATCGAAAGTGATCGTACCGGGAAAGAGCCGGTTCCCGGCAATGCCGTGCGCGTGCGCGGCCGGGGCAGCGGCCAGGGCAACAGAGACGATCATCGAGCGCACCAGCATGACGCGGCTCCCTCATGTGGCTTCTCGTGTCCATCGGACCAATCCCCGGCATGTAAGAGGTGGATCCGGTTTACTGTCGAGGTCCAATCCAGCTTTATCGGCGGGCAGCAAATCGATCGCCGCGGCCTGTGGCGTGCACGCGACGCGGTGCCAGCCGAACCGGTCGGGACTGAACCGCCGATGTGTCGGAGACTGTCTGCCCGGGGTCGGGCGGCCAGGGCCCGGTCGTCGACGTGAGCAGGCGGCGATGGTTGGACCCATCGACCCAGTCCAGGGCGGCATACTCGACCGCTTCGAAGGAGCGCCACGGAGGGCTCGCAGCGCGTCGCGCAGGATGGCCGCGGCCAGGTCGGCCATGTGCAGGGCCTCCAGGACGGCGTTGGTGAGGGCGAGGCACGCGCCGCGCGGATGAGCCCGCACGGCACGCATCCCGGGCATCGCGACCATGAGGCTCTGCGCGCAGGCGGGTCGGGGTGGGATGAGCGACGACGGCGAGGTCGCATGAGGCGCGTGCGGGGGAGGCCGCCAGGGCCAGCATGGCGGGCCTCCTTCGGTTGGGTCGATTCGCAAATGGACCGGTCCGAAGAGCGCCCCGGTCGTGCCGACGACTGGGAGGCTCCGCGGAAGAGGGTTGCGGGTGAGCCGTCACCATCCTCTCCCGACGTGAGAGATGGCGCACAATACCCAGGGTGGTATTGTGACCCTACGCGATCACTGCGAGACGAGGTGCCAGGTGCAGACGAGGCGGCCCGCCTCGTCCTGATGCCACGCGCGAGCGAGCTGCTCCCTGCCACGCTTCCCGGTCACCTGAGAGGAGATCGTGGTGGGCAAGGTCGGAGCGGCTGCCGTGGTGCGGAGCCGGGCTGCGGGGCTCACGCCACGCAGCAGCCCGAAGGGCAGAACGCCGGCAAGGGCGAGGGTTTGAGCGAGGGCCATGGCCGCCTCCTCTGCGTGGGTCGGGTGCTGTCGCGACCTGAGAGGAGGGCTGAACCGGCCGGCGGACACGCTGCGCCGGCGGGATCTATCCTTGCCGGCTTAGCGCGTCGGGTGCTGGCGAGCGGTTCCGCTCCCCCTCAAGCCAAGAGTCCCACGCTGGCCGCTGGCCGCACCGAACGTGCAGCCACCGTGGCGAACGTGGGACAAGGGTCTAGATCGAGGGTTCATCGGTTCCGTAGAGCTGACTTCGAACCCGGCTGTCACCGGATACGGCGTGGGGTATGGTGGGACTGAGGACGGGTGTCAAGAACCCTTATTGGAATGATTCAAGAAAGCTACCGGCGAGGAGAGGCTCCCGTGTCTGAGAAGGATGATGCGCCGCAGCCCCCGCCTCTGCCGCATGCGGCGGCGCACGTGCTGCGTGACACGCGCGGCTTGGTGAACCGGGTGCGGCGGCTGCGCGGGCAGGTGGACGCGATCGAGCGGGCGCTGCAGGGCGAGGCCAGCTGCTCGGACCTGTTGCAGCGCATCACGGCGGCGCGGGGGGCCATGAGCGGCTTGATGGCCGAGATCCTGGAGGAGCATGTGCGCGAGTACCTGATCCCGCGCGTGGATCTGCCGGAGGAGACCCGCGAGGATGCAGCGGAGGAGTTGATCGAGATCATCCACTCTTACCTTACGTAGAATGATCGCAATAGCGGATTTAAATCAGCAAAAATCGCTTTCAAACGAATCAGTAGCAAGATTACCGGCTCATAGTGTATAAGTTGAATCGGCGGCGCCGCGAGAGGTACGGCGAGGTCCAATCCAGGCAGTGACTTGGGGAATTCGGCTCGCCGCGTGTCGGGAGAATGTCGGTGAGCGGACATTCACGATGGCCGCTTTCCGCGTCCGGAAGGGGTCATTCAGCGCCGTGTCACCGACGAAGTCAAAGTGATTGGCCGATCACTTTCGACGCTTATCGCCGTCGTCGGCCGCCATCAGGAGGAGAGACCTATGCCCACGCACGAGGTTCTCATCATCGGCGCAGGTCCCGTCGGCCTCACGCTCGCCAACGAGCTGGCCCGTCGCGGCGTGATGCCCCGCATCGTCGACAAGGCCCCGGCCATCCGCGAGGTCAGCAAGGCCCTCATCCTCCACGTGCGCACGCAGGAGATGCTGGGCCGGGTCGGGGTCATGGAGCGCCTCGCTGCCGAGGCGCGGCCCCTCACCGAGGTCGTTGTTCACGCCTACGGCAAGCACGTCGGCAGTTGGAACCTCGCCGGCATCGACAGCCCCTATCCCCACCCCCTGATCATCGGCCAGAACCGCACCCAGCACGGCCTCCTCGCCCTCCTGCGCGAGCGCGGCGTCGCGGTGGAGTGGGCGGTCGAGGCGCAGGCGCTCGCCCTCGACGAGGCCGGTGCCACCGTGACCCTGGCCGGGGCGAACCGGGCCCCCGAGACGGCCCGATTCTCCTACGTGGTCGGAGCGGAGGGCTCGAACTCGCTGGTGCGCCGGACGCTGGGCATTGCGTTCGAGGGCGAGCGCTACGCGGGCGAGCAGTTCATCCAGGCCGACTGCCGGATCGAATGGGCGCTTCCGCGGGGCCGCTCCTACCTGTTCCTGACCGCCGACGGCTACATGATGGTGATCGAGATGCCGGATTGCGTCCGCATCTTCATCTCCCTGCCCGACGCGAGCGCCGACGGGGCGGAGGAGGCGGGCCGGCACCTCGGCGCGGTGGAGGCCGTGAGCGAGCAGCCTACGCTCGAGGAGATCCAGCACCACCTCGTCGGGTTGTCCGGCTTCGAGGCGCGGCTCTCGGATCCCGTCTGGCTCGCCCGCTACCGCACCTCCCACCGCTACGCCGCCACGTTCCGGAAGGGCCGCGCCTTCATCGCGGGCGACGCGGCGCACGTGCACGTGCCGATCGGCGGCCAGGGCATGAACACGGGCATCCAGGATGCCTTCAACCTCGGCTGGAAGCTCGCCGGGGTGATCCGGGGCGAACTCGCCGAGGGCGTGCTGGACAGCTACTCGGCCGAGCGGCTGCCGGTGGCCGCGGGGCTGATCCGGGGCACCGACTTCGCCTACCGTGGCGTGCTGCACCCGAGCGAGATCCGCCAGCGCGCGGCCCGCGTGCTCGGCCCGTTCCTGATCCGCAGCGAGCGCGTCCAGGAGTTCATGCGCGACACGCTCGAGGAGCTGTCGATCTCCTACCCCGACTCGGAATTCAACATCGACCTCGGAGGCGCACGCGGGCCGAAGCCGGGTGAGCGGGTGCTCGACGCCGATGTGGTGCGGGCCTCGGATCTCGCCACCACCACGCTGGCGCGCGTGACCGCGGGCGAGCGCTGGAGCCTGTTGCTGTTCGGGGGCGAAGGGAAACGGGAGGACGGTGCGGCGCTCGCCCAGGTCGCGGCGCGGGCCGCGGCGTGCTTCGGTGAGCGCCTCGCCGTGTACCCCGTGATCGCCTCCGCCCGGGTTCCGGCCGCGCTCGCGGGACATCCCGGACTCCTGCTCGACGCACTGCACATCCTGCATGGGCGTTACGGCATCTCGGCCCCAGCCCTCTACCTGCTGCGGCCCGACACCTACGTGGGCGGGCGCGCTCCCCTGGGTCGATGGGAGGACGTGTCGGAGGCCTTGCGCCGCATCGTCGTCCCGGCAGCGGCCCCGGCCTGAGGCGCGGTGGGATCGCCCGGTTTTCGATACTGCTGGCGATTTCTGCTGGCACCCAGGAGGCCCGTCCGAAGCCGTTGAGACACGGGGCGGAAGCTGGTCACCGGCCGTGCTTCCGGCGACGGAACGAACTGGCAGACCGGAATTCGCCAGCAGTATAGGTTCGGTGGTTCTTGCTCATTGTTCGTGGATCAGGCGGCAAGACTCATTCGACGCGTGAGGCGGTCGAGGCCTGCCCGTCCGCAGCATTGGTGCTTGATGAGCTTGAGCCGATTGATCTGGGCTTCGGCCTGGCCGCTCCTCCCGGGCTCCGTCAGAGCAGCCCGGACGGCAGCGATGTCGGCGTCCAATCCCGAGGCGGACGTTGCGATGGCAGGAGCGGCGCAGGTCCGTGCCTGCGTGATCCGGGCGACGATGTCGGCACCGGCGTCCTGACCATGGGCGACGGTCTTGTCATGGGCTACGGTCTTGCCCTTCCCGGCGGCGCGCATGCGTGCGGTGAAGCGAAGGGCCAGACCCGTGACGGCCCGCGCGGTGTCGTCCTGCTCGACGCGGGTCACCACCGCCGCGCCTCGACAAGCGGCGCTCTCGCGACCGCTGGCGGGTCGACATGGACCATCTGCGACCATCTTCAACGTCCGGCCGCCGGAGCGCCGAAGCCCGCCTCGACCCTGAGCAGCCCTTCGGACGGTCGAGCTGAGCGGGTTCGGACCCCGGATCTTTGATT
This sequence comes from Methylobacterium sp. JK268, assembly GCF_054052225.1. Classification (NCBI taxonomy): domain Bacteria; kingdom Pseudomonadati; phylum Pseudomonadota; class Alphaproteobacteria; order Hyphomicrobiales; family Methylobacteriaceae; genus Methylobacterium; species Methylobacterium sp. JK268. Next base: position 398,192 of record NZ_JBSVZN010000001.1, on the reverse strand, counting down.
GTGTCGCATGTCCTGGCCCGAACTCGCATCCACCTTCAGCGGGAGATGCTCCCGCCACCCTCCGGCTCATCCCAATCCGTCACCGCCCCGCGCGAGGCGTCGGAGACGAGCCGCGCGTATTTCCCCAGGACCCCGCGCGTGTAGGTGGGCCGAGGCGGCGTCCGGGCGGCGAGGCGCTGGGCGATCACGTCGTCGGCGAGCGCCACGTCGAGCCGCCGCCGGTCGACGTCGATCGTCACGGCGTCGCCGTCGCGAACCGCCGCGATCGGCCCGCCGTCGAACGCCTCGGGCACCACGTGGCCGATCACGAAGCCCCGCGTCGCGCCGGAGAAGCGGCCGTCCGTGAGCAGCGCCACCTCTGCGCCGAGCCCCGCGCCCTGGAGCGCGCCGGTCACCAGCTGCATCTCGCGCATGCCCGGACCGCCCCGCGGCCCCTCGTTGCGCAGCACCATCACGTCGTTCGGCACGATCCTCCCGTCCTTGATCGCCGCGAAGGCGTCCTCCTCGGTCTCGAAGACCCGGGCGGGCCCGCGATGCAGCCGCTTGGTCTGGCCGGACACCTTCATGACGGCGCCCCCTGGCGCGAGATTGCCGCGCAGGATGACGAGGCCGCCCTCGCTCTTCAGGGGCGCGTCGGCGGAGACGATGACGGTCTGTCCCGCCGGCTCGGGCGCCCGGGCGATCTCCTCCCCGAGGCTGCGCCCGGTCACCGTCCGCGTCGCGGGATGCAGGAGCCCGGCCGCCATCAGGCGCTTGCCGACCACCGCCATGCCGCCCGCCGCGTGCATCTCCGGCGCCGTGTAGCGTCCCCAGGGGCGCAGGTCGGCGAGGACGGGGGTGCGGCGGGAGATGCGGTCGAAATCGTCGATGTCGAGCGGGATGCCGAACTCCCAGGCCGTGGCGAGGAGGTGCAGCACCGCGTTGCTCGATCCGCCGGTCGCCATCACGCCCGTGATGGCGTTCTCGAAGCTCTCCCGCGTCACGATCGCGCGCGGGGTCAGCCCGCTCCGCACGAGGTCCACGGCGAGCCGCCCGCACTGGAGCGCCGCCGCCGCCTTGTCGGCGTGCCCGGCCGGGATGTCGTTCCATCCCATCGCCGAGATGCCGAGCATCTGGTAGGCCGTGGCCATGGTGTTGGCGGTGAACTGGCCGCCGCAGGCCCCGGCGCCCGGGCAGGCGTGGTCCTCGACGTCGCGGAACTCCTCCGCCGTGATCCGCCCCGCGTTGTAGGCGCCGACCGCCTCGTAGACGTCCTGGACGGTGAGGTTGCGGCCGGCGAACACGCCGCTCTCGCTCCGGCAGCGGCCGGACGCGATCGAGCCGCCATACAGCATCGTGCCGGGGATGTTCAGGCGTCCGAGCACCATCGCCATGGCCGGGATGGTCTTGTCGCAGCCCGAGATCGTCACGAGCCCGTCGAACATGTGCCCGCGCGCGACGAGTTCGACGGAATCGGCGATGACCTCGCGGCTGATCAGCGAGGTCTTCATGCCCTCGGTGCCGGTGGTGATGGCGTCGTTGATCGCGACGGTGTTCACCTCCAGCGGCGTGCCGCCCGCCTCGCGCACCCCCTGCGCCACCAGGGCGGCGAGGTCCCGGTGGTTCCAGTTGCAGGGCATCGTGCCGATCCAGCAATGCGCGATGCCGATCTGGGGCCGCGCGAGGCTCTCGTCGGTCTCGCCGATGGCCTTCATCATGGAGCGGGCCACGGCCCGGTCCGGCCCCTCGAAGAGCCGCCGGCTGTTGCGTCGCGGATCCACCGCCATGGGTCTGGTCTCCTCCCGCCCAGGGTTCTGGCGTCGCGCGCCGGATGTCCTGGGCCTCTCCGGGCGAGTATGGCCCGCCCGCGCGGGCCCGTGGGCGTCGGATCGTGTGATCCGGCGTCACCCAAGGCGTAACCGAACCGAAAGCTGCAGACAACCTGGTTGCGCAACTCTAATCACATAACGTAAGGTGTTTCTAGTAGATTTGGTAGTGTGATCCGCTGAATATACAAGACAATCGATCGTAATGATCAAAAATGGAGATAGTTTGTCATGAAGGTGTCAATTTTCATCTTCTGCTTATTGATCTCGATACAATATGCCCGCGCAGGTGGCCAATGCTTTGTTAACCAAATCACTCGCATCAGCCAATGCCGGCTGGCAGATGCGAACGTCGGTTACTTGGACGAAATTCAAGAAATTTCGGCAGATTTCCTTGGCGAAGAGACAGAAAGCAAATCCGGAAATTGGACAATTATCAAAATTTCCGGAGACGATCCAAGTCGCCTCGGGATCTCAGCGGTTAAGTTACACCGGTGCGTCTTCTTCAATGTACGTCCCGGTACGCGCCTGCGTCTCGCGATCGGACGGTCGCGGATCGACAGGTCGTGGACGCTTGCTTGCGCGGGGGCGTGGAACCGCTTCTGATCCCACTAACGCGCGGCAGATCGGGAAGCGCAGAAGCGCGCCGCTTCCTTGATGTCCTTATACCAGCGGTCCAGGATGCTGACGCATCGGGCCGTTGACCATCTCGAATTTTCGATGCCAAGCCAGAGGCTTGGCGAAAATTCGAGAACGGAACCAGCGGTCATCGAAAATGGCCGCTGGTATCAGACCCGCTGAGCCGCGCACTGCGAAGCCTCCTCAGGCCGCCCGGACCGAGGTCAGGAACTGCGCCACCTCCCCTTCGAGGCGGCCGGCATGCCCGGCGAGCTCCTGGGCGGCGCCCAGCACCTGGGCGGAGGCCGCCCCCGTGATGCCGGCTCCGTCCTTGACCTGGACGATGCTCGCGGTCACCGACTGGGTGCCCTGCGCGGCCTGGGTGACGTTGCGGACGATCTCCTGGGTGGCCGCGCCCTGCTCCTCCATCGCCGCCGCGACGCCGACCGAGATGCCGCGCAGCTCGGCGATCGTCTGGCCGATCGCCTGGATCGCCCCGACCGCCTCGCGCGTCTCGCCCTGGATGGAAGCGATCTGGCCCGAGATCGTCTCGGTCGCCTTGGCGGTCTGCGCCGCCAGCGTCTTCACCTCGCTCGCCACCACGGCGAAGCCGCGGCCGGCCTCGCCGGCGCGCGCGGCCTCGATCGTGGCGTTGAGCGCCAGCAGGTTCGTCTGAGCGGCGATGCTGGTGATGAGCGCCACCACGTCCCCGATCCGTTCCGCCGAGGTCGAGAGCTGCCGGATCATGGCGTCGGTCCGCTCCGCGTCGCCCGCGGCGCGCTCGGCCATGGCCGAGGAGCGGGAGACCTGTCCGGCGATCTCCTGGATCGAGGCCGCCATCTCCTCGCTCGCCGCCGCCACGGTCTGCACGTTGGCGGAGGCCTGCTCGGCCGCCGAGGCGACCGAGACGGCGTGCTCGGTCGTCACGGAGGCGGTCTCGGTCATGGAGCGGGCGGTGGCCTCCATCTCGGTCGAGGCGGCCGAGAGGCCCTGCGTGAGCGCGGAGACCTGCGCCTCGAACTGGCGGGTCAGGGCGTCGACCGCCTGGGCGCGCCGCATCTTGGCGGCATTCTCGATCGCGCCGGCTTCGTCCGCCTCGCGCTTGGCGATCATCGCGTCCTTGAACACCTGGACGGCGCGGACCATGGCGCCGATCTCGTCGCGGCGCGCGGTCCCGGGGATCGTCACCGCGAGGTCGCCGCCCGCGAGCCGCGTCATCGTCGCGGTGGTGGCGAGGAGCGGGCGGGTGACGCCGACCAGCACCGTGAGGAGGCCGAAGGCACTCGTGGCCACGGCGAGCGCGAGGCAGGCGCTCAGCACCACCTTGGCCCAGGCGGCGAAGCGCTGGGCAGCCTCGTAGGTGCTGCGGGTCTCGCCGAGCTGGTAGTCCGACAGCCGCGTGAGCGCCGCGTTCGTCGGCTTCATCATCTCGTCGAGGGAGCGACGCGCGGCAGCGGACGCATCCGGCGCGTCCATCCGCAGCATCTGGACGACGTTCGAGATCACCCGGCCGTTCGCATCGATCCTGGCCTGGACCTCATCGGCGAGGCGCTTCTCGTCGGCCGTAATGTAGGTCGACAGGTAGTCTGACCAGGTCTTCTGGATGTCGCGCCCGAGGGCATCGATCTTCACCGCCGCCTGCTGTGGCGTGAGCTGGTTCTCCGGCACCGAGCGCGACGTATCGATGATCGCGTCATAGAGATTGCGGATGCTGATGAACTGGCTGAGGCAGATCACGCGATCCTCGTACACGGTCTTGAGGCTCGCATGGCTCGATGACAGGGAGAATAAGCCCGCCGCGGTCGTCACGAGGAGGAGGCTGATGAGGACAGCCAGACAGCAGACCAGGCGTCCCTTAATCGTCTTCAACATACCTAAAATCCCCCACATGACTTAGAGACCTTCTCCGGATGAGAAGGACGCCTTTCCTTACATTATTGCTTAGATGCGTTAAATAATAGTAATTTTTTTTAAACCGGCAGGTATGTACGGGATCGAACAACAGATCGCCGCAGATTGCGGGAGATTTTCCCGTTCTCACCCGATCGGCTCATCCGAGGCGCCTAGAGCGGGCGCTGCTGCGGTCCACCTGGGTGCGCCGCGGCAGCGCAGCAAAATCGAGGAAGTCGAATGACTTCCGGCGGGTGCCTCCGCTCTGTGCTGACAGAAGGTCCGCCGGAACGGCCGCCGGATCGTCGCAGGAAATGTTAGGGTAAGTGGGACGCAGAGCCGGCGTACATTAGGTCAGGAGGCCCTTCGCTCCGTCGAGCCGCGCACCACGAGGCGCCCGCCGAGCAGGACCGTCCGCGTCGGCCGGTCGGGCTCTTTCAGGCGGTCGAACAGCAGGGTCATGGCCTGCGCGCCGATCGCGTCCACCGGCTGCTCGATCACCGTGAGGCCGGGCTCGACGAGGTCCGTCCAGGGCTCGTTGTCGAAGCCCGCGAGCGCCAGGTCCCCGGGCAGGGCCAGCGAGAGGGCGCGGGCGGCCCGCAGCGCCCCGATCATCAGGAGGCCGTTCGAGACCACCAGCGCCTCGGGGCGGCCGGCCTCAGCGAGCCAGTCCGCCGCCGCCGCCTCGGCCGCCGCCGCGTTCGGCCTCACCGCCCGCACGGCCGGGACCAGCCCGTGCCGCTCCAGCGCGGCCTCGTAGCCCGCCCGCCGCTCCGCCGCGGTGGAACTCGTGGAGCCGATCAGGCCGCCGATCCGCGTGTAGCCCCGCGCCACGAGGTGGTCGACGAGGGCGGCGGAGGCGGCCGCGTTGTCGAGCACCACGCCGTCGTAGCGCCCCGCCGGGCCGGCGCGGTCGATCAGCACCACCGGGAAGCCGGGATCCGCCTCCGCCAGGGTGGCGGCCGTGGTGCGGGTCGGCGCGAAGATCACGCCCGTCACCCGCTCCTCCTGCATCAGGCGCAGGTACATCGCCTCCCGCTCCGGATCCTCGTCCGTGTTGCAGAGGATCACGCGCAACCCCGCCCGGTAGGCCGCATCCTCCACCGCGCGGCTCACGGCCGTGAAGAAGGGGTTGCGGATATCCGCCACGATCAGCCCGACCGTCCGCGTGGCCTGCGAGCGCAGGCGCCGCGCCGAGAGATTCGGCCGGTACCCCGTGGCGCGCACCGCCGCCTCCACCTGCGCGCGCAGAGCCTCGCTCACCGGCCCGCCGCCGAGGGCGCGGGACACGGTGGCGATCGACACGCCGGCCACCCGGGCCACGTCGCGGATCCCAACCGTCATGCGAGTGAAAACGTTACCACAACCACACGGTTCATTCTCGCATCGCAGCCGGAGGTCCGCAAGCGGGGTCAGGCGCCGTCCGATTGACAACATCTCTGAAAACGTTTTCAACGGTGGAAACAACGAGGTTTGGGACGGTGCCGGGACTCCGGCCCGCCGAACGGGAGAGACGCCATGCTGGCGCAGACGCCGACCTTCTCGCCGCGCTTGCTGATCCGCCTCGGGGCCGCCCCCGCGAGCAAGGAGGCGGCCATCCGCGAGGCCGCCCAGCTCCTGGCGGCGGCGGGCTGCATCGATCCGGGCTACGGCGACAGCATGCTGCGGCGCGAGGGCGTGGCGAACACCTATCTGGGCGCGGGCGTCGTCATCCCGCACGGCATGGTGGAGGACCGCCACCTCGTGCGCGAGAGCGGGCTCGCGGTGCTGCAAGTGCCCGGCGGGGTGGCGTGGCACGCGGGGCAGGAGGCCCACCTCGTGGTGGCGATCGCCGCCCAGTCCGACACCCATCTCGGGATCCTGCGCCGCCTCACCCGCCTGATCCAGGACGAGGCGCTCCTCGCCCGCCTGCGCGTCACCGACCGGCAGGAGGAGATCGCCGCGGCGCTCACCGCCGAGGCGGCGCCCGCGGCGGGCGCCGGACCGGTGGCGGACCTGCGCCAGCGCTTCGACTGGGTCGTGGATTACCCGAGCGGCCTTCACGCCCGTCCGGCCGCCCGCTGGGTCGAGGTGGCCCGGTCCTGCCCGGCGCGGATCCAGGTGCGCCACGGCGGGCAGGTGGCGGATGCCCGCAACCTGATCGGCCTGCTCCAGCTCGGCCTGCGCTGCGGCGACGCGGTGGTGATCTCGGCCGAGGGCGAGGACGAGGCGGGATCGCTCGCTCGGATCTGCGCCGCGGTCACCGGCCTCAGCGAGGGCGAGAAGGCGGCCGCCCGGCGCGCCGCGGACGCCGCTGCGCGCGCCGCCGGCCCGGTGCGCGGCTGGAACCCGGCGGGCGCGCCCCTCACCCTGGCGGGCCTGCCGGCGAGCCCCGGTCTGGCGATCGGGCCCGTCCACGTCCTCGCCCCGGCCGAGATCCAGGTGCCGGACAATCCCGAGCCCCTGGCGCGGGGCGGGGACCGCCTCCACGCGGCGCTCGCCGCCACCGCCGGCCAGCTCACCGCGCTCGCGGACGACGCCGAGCGGCGCCTGGGCAAGGCGGACGCGAACATCTTCCGGGCGCAGCGCGACCTCATCGCGGATACCGACCTCGTCACGCTGGTCTGCCAGCTCATGGTGGAGGGCCACGGCGTCGCCTATGCGTGGCACGCGGCGGTGGAGCGGATGGCGGGGCAGCTCTCGGCCCTGGGCAACCCGGTCCTGGCGGCCCGCGCGGCCGACCTGCGCGACGTCGGGCGCCGGGTGCTGGCGGCGATCGACCCGTCGCTGCGCAGCGCGCAGGTGCTGCCCGAGACGCCCTGCATCCTGGTCGCGCCGGACCTCGCCCCCTCGGACACGGCGGGCCTCGACCCCGCCCGGGTGATCGGGCTCGCCACCGCGCAGGGCGGGCCGACCTCGCACACGGCGATCCTGGCGCGCACCCTCGGAATCCCGGCCGTGGTGGCGGGCGGCGCGGGCCTGCTGGCGCTCGCGAACGGCACGACGGCGATCCTCGACGGCACGACGGGGCGCCTCTACGTCGATCCCGACGCGGCCGACCGGGACGCCGCCGCCGCCTTCCGCGAGGGCGAGCGCGCCCGGGCCGCCGAGGCGGCGCGGGCCCGCGCGCTGCCGGCCCGCACCCGCGACGGGCACGCGGTGGCGATCGGCGCCAACGTCAACACGCCCGAGCAGGTGCCCTTCGCCCTCGATCAGGGCGCCGAGGGCGTCGGCCTGATGCGCACCGAGTTCCTGTTCCTGGAGCGCGGCGACAGCCCGAGCGAGGACGAGCAGTACGAGACCTACCGGGCGATGCTGCGCGCCCTCGACGGGCGGCCGCTGATCGTGCGCACCCTCGACATCGGCGGCGACAAGCAGGTGGCCCATCTCGACCTGCCCCGCGAGGAGAACCCGTTCCTCGGCGTGCGCGGCGCGCGCCTGCTCCTGCGCCGGCCCGACCTGATGGAGCCGCAGCTGCGCGCGCTCTACCGCGCCGCGAAGGACGGCCTGCCCCCGGGCGCGCCGGGGGGCAAGGACGCGCCCCTCTCGATCATGATGCCGATGATCACCTCGGTGCCGGAGGTGGTGCGCCTGCGCGAGGTCTGCGAGCGGATCCGGGCCGAGATCGGCGCCCCGCCGCTGCCGCTCGGGATCATGATCGAGGTGCCGGCCGCCGCCATCCAGGCGGACGCGCTGGCGCGGATCTGCGACTTCTTCTCGATCGGCACCAACGACCTCACCCAGTACGCGCTGGCCATCGACCGGCAGAATCCCGACCTCGCCGCCGAGGCCGACAGCCTGCACCCCGCCGTGCTGCGGCTGATCCGCATGACCTGCGAGGGCGCGGCCCGGTACGGGCGCTTCGTGGGCGTGTGCGGCGGCATCGCGGGCGATCCCTTCGGGGCGGGCCTGCTCGCCGGGCTCGGCGTCGACGAGTTGTCGATGACCCCGCGCGACGTGCCGGGCGTGAAGGCGCGGCTGCGGGAGAGCGAGTGGCGGGCGCTGAAGGCCCTGGCGGCGCGGGCCTGCGAGCTCGAGGACGCGGCGGCCGTGCGCGCCCTCGACGGGGACGCCCCGTGATCGCGACCCTGACCCTCAACCCGGCGATCGACCTCACCGTCACCCTCGACGCCCTCGTTCCCGGCACGGTGCACCGGGCGCGGGCCGTGCGGGCGGATGCGGGGGGCAAGGGCGTGAACGTCGCCGCCTGCCTGGCCGATTGGGGCCTGCCCGTCAGCGCCTTCGGGCTCCTCGGGGCGGGCAACGACGGCGCCTTCCGGGACCTGTTCGCCCGCAAGGGCATCGTGGACAAGTTCGTGCGGTGTCCCGGCGAGACCCGCACCAACGTCAAGCTGCTCGACGCGGCGCGCGGCGACACCACGGACGTGAACCTGCCGGGTCTCGCCGTGCCCGACGGCGCGCTTGCCCGGGTGGCGGACGCCCTCGACGGGCACGTCCCGCCCGGCGGCCTCGCGGTGCTGGCCGGCAGTCTCCCCGGCGGCCTGCCGGCGGATGCCTACGCGCAGCTCACCGCCCGCCTGCGGGCGCGGGACCTGCGGGTCGTGCTCGACGCCTCCGGGCCGGCGCTCGCCGCCGCCCTCGCGGCCGGCCCGGCGGCGCTGCCCTTCGCGGTCAAGCCCAACCGGCACGAACTGGAGGACTGGGCCGGGCGCCCGCTGCCCGACCTCGCCGCGGTGGCGGCCGCGGCGGAGGACCTGCGGCGGCGCGGGATCCCGCTCGTCGTCGTCTCGCTCGGGGCGGAGGGGGCGCTGTTCGTCACGCAGGCGGCCCCGCTCCACGCAAGGGCGCCGGCCGTGAGGATGGCGAGCACCGTCGGCGCGGGCGACGCGCTGGTGGCGGGGCTCACGGCGGCGCTGGCGGCGGGGGAGGACCTCGCGGGCACGGCCCGGCTCGCCCTCGCCTTCGCGGCGGGCAAGCTCTCGCGGGAGGGCGCCAACCTGCCGGCGCGGGCGGAGGTCGAGGCGCTCGCGGCCACGATCCGGGTCGCGCCCCTGGCGCCGTGAAGGCGGGATCGCCGGGACACAAGAACGAATGCAAGAACGAACGGAGGAGGAGACGATGACGCGATTGCTGGCGGTGGTCGGGGGAGGGGAGCTGCCGACCCACGCGGTTCTGGCGGCGCAGGCCCTGCGCAGGGCGGCGGGCCGCCGCAACCAGGGCCTCGCCCTCGAACTGCGCGGCCCGGGCCTCGCCGGCGAACCGCTCTCGGAGGCGGCGATCCGCGGCGCCGAGACGGTGCTCCTCGTCGGGCCCGGGGATCTCGGGGAGGGGCGCTTCGGCGGCCTGCGCCGCGCCCGCGCCGCCCTCGACGAGGTGCTGGCCGATGTCGAGGGCGTGATCGACCGGGCGCTCGGCGCCGCCGACGAGACACCCGCCCCGGCCGGCGGGCAGCGCATCGTCGCCGTCACCTCCTGCCCCACCGGCATCGCCCACACCTTCATGGCCGCGGAGGGGATCCAGGCCGCCGCCCAGGCGCTGGGCCACGCGGTGCGGGTGGAGACGCAGGGGTCGGTCGGCGCCCGGGACGCCCTGACGGCGGAGGAGATCGCCGCGGCCGACCTCGTGATCATCGCCGCCGACACCAATGTCGACCGGGCGCGCTTCGTCGGCAAGCGCGTCTACGCCACCACCACCAAGGCGGCGATCCGCGACGGCAAGGGGCTGATCGCGACGGCGCTCGCCGAGGCGCAGGTCCAGGGCGCCACGCCGGAGGCGGGTCCCGCGCGGGAGGCCGCGGCCAAGCAGGCCGGCGCCTACCGCCACCTGATGACCGGCGTCTCCTTCATGCTGCCCTTCGTGGTGGCGGGGGGGCTGCTGATCGCGCTCGCCTTCGCGGCCGGCGGCATCGACGCGATGACGAAGCCCGGCACGCTCGCCCAGGCGCTGGGCGAGATCGGCGCCAAGGGCGCCTTCGCGCTGATCGTGCCGGTGCTCGCCGGCTACATCGCCTTCTCGATCGCCGACCGGCCGGGCCTCGCGCCAGGGATGATCGGCGGCATGCTGGCGGCGAACCTGCAGGCGGGCTTCCTGGGCGGGATCGCGGCGGGTTTCATCGCCGGATACACGGCCCGCTTCCTCAACGCCCGCATCCGCCTGCCGCGCAATCTGGAGGGGTTGAAGCCCGTCCTGATCCTGCCGCTCCTGGCGACGCTGGTGACGGGCCTGCTGATGGTGTTCGTGGTCGGCGTGCCGGTGGCGGCAGCGCTGGCGGCGCTCACCGGCTTCCTGAAGAGCATGCAGGGGGCGAGCGCGGTGGTGCTCGGCCTCGTGCTCGGCGCCATGATGGCGGCCGACATGGGCGGGCCCATCAACAAGGCCGCCTACGCCTCGGCGGCCGCGCTGATCTCCACGGGCGTCTGCGCCCCGATGGCGGCGGTGATGATTGCCGGGATGACGCCGCCGCTCGGCCTCGCGCTGGCGACCCGGCTGTTTCCCGGCCGCTTCAGCCCCGCCGAGCGGGAGGCCGGCCCGGCCGCCGCGGTGCTGGGCGCCGCCTTCATCACCGAGGGCGCGATCCCCTTCGCGGCGGCCGACCCCCTGCGGGTGATCCCGGCCATCGTGGCGGGCTCCGCGACCGCGGGCGCGGTGGCGCTCGGGCTCGGCGTCGAGCTGAAGGTGCCCCATGGCGGGATCTTCGTCCTGCCGATCCCGAACGCGGTCACGAATCTTCCGGGAGCGGTGCTGGCGCTCCTGGCCGGGACCGTGGTGACGGCGCTGGCGGTCGGGGCGCTCAAGCGGCGCCGGGTGTGATCGATTCTCCCGCCCTGGTCGCCGGGATGGCGTCACGGCTCGTCACCGGATTTGCCGTTCGTCGCGAGCGTACGGATGGTCTGATTTGCGGCGACGAGGTCCAATCATCGACGATGACACTTCAAGGCTGGGGCGGGATCCCCTCTCTCGAGTGGGCTAGCGTGTGCACACATCTTTGTAGTCCGCTCATCAGCTGAACACTTCTGGAAAACACAACACTCCTCATGCTGAGGTGCTGCGTAGCAGCCTCGAAGCATCACCAATCGTCAATCCAAGAGAAGAGTTTATCGGATACGCCGTTCTGGGGTGCTTCGAGGCTCCCTTCGGTCGCACCTCAGCATGAGGATCTGGGTTTGTTGCCATGAGCTGGGTTTGATGCTGTAGCTCACCATTACCTGACTAGATGGAATCGACCGGTCTTCAGCTCCATCGGCGTCGGTCGAGCCTTGCGACGCCCTGCGATGCCCTGCGAGCAAGCGCGCAGCGGGTGCGGCTGAGCGATGACGGATCCGCTCGAAGTCTGATCGATCGGAACGATCATCCTTATAATACAGAACATGATTTCCTATGCTATGCGCACGCAGAGAGAGGAGACACCCGCGCTTCTTGCGACGGCGCGTGAATGCTTCGGCCCATTCGGGAGCGAGGGCCCCCGCACTCCCAAACTGTGTCCGCCGCGCCGCACAGCACCGACACAGCCTCGCGAATGCGCGCGAATCAGCCCGCCTTGAGGCCGAAATCGTAGGCGAGGTGGCGGTAGGGGCGCTCCATCCGCCGCCCGTCCGGCGCCGGCCCCGGCGGCTCCTCGGTGAACGCCGCGATCAGCGAGGTCTTGACCCCGAACACCGCGTCCGAGTCGAGCCAGGGGCTGTCGGCGGCGAAGACGTGGGTGATCAGCGTCTCGTGGCCCGGCGCCGCGATCATGAAGTGCACGTGAGCCGGCCGGTTCGGGTGGCGGGCCGTCGCCGTGAGCATCTCGCCCACCGGCCCGTCGTCCGGGATCGGGTACCAGGCGGGCATGATGGTCCAGAAGTGGAAGCGCCCCTCGGCATCCGTGCGGAACCGCGCCCGGCCCGCGAGCCCGCCGAGTTCGGCGAGCTGCTGGACGTCGTAGGCCCCGTCCTCGTCCGCGTGCCAGACGTCCACCGTGGCGTCCGCGAGCGGCCGGCCCTCCGCGGAGGAGACCGAGCCGGTCACGAGCAGCGGCGTCCCGTCGAGCGGCCCGGCGATGTCCGACCCGTTCGGCCGCTCCGGCGCCGCCTCGACGTAGAAGGGGCCGAGCACGGTGGTCTCGGTGGCGCCCTCCGGCATGCGGTGGTTGATGGCGTCCACCAGCATCGACACGCCGAGCGTGTCCGAGAGCAGGATGAATTCCTGCCGGTGCGCGTCGCAGATCTGGCCGGTGCGGGTCAGGAAGGCGATGCCCGCCTGCCACTCCGCGAAGGTGAGGTCCACGTCGCGCACGAAGTCGTGCAGGTGGCGCACGAGGCTGGTCAGGATCGCCTTGAGGCGCGGATCGGGCGTGTCGGCGAAGCGGTCGATCACGGCCTGCGTGATGGTGTGCTCGTTGACGTCGCGCATCGGACCCTCCCGTGCTCCCCCGCGCCGGCTCCCGGCATCGGGTCGCGCGCGCGACCATAGCGCGGGCAGGGCCGCCCGGTCGCGTCCCGCGCGAGCCGGGTCCTCCAGCGGCCGGAGCGGGCCCGCCGGCGACCGCTCCGGTTGGACGAGGCCTCAGGCGACCTCGGCGACGGCGTCCCGAAGGATGGGCGGCGCCGCGTCGCCGTGGTGCTTGAGCGGCCTGTTGCCGGTGAGACCCCGCAGCAGGACGTAGAAGACCGGCGTCAGGACCAGCCCGAAGGCGGTGACGCCGATCATGCCGGAGAACACCGCGACGCCCATGGCGCGGCGCATCTCCGATCCGGCCCCGGTCGCGGTCACGAGCGGCAGGACGCCCATGATGAAGGCCATGGAGGTCATCAGGATCGGCCGCAGCCGCAGGCGGCTCGCCTCGATGGCCGCCCGGAGCGGGGAGCGGCCGGCGAATTCCAGCTCCCGGGCGAATTCCACGATCAGGATCGCGTTCTTGGCCGAGAGGCCGACGAGCACGATGAGGCCGATCTGCGTGAAGACGTTGTTGTCGCCCGCCGACAGCCAGACCCCGGTCATCGCGGCGAGCAGCCCCATCGGGACGATCATCAGGATCGCGAGCGGCAGGGCGAGGCTCTCGTACTGCGCGGCCAGCACGAGGAAGACGAGGAGCAGCGCGAGCGGGAAGACCCAGACCCCCGAATGGCCGGCGATGAATTCCTGATAGGTGAGGTCGGTCCACTCGAAGGCGAAGCCCCGCGGCAGGGTCTCGGCCGCGATCCGTGCCGCCGCGTCCTGCGCCTGCCCCGAGGAATAGCCCGGCGCCGCGCCCGCGTTGATGTCGGCGGTGAGGAAGCCGTTGTAGCGCATCGCCCGCTCCGGACCGGCATTCTGCCGCACGCGCAGCAGCGCCGAGAGCGGCACCATCTCGCCGGAGGCGGCGCGCACCTTCAGGAGCCCGATGTCGTCCTGGCGGGCGCGGAAGGGCGCGTCGGCCTGGACCCGGACCGAGTAGGTGCGGCCGAACTTGTTGAAGTCGTTCACGTAGAGCGAGCCAAGATAGATCTGCAGCGTGTCGAACACGTCCGTCACCGGGATGCCGAGCTGGCGCGCCTTGGTGCGGTCGAGGTCGGCGAAGAGCTGCGGCACGTTCATCTGGAAGCTCGAGAACAGGCCGGCGAGTTCGGGCGCCTGGGCGGCCTTGGCCATGAAGGCCTTGGCCGCCTCGTTGAGGGCGTCGTAGCCGAGACCCGCCCGGTCCTCGATCTGCAGCTTGAAGCCGCCGATCGTGCCGAGCCCGTTGACCGGCGGCGGCGGGAACATCGCGATGAAAGCCTCGGGGAGCGCCGCGTACTTCCGGTTGAGGGATTGCGCGATGGCCGCGCCATTGAGCGACGGGTCCCGGCGCTCCGCGAAGGGCTTCAGGGTCGAGAACACGATCCCCGAATTGGAGCTGTTGGTGAAGCCGTTGATCGACAGGCCCGGGAAAGCGACCGCGCTCTCGACGCCGGGCTCCTTGAGGGCGATCTCGCTCATGCGGCGGATCACCTCCTCGGTCCGGTCCAGGGTGGCGCCGTCGGGGAGCTGGGCGAAGCCGACGAGGTACTGCTTGTCCTGCGCCGGCACGAAGCCGCCCGGGATCTGGCGGAAAAGCACCACGGTCAGCCCGACGAGGACGAGGTAGATCCCCATCATCGCGGCCTTGCGCGAGACGACGAGGCCGACGGCGCGCCCGTACCCGTCCGAGGCGCGCCCGAAGGCCCGGTTGAAGCGGCGGAAGAACCAGCCGAGCAGCCCGTCGAGGATCCGGGTCAGCCGGTCCCTGGGCGCGTGGTGGTCCCGGAGCAGGAGCGCCGAGAGGGCGGGCGAGAGCGTGAGCGAGTTCACGGCCGAGATCACCGTCGAGATCGCGATGGTGAGGGCGAACTGCTTGTAGAACTGGCCCGTCAGGCCGCTGATGAAGGCGAGCGGCACGAAGACCGCGACGAGGACGAGCGCGATGGCGATGATCGGCCCCGAGACCTCGCGCATCGCCTGGTAGCTGGCCTCCCGGGGCGTCAGCCCGGCCTCGATGTTGCGCTCCACGTTCTCGACCACCACGATGGCGTCGTCGACCACGATGCCGATGGCGAGGACGAGGCCGAACAGGCTGAGCGCGTTGATGGAGAAGCCGAAGGCGTGCATCACCGCGAAGGTGCCGACGATCGAGACCGGCACCGCCAGGAGCGGGATGATCGAGGCCCGCCACGTCTGCAGGAACAGGATCACCACCAGCACCACCAGGGCGACCGCCTCCAGCAGCGTGTGGATGACCGCCTCGATCGAGGCGCGCACGAACTGCGTCGGGTCGTAGACGATCTGGTAATCGACCCCCTCCGGCATGGTGGCCTTGATCTCGGCCATGGTCCGGCGGACCTCGTCGGAGATCTGGATCGCGTTCGAGCCGGGCGATTGCGAGATCGGGATCGCCACGGCCGACTTGTTGTCGAGGAGCGAGCGGAGGGCGTAGTCGGAGGCGCCGAGTTCGATCCGCGCCACGTCGCGCAGCCGGGTGATCGCGCCGTCCGCGCCGGTCTTGACCACGATGTCGCCGAACTGCTCCTCGCTGGTCAGGCGGCCCTCGGCGTTGAGCGAGAGCTGCAGGTCGAGGCCGGGGAGCGACGGCGACGCCCCGATGGTGCCGGCCGCGGCCTCGACATTCTGGGCCTGGATCTCGCGCACCACGTCCCCGGCGGAGAGGCCGTGCGCGGCGACCTTCTGCGGGTCGAGCCAGATCCGCATCGCGTAGTCGCCGGATCCGAAGAGCTGCACCTGCCCGACGCCGTCGAGCCGGGCGAGACGGTCCCGGATGTTCAGCACCGCGTAGTTGCGCAGGTAGGTCATGTCGTAGCGCCCGTTCGGCGACACGAGGTGCACCACCATGGTGAGGTCCGGCGAGGACTTCACCGTGACGACGCCGAGCTGGCGCACCACGGCGGGCAGGCGCGGCTCGGCCTGCGAGACGCGGTTCTGGACGAGCTGCTGCGCCTTGTCGGGATCGGTGCCGAGCCGGAAGGTGACGGTCAGCGTCATGATGCCGTCCGTCGTGGCCTGGCTCGACATGTAGAGCATGCCCTCGACGCCGTTGATCTGCTCCTCGATCGGCGTCGCGACGGTCTCGGCGATCACCTTCGGGTTGGCGCCCGGGAAGGTGGCGCGCACCACCACGGAGGGCGGGACCACGTCCGGGTACTCGGAGATCGGCATCGCGAAGAGCGAGATCAGGCCGCCGATGAAGATGAGCAGCGAGAGCACGCCCGCGAAGATCGGGCGGTCGATGAAGAACTTCGAGAGGTTCATGCCGCCCTCCGGGGGCGAGGAGGAGTGTGGGGCGTCGCGGGGGCCGGCGGCGAGCACCGGTCCGGGTCGGATGCGCCGCGGGACGACGTCAGCGCTGCGCGAGCCGGCCCGGCCCGGACGCGGCATCGGGCGCGCTCCGCGCCCCCATGGTGACGGGCTGGGGGCTGACCCGCGTGCCGGGGCGGATGCGCTGCAGCCCGCTGACCACGATCCGCTCTCCGCCCGCGAGGCCGGAGGTCACGACGCGCAGACCGTCGACGGCCCGGCCGAGGGTGACGGTTCGGAACTCCGCCCGGTCCTCCGCGCCCACCACGAGGACGAACTTCTTGTCCTGGTCCGTGCCGACCGCCCGCTCGTCGACGAGGAGCAGCGTCTCGGGGGTGCCCCGCCCCAGCCGCATGCGGGCGAACTGGCCGGGGAGGAGCCGGCCCTCGCCGTTGGCGAAGGTGGCGCGGACGCGGACGGTGCCGGAGCGTGCGTCGACCATGTTGTCGATGAACTGCAGCTTCCCCGTCGCGCGGGCGCCATCGGCCGTGACCATCTCGACCGGGATGCGGTCGAGCGTCCCGCGCCCGCCCGACGGGCCGGCGATCGACGCCAGCGCGCTCAGGATCACGGTCTCGTCCGCGTCGAAGCTCGCGTAGATGGGATCGACCGAGACCAGCGTGGTCAGCACGGCGGCGCCGGCGCCGGCCGCGACGAGGTTGCCCGGCGTGATCTCGCGACGCCCGACGCGCCCGCCGACCGGCGCCCGGACTTCCGTGTAGCCGAGGTTCAGGCGCGCCGCCGCCAGCGCCGCCTTCGCCCCGTCGAGGCTGGCCTTCGCTTCCTTGAAGGCGTTGGCCCTGACGTCGAGGTCGCGCGCCGTGACGATGCGCTGGTCCGACAGCCTCTGCCCGCGCTCGAAATCGCTCGCCGTCAGGGCGAGGCGCGCCTCGGCGCCGGCCACCTGGGCCTCCAGGCGCTGCACCTCGGCCGCGTAGGGCGCGGGGTCGATCGTCACCAGGAGGTCGCCGGGCTTGACGAGTTCGCCCTCGGCGAAATGCGTCGACAGGACCGCGCCGCCGACCCGCGCCCGCACGTCGATGCGGTCGACGGCCTCCAGGCGCCCGGAGAACTCGTCCCAGAGCATCGTCCGGCGCGGCTCGACGGTGGCGACCGCGGCCGGCACCGTCTGCTCGGCAGGAGCCGCCACCGCTTCCGATCCGCGCAGCCAGGATCCCGGCGCGCCGTGGTAGGCTGCGCCGGTGAGGAGCGCGGCCAAGAGGCCGGCCAAGAGCCCGGCTCCGAGGCCGCCGCGGATCCGCGGGCGGCCGGTTGGACGGGAAGGGGAGACGTCACGCTGGGGGTTCACGACCGACTCCGACATCTGTACGGTATGCTACACATGTCGGCGTGGACGGCGGTCGTCAAGCGACTTATTTATCACTCGATACAAAACTTGGAGGTGGCGGACAATGGCGATGGGGCGGCCCCGGTCCTTCGACACGGACAAGGCCCTCGACGCGGCGATGGAAGTGTTCTGGCGCCACGGCTACGACGGGGCGAGTCTCGCGATGCTGACGCAGGCGATGGGCATCCGTCCGCCGAGCCTCTACGCGGCCTTCGGGAGCAAGGAAGGCCTGCTCAAGGCCGCCCTCGACCGCTACGCGGAGCGGCGCTCGCAGCACATGGGCTACGTCCTCGCCGCCCCGACCGCGCGCGAGGTGGCGGAGCGGTTCCTGAGCAGCATCGCCGAGAGCCACACGGATCCGGCCAATCCCCCCGGCTGCCTGCTGGTGCAGGGGGGGCTCGCCTGCGGGGCGGGTTCGGAGAACATCCCGTTCGAGCTGGCGGCGCGGCGGGCCCAGACCGAGACGGAATTGCGCGATCGCTTCGCCCGGGCCTTGCAGGACGGCGACCTGCCGGCGGATTCCGATCCGGCGGCCCTGGCGCGCTTCCTCTCGACGGTCGCTTCGGGCATGGGCGTCCTGGCCTCGTCCGGCGCCGACCGCGATGCCCTGAGGGAGGTGGCGCGCGTCTCGCTGAGCGCCTTCGCGGCCGGGCGGGCGTCGCCGTAGCGTCGACATCCGACCTGCTCCGGGCCGTTGGTGGGCCGGACATCGACCCGTTGAAGGCTCGAAGAAGCGACACGTCAGCTTGGTGATGATGGCCTTCGCGTTGTTGGCGGCAATCCGCCGTCACGCCAACGCGCCGCCCCCAAAAAGCCGAGCCCGGCCGAGGCGACGCGCCCAGTGATCCGCTGGTCGGTCCAGCAGATCCGCCGCATCGTCGTGCGGCTGGCGCAGCGGCGCATTGAGCCCGCCCCCGTCATCGCGTGGTCGCTCTGGCGACGGGCGAACCAGGCGGCCGCCCGCCAAGTCCATCTCAAGCGCCGCCCAACAAACGTCACACCGCGTCGCCGCCGGAAGCCCAGCACAACAAGCCACCCACGGAAACCCAAAAAAAGCGCAACTGTATTGCTAAGATCAAAAACCGGATCAGCTTGACCGTGCGAGGGGCTGCTTCCGACCCCGTTCAGACATACAGACTGCACTCGCCTGACCAGCGCTCCTGATCCATGGCGGCCTCGCCTGACACCCTCCTCGGATATCCAGGTGCGAGCGTTTCCCGGAGATACAGCGAGCAATGCCGACTCAAGCGTTCCGAATCGGGGACGATCAAGCCGGATCGCGGCAGTTTCTCAGGGCCCTGATGCGGCGGGCGATAGGGCAGCAGGATAGGATCCGCTCGCTCCTCCCAGGCGACCGCAACGGTAAGACGATGACGGAGGATAGATGCTTCTCACACAAATTACGTTTCGGACGAAGATTTCAATCTGACGCCGCGCATCACTCCCGATGGGCGGATGATTTTAGGAGAAATCGATACGCCTGTCGAAAATGAGTCTGCCCTTCTCGTTCTTGACGATGTTGTAGCCGTGCAGACCGTCGCCATTCTTGTCAAAGTTGTAGGTGCCCTCGGCGCCCTCGTGGCCGCGCACAGCGAGAAGCGCTGCGCGCACGGCCAGCGGGTCGGTCGTGCCGGCCTTGTTGATCGCCTGGGCGAGCACCGTGACCGCGTCGTAGGTCCAGGCCGCCCCGTTGTCGGCCCTGCCACCCGTCGTGGCGCGGTAGGCTTTGCCGAAAGCGCGAGCGACATCGCTGGACTCCTCCGCGTAATCGGTCACGCCGTAGGTGCCGTCGAGGGACGGGCCGGCGAGCCGGATCGCCGTCACGCTCACGACCGTGGTGGTACCCACCCATGGGATGTTCACGCCGAGTTGGCGCAGCTGCCGGGCGAAGATCCCGAGATCGTTCTCGAACGGGAAGTAGGAGCCGATGATCTCGGCGCCCGATTGCCGGATCGCGACGACGACCGGCGTGAAGTCCTGGCTCTGGTTCGCGTAGCCCTGGTCCAGCGCCACCGAGGCGCCCGCCTGGCCCAGCGCGTCACTCAACAGCTTCGCGCCGCTGGTGCCGAAGGCGTCGGTGGAGTGGATCACCGCCCACTTCTTCTTGGCCAACGTGGTGACGCCGAAATCCGCGATCACACGGGCCGAGTAGCTGTCGTTCGGCCGGAACCGGAACATCCACGGGTTGCCCATCTGTGTCAGCATCGGATCGGTGCCGCCGAAGCAGAAGGGCTTTCCCGTCTTGAGGATGTCAGGCGCCATGGCGTGATTCTGGGTCGAGCGGATCGACCCGATGAACCCGACGAGGTCTGCTTGAGAGGCGAGCTTGGAGAAGGCCAGCACGGCACCTGGATTGGTGGTCTGGTCGTCCTCGGTGACGATCTCCAAGGGCTTGCCCAGCACACCGCCGGCCTTGTTGACGGCCTCAAGGGCGATCCTGGCCCCATTGATCGCGTACTTCCCCGCCTCGGCCGCCGAACCGGTAACCGGCAGCACCATGCCGATCCGGACAGTCGATCCCGCACCCTGGGCACAAGCGGATCTCATCGTGCCCGATGCGAAACCCATCGCAACCGTGCTCGTCATACGAGCGAGGAAGCCACGTCGCGTGTCCATCTGTGCGTCCCCCCTTCACCATCTCGCCGCTTTGGACCGACGTTGCATTGTCAACCTGAAGGCGAAGCCGTTCGACGACGGACGCCGCCGCGCCTCAACGGGTCACCGGCCACATCAGCCTGAACGCCAATGCCGCACGCAAGTTCGAGTTCGCTCCAGTGCACTTACCGGCCGATCGTTCGAGCTCCACGTCATAGTCAGCTCTGGACGAAACCCAGCCATTCCCTATCTCAACGCAGTCATAACGGCCCGAGTCCAATAGACATGATGCACACCGGCTTGACAATATGCTTGAGCTGTTCATCCGCAAGCCCTTCGGGAAAGCGCTTCTGCGCTGACTGTGGAGCGCCGCTTCCCCGGATATGCGCCGATTGCGGCGGCCGAATTGCCCAGGGAAGCGAAGTTTGCGGTGAGTGCCGGGCCGATCCGCGTGCGAATTTGCCCGCGAAGCCGTCGAGTCCGCCGGAACGGACAGCCGCTGCGACGTCTGTCTCGCACAACAAGGTTCTGATGGGCGAAGCAGAGCGCCGTCAGCTGAGCGTCATGTTTTGTGACTTGGTCGGATCGACGTCGTTGGCAGGCCGGCTCGATCCCGAAGACATGCGGGATATTATCATATCGTATCAGAATGCAGTTGCGGCAATCGTCGAAAAATACGGCGGCTATGTTGCTAAGTACATGGGTGATGGCGTTCTCGTGCTCTTCGGCTACCCCCATGCGCAGGAGGACGACCCGGAGCAGGCGGTCCGGACAGGCTTGGCCATCGTCGCAGCCGTGTCGGCCCTGTCGAAGCCGGAGCCGTTGCAGGTAAGAATCGGTATCGCGACGGGCCTGACGGTCGTCGGCGATCTAATCGGCATAGGGTCATCGCGAGAGCAGGCCGTCGTCGGAGACACCCCCAACCTCGCTGCGCGACTGCAAGCTCTCGCCGAGCCAAACACCGTGTTCATCTCTGACACGACGAGGCGATTGGTTGGAACCCTGTTCGCTCTTCGCGATCTCGGCCCGCAGAGCCTCAAGGGCATTGCGGCCGAAGAGAGAGTTTGGCAGGCCCTCCGAGAGCAGCGTGGGGCCGGCAGATTCCAGGCCTTGCGGTCGAGCGCCACGACGCTCCTGGGGCGTGACGCCGAATTGCTGGCAGCGCAGGAACAGTGGGACCTCGCCAAGCGAGGTGCTGGCAGGCTTCTGATCATATCGGGTGAGCCCGGAATAGGAAAATCGCGGTTTGCCGAGGCATTACACAGGTTCGCATCGAAAGACGATTTCAATTTCATCAGGCTCGACTGCTCTCCAGCTCACACCAGCAGCGCATTCTATCCTATCATAGAGACCTTGTTGAAAAACATCGGCGGCGACGAGCAGGATGATTTTGAGATTTTTCGGGTCCGATTTGTGAAACGGTTGAGAGCTTGCGGATTGTCAAGCCGTGAGATCTCGTCCATCTGCGGATTCACATTTTCAAGACGCAATCAGAATGATGACGTTCATACTGTATCTTCATCAAGAAAAAGGGAAATGTTTGTCAGGTCTGTAGTTGTGTACATAGCAAAGCTCGCAGAGCAGGTGCCATTGTTGATGACTTGGGAAGATGTGCACTGGGCCGACCCTTCCTCATTAGAATTTATTGCGTATTTAGCGAACAACATAAACAAACTGCCTACCATGCTTGTTACTACAAGCCGTCCCGAACTGGATGATCGCTGGCAAGCGTTGCCCTGCACTCACGTCCTGCGTCTCAGCCGCTTGGACGACAAAGAGGCAGCGGACTTGGTGCGGAACGTCGCCTTTAAGCGTGACCTGTCCGATGATCTCGTAAGTGCTGTCGTCGGTCAGGCGGGTGGCGTACCGCTCTTCATCGAAGAACTGGCGAAGTCCGTCGTGGAAGGCCTCCACAGCCCGATTCAGCGGGCCAGCATCCCGACCACGTTGCAGGCGACCCTGACAGCGAGACTCGATCGCCTGGGCGAGAGTCGCACCATTGCTCAGATCGCCTCCGTGATTGGAAGAAAGTTCTCTTTCGATCTGCTCCTTAAAGTCAGTGGCGTTTCCTCAAGCGTCCTGCAAGATCGCCTGGCGTTTTTGGAGAGCTGCGATTTAATGTACAGAACTGGCATCCAGTCAGAGAACAGCTATGTCTTCAAGCACGCTCTCGTATGCGACGCTGCCTACAATATGCTACTCAGAGTAGAGCGTATCAGAATACATGAACGCGTTGTGCGGGCGCTGGAGCATTCTGCCCATTTTACCGCAGATCATCCGAACGTCTTGGCGGACCATTGCGCGGGCGCTCATCTCTGGGTCAAGGCAATTCGATACTGGATTGCCGCTTCAAGGCTGGCCATTGGGCAGTTTGCTCACCAAGAGGCTTCGCAATACCACGACCGGGCACTCGCGGTCTTGGATCAGATTCCCGACCCGGCCGTGAAACGCGGATTGCAGGTCCAGCTTCACTTGGTGTGTGCCGATATCATGCGCACCACGAGGGGATGGTCGGCACAGGAGACGTTCCTCCGCCTTCAGCGCGCACGCGCGTTGGTCGACAGCACTACGCCTTCCGACGAGAAGACCGACATCATCTGCGGTGTCTGGGGTTTCGAATTCACGAACGGAAGACCGCGTTCGGCGCTCGATTTTCTCGAGAGCGCGGCCGATCTCATCGACGCCGACAACCAGGCTTTCGTGACTTACATGAAAGCGGCGTCAAGACATAATCTGGGCCTGTTTCAAAGCGCTATCGGCGATTTCGAAAGCGTCTTGATCGCGACGAAGCTTCACGCTGCGGCCGGCATGAGGGCATTTGGGTACGGCGTTGCTCCGGTAGCAAGAAGCTGCTTGTGCCAATTGTATTACCTGACAGGTTGCTTCGAAGCCGCGGAAGAAGCAAAGAGATCGGCTCTCGCTGACGCGCGCCAGCTCGACCACCCAGTCACGCTCGCAAACGTATACGCACTCATCTTACCAATTGTGATATTTCTCGGAGATTTGCCTTTCGCACATCAGCTGGTCGATATGCAAACTAAAATAGCTCAGATGAATGGTCTCGATTTCTTTAAGCACAGGGCGGACATTTTTGGAGGGTGGCTGACATCGCTGGAGGCTGATCCGACACGGGGAGCGGATCAGATCATCTGCTCGCTCGAAGCCGGCGGGAGGCAGGGGCACGCCCAACATCGACCGTTCTACATGATGATCGCGGCGCAGGCCTTCGTGAGGGGAGGAGATTTCCGCCGCGGGGTTGCACTGGCGGCCCAGGCATTGCGTGAGGCCGAAGGGAGCCAAGAGCGCGTGCGGCATGCGGAAATCTACAGGATTTATGGCGATATCCTTTCCCATGAACCAAGACATGCAGGCTCAGAAGCCGCCTCATACTTCGAGCGCGCTTTAAAAATTGCAAGCGACCAAGGCGCGAAGACTCTTCAGTATCTTGCGGTACGGAGTTTAGAAAAATTAAAAAGCCAATACGTGCCCGAAATTTGCGCGAAAACTCAAGGTACGCAAATGGATTACGAGTGTTTCAAGGCCGTCTTCTCTCGAAGTCCCTATACGAACATGCTGTAAAGAGGCGCGCGCGGCCTCCATCGCTGAGCCGCATGTCTCGCAAATGTGACGCAGATTGCGTCCGGCTTCGAGACGCCGCCACTCGTCGTCCATGAGACTGGTCCTGGTGTGCACCGTCCCGCGTCACGTGGCCCTCCCACCAAGTTCCGCGCTCTGCTGTCAGGATTGTGCGATGGCAGCCGGAGGGACAATCGCCGGCTTTGAACGACCGCTATCGAGTGAGGTTGTGTGAAAAACACCCTAATCTGCTCAGCTTGTCGCCGATCTGAGGGGGTTGGGATGACCCGCTTCATCGCAGGTAAGGATCGTCGTCAGAGCACGCTCTTGCCTGACTGCCTCGATGATGACGTAGCGGCAGATAACCCGGCGCGCCTCGTCGAGGTCGTCGTCGACGAACTTGATCTCGCGTCTCGTCGCCGAGGGACGAACGGCACGGATCATCGAGAAGATCGCCGGTCTGCGCGAGCAGATGAAGGATCTGCAGGCGATGCGTCAGCAGGTCGAGGAGGCCCCGACCAGCAGGTCTCGTCGACCGACCCCGATGCTCGCTGGATGGGCATCTGCGGCAAGGGAACCGGCATCGTCGGCGACGACGTTCAGGCGGCGATCGATGCCGAGCATCACCTGATCGTCGCCCACGCCGTGACCAACGTCGGCAGCGACCGCGCCCAGTTCGTCCAGATGGGGCTCCTGGCCCAGGAAGCGACGGGATGCGCCACACTCACGGTGCTGGCCGACCGGTGCTACCTCAACGGGGTTCAAGTTCTGGCCTGTGAAGGCACCGGCCTCCAGCCGTGCGTGCCCAACATCCCCACCTTGAACCTCGCCAAGCACGGTCTCTTCACAGGACAAAACTTCGTCTACGACGCCGAGAAGGACCGCTACACCTGACCCGCTGGCCAGCACCTGACCAAGGACGCCGCCCGGTCCGACCGCCGGTCCGGGGATGACGCCATGGACTACTATAGTCATTCGATGGCTTGCTCGGGCTGTGCGCTCGGGCCCCGTTGGACGCCAACGAAGGCACGGCGCATCGAGCGCTGGGTGCACGAGGGCGTGCTCGATGCAATGCAGGATCGGTTCGATCGGATGCCAGAGACGATGATCATCCGCCGCCAGACCATGGAGCAGCCGTTCGGCACGCTGAAGGCCTGGATGGGGCGACACACTTCCTGACCCGGACCCACACAAAGGTCAGAACCGAGATGAGCCTGCAGGTTCTGTCCTACAACATGAAGCGGATGATCCAGATCGTCGGGGTCGGAGCGCTGATCACGGCGATCCGCGCGTAAGCCCGCCCGTGCACGCGAGTTCGCAACAAGGGCTCACTCAGCTGCCCAGCCATCAAAACCGCGTTCTCACACAGCCTGCACCCACAGCAGACGTTTCCGCTTTCAAACGTTTTTGCACGCTCTGTGCGGCAGGGTTAGCCTCGCCAACCTTGCGGCCACGCGTCTCAAGCGAGGGACCCAGCCATGACCAGCGTCAACGTCGATACGGTCAAATGCGCCTGCCCGGATTGCGTGTGTGTGTTCCCGCTGACGAGAGCGGTCATGCGGGGCGAGAAGGCCTATTGCTGCGACGAGTGCGCGGATGGGCACCAGGGTCATGCCGGTTGCGGGCATGCCGGCTGCACCTGCCACGGCTGATCCCGCTCGCGCAGCATGGTGTGCTGCGGCTTGCGTGCCTGCAAGCTTCCGGGAGTTCGCCGGCTCAGACACGAGGGGCGGCGTTCCACCCTCAGCAGGCCGCATAAGGTCAAGCTGATTGGATGAGGATCTCGCGCGGAGACGCCGACGGACGCGCCACGTGCTCATTGGCTAAGCGCTGGTGGGCGCGGGGGAAATCACGCCAAGCTTGTACGTCGTGAAGGTGTCCGCGCACGAGTTGCGCCGCCTGGTCCGTCGCGACGCCTGTTGTAACAGAGTGACATCGGCAGGGATTGTCCTCTGCGACTGACAAACGAGGTTGTCCGATGGCGCCCGCCAGCTAACCGTAACATTATAGCATTGCGGTAGGGCTCGGCACATGCGTTCAGATGCACACCGTCTCGCGGTCACCTCCCTGACGCTTCCGCTCTGGCTGGCCGTCCCGGCCGCACACGCGCAGGGAGACGGCACGATCGCCTTGGACCAGATCGATGTTGCGGCTCCCACACCATCCCCGGACGGAGCCGCTCCACCGAGCGCGACCTCCTCCGACACGCCCGCTGCAGCAGTCGAGCAGCGCTTCGAGGCGGCCCGCGCCCGGATCCTCGCACCCATCGGTGCCAACGTCTCGTCTATCGGACGTACCCAGATCGACAGCCTGCCCCAGGGCGACAACCAGCCCTTCAACCAGGTCCTCCTGCAACTCCCCGGCGTCACGCAGGACTCTGCTTCCGCCGGCAGCTTCCACATCCGCAACGAGCACGCCAACGCCCAGTACCGGATCAACGGCGTCCTCCTGCCCGAGGGCCTGTCGGGCTTCGGGCAGTTCATCGAGACGAGCTTCGTCGGGCAGGTCAACCTTCTCACCGGCGCGCTCCCGGCGCAGTTCGGCTTGCGCACGGCCGGCATCATCGACATCCACACCCGCACCGGCGCCTTCGAGAACGGCGGCAGCATCGGCCTCTACGGGGGCGTGCGCGGCACGATCACGCCGAGCTTCACCTATGGCGGCCACGAGGGGACGACGGACTGGTTCGTCGCGGGCCGCGACTTCCGCAGCAATCTCGGGATCGAGAACCCGACCCCGAGCTACAACCCGATCCACGACCACACGCAGCAGGGCAAGTTCTTCGGCTACGTCTCGACGCTGCTCGATCCCGACACCCGCCTGACCTATGTCACTGGCACGTCGGTCGATCGCTACCAGATCCCGAACAGACCCGGGCTCGTGCCGAGCTTCACTGCCTTCGGCCAGGGTGATTTCGACTCGCGACGGCTGAACGAGCGTCAGCGCGAGTTCACGAACTTCAACGTTATCGCGGTCCAGCGATCAGTCGACGATATCGACATACAATTCTCATACTTCAACCGCAATACGACGCTACATTTCAAGCCGGATATTCTCGGCGACCTGCTGTTCAACGGCGTGGCATCCGACGTCTATCGCAACAGCTTCGTCAACGGCATCGCGACCGATGCAGCCTATCGGATCAGCCCGAACAACACCCTGCGGTTCGGCTTCACGGCAAGCGCCGAGCAGACCCGCAACGTGAACAGCGACGTCCTGTTGCCGGTGGACGATGCCGGTAATCCGCTCGATGCGCCGTTCGGGGTGAAGGATCGCGTATCCAAGACCGGCTACCTCGTGGGCGTCTACGTCCAGGACGAGTGGAAGCTGACCGACCGTCTCACCCTCAATGCCGGCCTGCGCTTCGACCAGCAGTTCCAGTACGTCGATGCCAACCAGCTCAGCCCGCGCGTCAGTCTCACCTACGAGCCCTGGGACGGTACACACGTCCACGCGGGGTACGCCCGCAATTTCACGCCGCCCGAGCAGGCCCTGAGCGCGCCCGTCAAGCTGCCTCTGTTCCTCAACACCACACAGCAGCCGGGTGTCCTGCTCGACAGTCCAGTCAAGCCGGAGCGGTCCCACGTCTTCGACGTCGGCATTGATCAGAAAATCACCCCCGAGCTGGAACTCGGCGTTGACGCCTACTACAAGATCGCCCGGGACCTCCTCGACGATGGGCAGTTCGGGCAGGCGTACGTCCTCACCGCCTTCAACTACGCACGCGCGCACAACGAGGGTGTCGAGATCAAGGCACGGTACGTCAACGGCAACTTCACCGCCTACGGCAACCTCGCGATCGGCCAGCAGCGTGGGACACAGATCGTCTCGAACCAGTTCCTGTTCGATCCCGACAAGCTGGCTTACATCGCGACACACTCCATCTACACGGACCATGCCCAGCTGATAACCGCCTCGGCCGGCGCATCCTACCTGTACGAGGGGACGCGACTCAGCGCAGACATGATCTACGGCAGCGGCTTGCGAAGCGGTTTCGCCAACACCAGCCATCTGCCCGGCTACTTTCAAGTCAACCTCGGTCTGGCGCGAGATGTCCAATTGGCGCCAAGCTTGAAGCCGACCACCTTCCGGATCGACGTCGTCAATCTGTTCGATAGGATTTATCAGCTGAGGGATGGAACGGGCATTGGTGTGTTCGCGCCTCAGTACGGCCCGCGACGAGGAGTCTTTGCGGGGATCTCGCAGAGATTTTGATCGCGTGAGCCCGCACGGCGCAACGTGCGACCATCGAACGTCCGCTTCCCACCCAGGCTGCGTCTCAGCAGCCCTTCACACGGTCGGGCTGAGCAGGTTTTGAGCCTGGCGGGTCACGATGTCCCTCATTGAACGCGGTTCCCGGCGGCCGCGTCTCGGACGGGGCGGCCCCATCGGTGCTCGCTGCGTCCGGGCCGAGGTTGGACCCGGGACCGTCGCAGCGTCCCCCTCCGGTTCGCGCTGTCGTCCGCCATCGATCGATTCTGCTGCGACTCCGCTCGCAGAGAGAAGTATCATATCGACTTCCTTCACAGGAAAGAAAGATATTCTGTTGACGACTGGTGAGATGAGACAGTATCCATAAGCAGCTGAGTTCCTGAGATGTCGCAAGATCAACACTGCGTGTTGGTCTCCGCGTCGGCCGGCCTGCGGCCGGCGCCTCAGTGACGCGACTCAATCTCGTGATGAGCGGAGACAGAATTGGCCGATCTCGTCCTGCGATCATCGCCCGCCGAGAGCGCGGCGCAGCCGCTCCTCGACGGTCTCGTCGCCGAGTACGACGGCCGGTACGGGGCGGACCGGCCCGGGGGCGCCCGCGCGGAGATCCTGCGCTACCCCGCCGAGGCGTACCGCCCGCCGCTCGGCGATTTCCTGCTGCTGCTGCGCGGCGGCGAGACCGTGGCCGGCGGCGCCTTCATGAGCCACGACGACGAGACGGTGGAGCTCAAGCGCATCTGGACGCGGGCCGACCTCCGGCGGCAGGGGCTGGCGCGCCGCATCGTCCTGGCGCTGGAGACGAGCGCGGCGGACCTCGGCTACACCCGGGTCTATCTCACGACGGGCTTCCGGCAGCCGGAGGCCACCGCCCTCTACCTGTCGCTCGGCTACCGGCCGCTCTTCGACCCGGCCGTCGACCCGGTGCTGTACCGCTCGCTGCCCTTCGAGAAGCCGATCGGGGCGGGGGCGGCCTCGCGCGCGGCGAGCCCGGCCTACGCGCCCGCCGCGTCCTTCGCGGCGGCGACCGAGCGGGTCACGGCCCTGAAGGCGGAGCAGGAGCGCCGGATCCTCGACCGCCTCGCGCGTCACCGCGCGGCGGCGGCCTGAGCGCGGCCATGTCCTACGCCCTGAGCTTCCTCGACAAGAGCCCCCTCGACGGCGCGGAGGCGGCCGAGGCGGCCCTCGCGCGCACCGTCGCGCTGGCGAGGCGGGCCGACGACCTCGGCTTCGCCCGCTTCTGGGTGGCCGAGCATCACAACGCGCCGACGCTCGCCGGCTCCGCGCCGGAGGTGCTGATCGGCTTCCTGCTGGCGCGCACCCGGCGCATCCGGATCGGCTCCGGCGGCGTGATGCTGCAGCATTACAGCCCCTACAAGGTCGCCGAGACCTTCAACGTGCTGGCGAGCCTCGCGCCGGGCCGGGTCGATCTCGGCATCGGCAAGGCGCCGGGCGGCCTGCCCCACTCCACCCGCGCCCTGCAGGCGGAGCACGACGCCGCCCGCAAGCCGGGCTTCGAGGCGCAGCTCGCCGCGCTGGACGGGTTCCTCGCCCGTCCGCCCCCGGAGGGAGCGGACCTGGCGGCCTCTCCGTCGCCGGCCGTGCCGGCGGAGCGCTTCCTGCTCGGCGCGAGCCCGGAGAGCGCGCGGCTCGCGGCCCGGCTCGGATGGAGCTTCGTCTACGCCGCGCACATCAACGGCGACGAGGCCGCGATCGCGGCGGCGGTCGCGGCCTTCCGGGAGGCGGGCGGCCGCCGGGTGCTGCTGGCGGTGACCGTCGTCACGGCCGAGACGGATGCCCTCGCCGCCGCCCTCGGGGCCGACCCGCGCCGCTTCCGCGTCGAGGTCGAGGACGGGCCGGCCGTGAACGTGGGCAGCCGCGAGCAGGCGCTCGCCTATGTCCGCCAGCTCGGCGCCCCGCGCTACCGCATCGAGGAGCGCGGCGCGCTCCTGATCCGCGGCGCGCCGGCGCGCGTGCGCGCCGCGCTGGAGCGGCTGCACCGGGCCTTCGGGATCGACGAGTTCGTGGTCGAGTGCCCTCTCACGGAGGGCGCGCAGAGGCTGCGGACGATCGAGCTCCTGGCCGCGGCGGCGCGCCTCCCGCTCGCCGCCTGAGACACAAGCGGGGCCGCGCGTCCCGCCGGACGAGGATCCCCATGGCAGCGCCCCGCCCCCGTCGCCTCAAGACCCTGGTCGCCGCCGGCAACGTCGCCTCGGCGTGGAACGACGCCGACCCCGCCGCCGGTGCGAAGCGGGCGGTGGCGCTCGCCCGCCGGGCGGAGGCGGAGCGGATCACCGGCCTGTTCACCGCCGACCTCCTGCAGATCGACCCGGCCGGCCTCGCCGGGACCACCGGGACGCAGGAGCCGATCGTCGCCCTCGCGTCCCTCGCCCAGGCGACCGCGCGGATCGGCCTCGTCGCCACGGTGTCGACGAGCTTCCACCACCCCTACACCCTCGCCCGGCAGCTCGGCACCCTCGACCACGCGAGCGGCGGGCGCGCCGCCTGGAACGCCGTGACCTCCTCCGTGGGCGAGGAGAATTTCGGCGAGGCGCTGCCGGCCCCGGAGGAGCGCTACGCGCGCGCGGCGGAGTTCATCGAGGTCGTCAACGCGCTCTTCGACGCCAACGAGCGGGACGCCGCGCAGCGCAGGGCCTCCGGCGCGATCGCGGTCGACCCCGCCAAGTTCCACCGGATCGACCATCGCGGGCGGCATTTCCGCGTCGCGGGGCCGCTCAACGTGCCGCCGCTGCCTCAGGGCCGCCCGGTGCAGTTCCAGGCCGGCCAGTCCGAGGCCGGGGTCGCGGTGGGCGCCCGCTACGCCGAGGTGGTCTACACCTCGCAGCCGCGCCTCGCCGACGCGGTCGCCTTCGCGACCGAGCTGCGCCGCCGCGCGGCCGCCCTGGGGCGCGGCCCCGGCCTGCCCTTCGTGATGAATTCCTTCCACGCGGTGATCGGCGAGTCGGAGGCCGACGTCGCCCGGCGCGTGCGGGAGAAGCACGCGCGCATCGACTACGAGCAGGGCCGCCTGAAGCTCGCCGACATGCTCGGCGGCGGCCTCGACCTCTCGGGGCTGCCCCTCGACCGGCCGCTCCCGGAGGCGCTCCTGCCCGAGGTCGCGCACGTCAACCGGCGGCGGGGCCGGGTCGAGATCTTCCGGCGCTACGCCCGCGAGGGCCTGACCCTGCGCCAGCTGATCATCGAGGCGCAGGAGACGGGCCACTGGTCGGTGGCCGGCACGCCCGAGCAGCTCGCCGACGCCCTCGAGGAGCGGTTCCGCGCCGGCATCCTCGACGTCGTCAGCCTGCACGGGCTCGGCAACCCGGACCAGGAGGACCTGCTGCTCAACGGCCTCCTGCCGGAACTGCGCCGCCGTGGGCTGATCGACACCGCCTACGAGGGCGACGATTTCCGCTCCAACCTGCAGCTGCCGCCGCTGGCCGGACCCGCGCGCGCCGCGCAGGCCATCTCCGCCTGACGCGGACGGGTCGGAGATCGGCCGAACACGAAATTCTCCCGTTCCGCGTCGACGCAGCCATTATTCCTCCCTATCGAGCGAAATCTTTGAAAATGCCTTTTATTGACGGCCGGAGAGGCGCCATAAGATAATCTCTCGACTTTGCAACATCATCCCTGACCGCGCGGATTCTGTCCGGCACGCGCGCCGGTCGGGTGATCGTCGGAACACGGTGGGGCTCCGCGTCCCTCCGCGCGGCGCCGCCTGCCGAGAGGACCCCGCCAGAGGACCCCACATGGCCCAGACCCGCCTCACCTTCGGCCTCATGCTCCAGGGCGGGGGCAGCCACATGAACGCGTGGCGCCACCCCAGCAACCCGGCCGACGCGAGCGTCAACCTCGACTTCTTCGTGCGGAACGCCCGCAAGGCGGAGGAGAACGGCATCGCCTTCGCCTTCGTGGCGGACGGGCTCTACATCAACGAGAAGTCGATCCCGCACTTCCTGAACCGGTTCGAGCCGCTCACGATCCTGTCGGCGCTCGCCGCGCGGACGGAGCGGCTCGGCCTCGTCGGCACGGTCTCGACCTCCTACAGCGACCCCTTCACCATCGCCCGGCAATTCGCCTCGCTCGACCTGATCAGCGGCGGCCGAGCGGGCTGGAACGCCGTGACCTCGCCCCTCGAAGGCTCCGGGCGCAACTACGGGCGGCCCCATCCCGAGCACGCCCTGCGCTACGCGATCGCGCAAGAATACCTCGATGTCGCGAAGGGGCTCTGGGATTCCTGGGACGACGACGCCTTCGTGCGCGACCGCGCGAGCGGGCGCTTCTTCGACCCCGCCAAGCTGCACAGGCTCGACCACCGGGGCCGCTTCTTCCAGGTGGAGGGGCCGCTCAACATCCAGCGCTCGCCGCAGGGCCAGCCCGTGATCTTCCAGGCCGGCGCCTCCGACGACGGCATCGGGCTGGCGGGCCGGCACGCGGACGCGGTCTTCGCCAACCATCTCCCCCTGGAGGAGGCGCGGGCGCTCTATCGCAGCCTCAAGGCGAGCGCGGTGGCCCACGGGCGTCGGGCCGAGGAGCTGCGGGTCTTCCCGGGCGCGGGGCCGATCGTCGGGCGCACGCGGGCGGAGGCCGAGGACAAGTACCGGGCGATCCGCGACCTCGTCTCGATCGAGGAGGCGCTGGCCTATCTCGGCCGCTTCTTCGACCACCACGACTTCACGGCCTACGCCCTCGACGCGCCGTTCCCGGACCTCGGCGAGATCGGCCGGAACAGCTTCCGCTCGACCACCGACCGGATCAAGCGCAACGCGGCCGCCAAGGGACTGACGCTCCGCGAGGCGGCGCTCGAGGCGGCCACCCCGCGCACCGACCTGATCGGCTCGGCCGAGGACGTCGCCGACCTGCTGGTCGCCCGCGTGGAGCAGGGCGCGGCGGACGGCTTCGTGCTCGGCTTCCCGGTGATCGGCCAGGGCCTCGACGACTTCGTGGACCTCGTCATCCCGGTGCTGGAGGCCCGCGGCGTCTACGACCGCCGGCTGCGCGGCACGACCCTGCGCGACCATCTCGGCCTGCCGCGCCGCGAGAGCCGCCACGCGGCGCCCGGCGAGGCGGCCACGGCCCGCAGGGTCGGCTGAGGCGCCGCGGATGACCAGCGCCGCCGCCCTCGCCGATTCGGGGATCGACCCGGGCATCCTCTCGACCCTGGACGAGTTCACGGCCCTCCGGCGCGACCTGCACCGGCATCCGGAACTCGCCTTCCGCGAGACGCGCACGAGCGCCCTCGTGGCCGAGCGGCTGCGGGGATACGGCTACGCGGTCACGACCGGCCTCGCGGGCACCGGCCTCGTCGGCGTGCTGCGCAAGGGCGAGGGGACGCGCCGGCTCGCCCTGCGGGCGGACATGGACGCCCTGCCGATCACCGAGCGCACGGGGCTCGCCCATGCCAGCGCGCGCGAGGGCGTGATGCATGCCTGCGGGCATGACGGCCACACGACGATCCTGCTCGCCGCCGCCAAGCGCCTCGCCGAGACCGACTTCTCCGGGACGCTGATCCTGATCTTCCAGCCGGCCGAGGAGATCGGCGCCGGGGCGCGCCAGCTCCTCGCGGAGGGCCTGTTCGCGCGCTTCCCCGCGGACGCGGTCTTCGGCCTGCACAACTGGCCCGGCGTGCCGAAGGGGCAGTTCGGCTTCGTCGCCGGCCCGGCGATGGCGGCGGTCGACAAGGCCGAGATCCGGATCCGCGGGCGCGGCGGCCACGGCGCCTCGCCCCACGAGACGGTGGACCCCGTCGTGGCGGCCGCCGCGGTGGTGCTGGCGCTGCAGAGCGTCGTCTCCCGCAACGTCGATCCGCGCGAGGCGGCGGTCGTCACCGTCGGGGCGATCCACGGCGGGGAGGCCTCGAACGTCATCCCGGACAGCGTCGACCTCACGCTGACGATCCGCAGCTTCGACCCGGGCGTGCGCGACCTCCTGGAGAAGCGCGTCACCGCGATCGCCCGCGTCCAGGCGGAGAGCTAC
This sequence comes from Methylobacterium sp. JK268, assembly GCF_054052225.1. Classification (NCBI taxonomy): domain Bacteria; kingdom Pseudomonadati; phylum Pseudomonadota; class Alphaproteobacteria; order Hyphomicrobiales; family Methylobacteriaceae; genus Methylobacterium; species Methylobacterium sp. JK268. The sequence goes on along the minus strand of NZ_JBSVZN010000001.1, from coordinate 364,448 downwards.
GGCGCGACGGCCGACATCGCCTACCGCCGCGGCTTCCCCGCCGTCCTCAATCACGAGGCGCAGACGCGCCTGGCGCGCGACGTCGCGCTCGCGGCCTTCGGGCCGGAGCGGGTCGAGGCTGCGTTCCGGCCGCGGATGGCGAGCGAGGACTTCGCCTATCTCCTGGAGGCGCGGCCCGGCAGCTACCTCTTCGTCGGCAACGGCGACAGCGCGCCCCTGCACAGCCCCCATTACGACTTCGACGACGCGATCATCGCACCCGCGGCGAGCTTCTGGGTGCACCTCGCGCGCCGGTTCCTCGCCTGACTCCCGCCTCGTCCGACCGGAGCCGCCATGCCCGACCACTTCGTGACCACCACGCCGCTCGATCCCCTGGCCCGGCCCCTCGTCGAGCAGCTGACCTCCGAATACGTCACCCGGTACGGGTCCTATTTCGGCGAGCCGCCGGGCGCCGAGATGACGCGCTACCCGGCCCACCTCTTCGCGCCGCCGGACGGCACCTTCGTGCTGCTCCTGCGCGACGGGCGCGCCGTCGCGGGCGGCGCCTTCATGCGCCACGACGCCCGGACGGCCGAGCTGAAGCGGGTCTGGACCGATACGGCCCTGCGCCGCCAGGGCCTCGGCCGCCGCGTGGTCGCGGAACTGGAGGCCCGGGCCGGGCGGCAGGGCTACGAGAGGATCGTCCTGACGACCGGCTTTCGCCAGCCGGAGGCGAAGGGGCTCTACCTGAGCCTCGGCTACACGCCGCTCTTCGACGTGACCGTCGATCCCGAGATCTACAAGCTCCTGTCCTTCGAGAAGAGGCTCGGCAGCACGGTCGTGCCGCTGCGGCGCCCCTCCGACGCCCGCAGCGCCGCATGACCGCCGTCCCGACCCCCTCCGACGCGACCGCGGTTCCCCGCACCGGCACCGGCACCGCCCTCGCCGCCGCGGCGCCGCCCTCCGGGCGCGATCTCGGTTCCTATCGGATCGTCCCGGCCCGCTACCCCGCGCGCAGCCTCGGCACGCTCCTCGCCGCCTTGGTGATCGCCGGGATCCTGCACTCCGTCCTATCCAACCCGCGCTGGGGCTGGGGCGTCTTCGCCGAGTGGTTCTTCGCCGAGCCCGTCCTCGTCGGCCTCGGCCGCACCCTGCTCCTGACGCTCCTCGGCACCGGGTTCGGGTTCCTGCTCGGCACCGTCCTGGCCCTCGCCCGGGTCTCGGGCTCGCCGCTGCTCGCCGCCCTGTCCTGGGGCTACGTTTGGTTCTTCCGCTCGATCCCGCTGATCGTGCTGCTCCTGATCCTCAACAACCTCGGCTACCTCTACGACACGATCTGGATCGGCGTCCCCTTCACCGGGATCACGCTCGCGTCCTGGCAGACGACGCAGCTCATCACGCCGTTCCTGGCGGCGGTGATCGGGCTGACCCTCTACGCCTCCGCCTTCTCCGCCGAGATCGTGCGTGGCGGCATCCTCGCGGTGGACCAGGGCCAGTCCGAGGCCGCCGCGGCGCTCGGGCTGCCCCGGCACCGGCAGATCGCTCGGATCGTGCTGCCGCAGGCGATGCGCTCCGTCCTGCCGGCGGCGTTCAATGAGGTCATCACCATCGCCAAGGCCACCTCGCAGGTCTACATCCTGGCCCTTCCCGAATTGTTCTACACGATCCAGGTCATCTACCGGCGCAACCTCGAAGTGATCCCGCTGCTGATGGTGGCGACGGTGTGGTACCTCGTCATCCTCAGCGTGCTGTCGCTCGTCCAGCGCCACGTCGAGCGCTACTACGCCCGCGGGGCGTTGCGGAATCCGCCGCCCTCGCTGATCGCCACGGCGCTCGGGCGCCTGCGGCGGCAGGGCGGCGCGGAACCGGTCCCTGCCGCGGCGACGGCGGCCATCCGCCCGGCCGCAGCGGCGCGCGGCGGCGAGATCCGCATCAGCGGCGTGTCGAAGCGCTTCGGCAGCCTCACGGTCCTCGACGATGTCAGCCTCACCCTCCGGCGGGGCAGCGTCACGGCCATCATCGGCCCGTCCGGCTCCGGCAAGTCGACCCTGCTGCGCGCCATCAACCACCTGGAGCGGATCGACCGCGGCCTCATCGCCCTCGACGGCGAGCTGGTCGGGTACCGGCAGGAGGGCGAGACGCTCTACGAGCTCAAGGAGCGGGACATCCTACGGCGACGGGCCGACATCGGCATGGTGTTCCAGACCTTCAACCTGTTCCCGCACCTGACCGCGATCGAGAACATCGTCGAGGCGCCCGTCGCCGTGCGCGGCCTGTCCCGCGCGCAGGCCCTCGCCGAGGCGCGCGACCTCCTCGCCCGCGTCGGCCTCGCCGAGAAGGCCGACGCCTATCCGCGGCAGCTCTCGGGCGGGCAGCAGCAGCGCGTCGCCATCGCGCGGGCGCTGGCGCTGCGGCCCAAGGTCCTGCTCTTCGACGAGCCGACCTCCGCCCTCGATCCGGAACTGGTCGGCGAGGTGCTGGACGTCATCCAGGAACTCGCCCGCTCCGGCAGCACGCTGGTGATCGTCACGCACGAGATCGCCTTCGCCCGCGAAGTCGCCGACCACGTCGTCTTCATGGAGGGCGGCCGCGTGCTGGAGCAGGGACCGCCCGGCCGGGTGCTCGCGGCGCCGGACCATCCGCGGACCCGCGAATTCCTCGCCAAGGTGCTGTGACCCCTCGCAACCCAGGATCCCGACCGTGCTCACCCGTCGCGACTCGCTCGCCCTCCTCGCCGGCGCCGGAGGCGCGCTCCTCGCCGGCCGCGCCCTCGCCCAGCAGAGCATCGACCTCTCCCCCGCGCAGCCCGGGCGCGTCCGGGCCGGCCGCGACGAGGACGCGATCCGGCTCGTCGCCAAGGAGGCGCGCTTCGTGCAGGAGGGCGCTCTCACTGTGGCGATCAATGTCGGGCGCTTGCCGTTCAGCGGCTACGCCACCGACACGAAGACGATCATCGGCTCGGAACCGGACATCGCGCTCCTCGTCGCCGACGCGCTGGGCCGGCGGCTCGAGATCGTTCCGACCTCCTGGGCCGACTGGCCGCTCGGCGTGACCTCCGGCCGGTTCGACGCCGCGATCTCGAACATCACCGTCACCGAGCAGCGCAAGGAGAAGTTCGACTTCTCGACCTACCGCAAGGACCTGCTGGGCTTCTACGTCCGCAAGGACAACCCGATCGTGATCCGCGCGCCGCGGGACGTGGCGGGCCTGCGGGTGATCGTCTCCTCGGGCACCAACCAGGAGCAGATCCTGCTGCGCTGGAACGACGAGAACGTGAAGGCCGGGCTCAAGCCGATCGAGGTCCAGTACCACGACGACGACGTGGTGCTGTACCTCGCGCTCGAGTCCGGCCGCGCCGACGCCTATCTGGGACCGAACGCGCTCCTGAGTTTCAAGGCGGCGCAGGAGGGCAAGACGCGGCTCGCCGGCAATTTCAGCGGCGGCTGGCCGGTCCTCGCCGAGATCGCCGTGACGACGCGCAAGGGGGCGGGCCTCGCGGAGGCCATCACCCACGCCCTGAACACCCAGATCCGCGCCGGCACCTACGCCAAGGCGCTGGCGCGCTGGAACCTCTCGGCGGAGGCGATCGAGGAATCGCGCACCAATCCGCCGGGCCTGCCGCGGGCCTGAGCGCGCCGTCCTTTGCGAACGGGAATTCCTCTCGATGATCCTGCGGCGTCGTCTCCTGTCCCTCCTGATCCTGCCGCTGCTGGCCGCCCTGGGCGCCCTCGCACCCGCTCGCGCGGAGACGCCTCCCTACGACCTCGGGCGCGAGCAGCCCGGCCGGATCCGGGTCGAGAAGGACCCGGCGGCGATCGCCCGCATCCCGAAGGGGTTCCGGTTCGTGACGCCCGGCCAGCTCACGGTGGCGATCACGCCGGGCGGGCCGCCGCTCGGCACCTACGCCACCGACGCCCGGACCGTGGTCGGGGCGGATCCCGACTTCGCGCAGCTCATCGCCGACAGCCTCGGCCTGACGCTGAACCTCGTCCCGGTCGCCTGGGCCGACTGGCCGCTCGGCCTCGCCGCGGGCCGGTTCGACGCGGTCATCTCGAATGTCGGCGTCACCGAGCAGCGCAAGGAGAAGTTCGATTTCACCACCTATCGGCAGGGCCTGCACGGCTTCTTCGTGCGGGCCGACAGCCCGATCGCCCGCATCCGCGCGCCGGAGGACGCGGCGGGCCTGACCATCAGCGTCGGCGGCGGCACCAACCAGGAGCGCATCCTGGTCGAGTGGAGCCGGCGCAATCTCGCGGCCGGGCGGAAGCCGATCGCGCTGCAGCTCTTCGACGACGAGGCCGAGCGGCTGGTGGCCCTGCGGTCCGGGCGGGCCGACGTGATCGTGCAGCCCCACGCGCAGCTCGTCTTCGTGGCGGCCCGCGACCGGGACATCCGGCGGGTGGGGACGCTCAGCGCCGGCTGGCCCGAGCGGTCGGACGTAGCGATCGCGACGCGCAAGGGCAGCGGCCTCGTCGACGCGCTGACGCTGGCCACGAACGACCTCATCGCCAACGGGGCCTACGGGCGGGCGCTCGCGCGCTGGGGCCTGACCGAGGAGGCGCTGGAGCGGGCCGAGACCAACCCGCCCGGCCTGCCGAAGTTCTGACGCCATGGCCGCGCTTCCACGCCGCGCCTTCGCGTTCCTGACGCCGGGCAATTACGACGATGCCGACCCGCGGGCCGGGCTGGAGGACACCCTCGCCCTCTTCGCGGACGGCGAGGCGCTCGGCTTCGAGAGCGCCTGGGTGCGCCAGCGCCATCTCGAGCCCGGCATCTCCTCGGCGGCCACCTTCCTGGCCGCCGCGAGCCAGCGCACGCGCCGGATCGGGCTCGGCACGGCGGTGATCCAGATGGGTTACGAGAACCCGTTCCGGCTCGCCGAGGATCTCTCCCTCGTGGACGTCCTGTCGGGCGGGCGCCTGCAGGTCGGCCTGAGCGCCGGCCCGCCGCCCCTCGCGGCGCTGCTCGGCGACCGCTTCTCCGACGGGGACCCGGCCTGCCTCGACCATTCCCACGCCCGCGTCGGACGGCTCGCCGCCAATCTCGACGGCGCCTGGCTCGGCGCGCCCGACGCGCGCATCGTCTCGGCCGCCGGAGAGCACCGGCCGCGCCTTCGCCCCCACGCGCCGGGTCTGCGCCACCGGCTCTGGTACGGCGGCGGCTCGCTGGCCTCGGCCCGCTGGGCGGCGGAGAACGGCCTGCACCTCCTCGTCGGCAACATCACCCGGGGCGAGGAGACGGACGATTTCCTGGCGGCGCAGCGGCGCCAGGTCGACCTCTTCCGGGCGCAGTGGCGCGGTCCGGGCGCGCCGCGCGTCGCGCTCGGGCGGGTCATCGTGCCCCTCGACGGGGCCGACGCGGCGACGCGGGCGCGCTACCGCACCTTCGCGGCCGGGCGTCACGCGCGCACGCTCGCCCCCCAGGGCGAGCGGCGGACCCTGTTCGCGCCCGACCTCGTCGGCAGCGCCGCCGAGATCGCGGAGCGCCTGCTCGCGGACCCGATCCTGCCCCTCGCCGACACCCTGCGGCTGGAGCTCCCCTACGGCCTCGCCGGCGCCGAGTACCGCCAGATCCTCTCGGATTTCGCGGGCCTGATCGCGCCCCGGCTGGACGCGGTCGAGGCGGCGGCGTGACCGGCCGACCCACATCCCCACGCGGATGGAATGCGATGACGCACACGAAGGCCCATCCCCGAGAGCCGGGCCCTGCCGGCCGTCCCGCGGGAGGATGGCGGCGCGGTCTCACCGTCGCTGCGGCCCTCGCCGTCCTCACCCTCGCCGCGCGCGGCATCCGCGCCGAGGACGGGCCGGTCCCGGGCGGAACGCTCACGGTCGGGCTCGCGACCGACACCCCCATCATCGACCCGTCGATCACCGGCTTCTCGACCACCGCGCTGATCGCCCGCAACGTGGTCGACTCGCTCGTCGGCCAGGCGGAGGACAACCGCTTCACCCCCTGGCTGGCGGAACGCTGGGAGGTGAGCCCCGACAACACCGTGTACACGTTCCACCTGCGCCGCGGCGTGACCTTCAGCGACGGCACGCCGCTCGACGCCGAGGCGGTGAAGGTCAATATCGACCGCATCCTCGACCCGAAGACCACGTCGAGCTACGCCAAGTCGCTGCTCGGCCCCCTCGACTCCGTGACGGCGCCGGATCCCGACACCGTCGTGTTCCGCTACCGGCAGCCCTTCGCGCCGCTGCTCCAGGGCCTGAGCCTGCCCTATCTCGGCATCCAGTCGCCGACCTACCTGCGCGCGGCGCGCGGCACCACGAACACCGTCGTCGGCTCGGGTCCCTTCGTGCTGGAGAGCTTCGCTCCGGGCAGCGGCAGCCGGCTCACCCGGCGCAAGGACTACGCCTGGGGACCCGCCTCCGCGGCCCATCAGGGGCCGGCCCATCTCGACGCCCTCGTGTTCCGCTACCTGCCCGAGCCGGCGGTCCGGCTCGGCGCGCTGACGAGCGGGCAGGTCCAGGTCATCGACGAGGTGCCGCCCGTGAGCATCCGCACGGTCCAGGCGGATCCCCGCCTGCAGGTGGTGACGCGGGAGAATCCGGGCGTGAACCGCGCGCTGTTCCTCAACACGGCCCGGGGGCCCTTCGCCGACCTCCGGGTGCGGCAGGCCTTCCAGAGCGCGATCGACACGCCGCCCCTCGTCAAGGCGGCCTATTTCGGCAGCCTCAAGCCCGCCGACAACATCCTGGGGCCCTCGACCCTCTATTACGATCCGGCGGTCGCGCGCCTGTGGGGCTTCGACCCGCAGCGGGCGGCGCGACTCCTCGACGAGGCCGGCTGGGCGCGGGCGGAGCCGGGCGGGCTCCGCGCCAGGGCCGGCGAGATCCTGACCCTCCGCTTCGTCTACAATGCGGCCGCCTGGGGCGCCGCCGACCTGACCCTGGCCCAGGCCGTGCAGGCCGCGGCCAGGAAGGCCGGCTTCGACCTGCGGCTCGATCCCGTCGATGCCGGCGGCTTCGCGGCGCTCACCGGCGCCGGCGACTACGACATCGCGTCGATCTACTACGTCCGGGCGGAGCCCGACATCCTGCGCACGGTCTTCCACTCCGCCTATATCCCGCCGAACGGCGCGAACCTGTCCCGCGTCACCACGCTCGACGACGCGCTGACCCGCGCGGTCGGGGCGCCCGACGAGGAGCGCGCGCGCCTCTACCGCCAGATCCAGGCCGACATCCTCGGCCAGGCCGCCGTGCTGCCGCTCTTCGTTCCCGCCTACCAGCTCGGGGCCTCCCGGCGTCTCCGGGGCCTCGCCTGGGCGACCAACGCCAAGCCGCTCTTCTACGATGCCTGGCTCGCTCCCTGACCGCGCCGCCGCGCTGGCCCGCCTCGGCGTGATCCCGGCCGTGCTCTGGGGAGCGGCGACGGTCGCCTTCGTGGCCGTGAAGACGATCCCGGGCGACCCCGTGGCGGTGCTCACCGGCGGCGAGAACGTGGTGGACGCGGCCGAGCGGGCGGCGCTCGTGGCGCGCTACGGCCTCGACCGGCCGCTGCCCGTGCAGTACGCGGCCTATCTGGCGCGGGCCCTCACCGGCGATTTCGGCGAGAGCTACCAGTACCGGCAACCGGTCCTGGCGGTCATCGCCGAGGCGGCCGGCCCGACGCTGCAGCTCGCCGCCACCGCCATGGCGCTGGCGCTCGGCCTCGCGCTCGCCAGCGCGCTCGCCACCTCCGGGCGGGGCGGGCCTCTGCGGCACGCGCTCTCCGGCCTCGAACTCGCGGTGCTGAGTACGCCCGTCTACTGGATCGGACTGATGCTCCTGGTGCCGTTCGGCTTCGTCCTCGGCTGGTTCCCGGTCATCGGCGGCGAGGGGCTGCGCGGGCTCGTCCTGCCGGCCCTGGCGCTGAGCCTGCACCAGGCCGCGCTCCTCGCCCAGGTGTTGCGGGACGGGCTGGAGGAGGCGCTCGCGCAGCCCTTCGCCCTGACGGTCCGCAGCCGCGGCGTCGGCGAGACGGCGCTGCGCCTGCGACACGCGCTCCGCCACGCGGCCCTCTCCGCGGCGACGCTCGCCGGCACCCTGTTCGCCGGCCTGCTCGCCGGCTCGATCCTGACCGAGACGGTGTTCGGGCGTCCCGGCATCGGCCAGATCACCCTCCAGGCGATCCGCACCCGCGACATGCCGCTCGTGCTCGGGCTGGTGATGCTCTCGGCGCTGGCCGCCGTGCTGATCAACCTCGCGGTCGACGCCCTCAACCGGCGCCTCGACCCGCGCCTGCGGCGGAGCGCGGCGTGAGCGACGCGCTCGCCCTCATCGACCGCGTGCGGAGCGCCCGCGGGGCGTCGGGGCCGCGGCGCGCGCCGGGCCTGCCGGTGCCCCTCGCGCTCGTCCTGCTCCTGCTGGCGGCCGCCCTCGCGCCGGGGTGGTTCACGGGGCTCGCCCCCGACGCGATCGACACCGACGCGGTGCTGGTGCCGCCGGGCGCCGGCCACTGGTTCGGCACCGACCAGCTCGGCCGGGACGTCTTCGCCCGCGTGGTCCACGGCACCGGGCCGTCGCTCACCATCGGCCTCGGCGCCATGCTGCTCGGCGGCCTCGGCGGCCTCCTTCTCGGGGTCGGGGCGGCGCTGGCGCCCGGCCTCGCCCGGGCCGTCCTGGTGCGGCTGATCGACGTGCTCCTCGCCTTCCCGGAGATCCTGCTCGCGCTCCTCGTCGTCGCGGTCCTCGGGCGCGGGCCGGGCAACACCCTGCTGGCGGTGGGGCTGTCCTCCGTGGCGGGCTACGCGCGGGTGGTGCGCGCGCAGGTGCTCCGCGTGGTCCGGTCGGGCTACGTCGCGCACGCCGCGGTGCTGGGCGAGGCGCCCCTGACGATCCTGGTCCGCCACGTGATCCCCAACGCGACCCGGCCGCTCGTCGTGCTGGCGACGATCGGCGTCGGGAACGCGATCCTCTCGGCCTCGGCCCTGAGCTTCGTCGGCCTGGGCGTGGTGCCGCCGACGGCGGAGTGGGGCGCGCTCCTGGCCGACGGGCGCAACTACCTCGACGCGGCGCCCTGGCTCAGCGTCCTGCCGGCGAGCGTGGTGGCGGCGTCCGTGATCGCCGTCACCCTTCTCGGGCGCGGGCTGCAGGCCCGGCTTGCGGGGAGCGACGGGCCGTGACGGCCGCGCGCGCCCCCCGCGACGCGCGGCCCCGGGAAGCGGCCCGGCCCGCCCCGGTCCTGGAGGTCGAGGATCTGCACGTCGATTTCCCGGGCGCGCACGGCCCAACCACGGCGGTGCGGGGCGTTTCGCTCGCGGTCGCCCCCGGCGAGGTCCTGGCCATCGTCGGCGCCTCGGGATCGGGAAAATCCGTAACGGCCCGCGCCCTCGTCGGCTTGGCGGGGGAGGGCGCGCGGGTCCGGGCCGAAGCTCTGCGGCTGACCGGGCCGAAGGACGAGACCGTCGACCTCCTCGGGCTCTCCGAGCGCGGATGGCGCGCCGTCCGCGGCCGGCAGATCGGCTTCGTGCTCCAGGACGCGCTGACCTCCCTCGATCCCCTGCGCACGGTCGGCCGCGAGGTCGCCGAGCCGATCCTGGCGCATGGCCTCCTGCCGCGGGCCGAGGTCGCCCGGGCCGTCGCGGACCTGCTCCTGCGCGTCGGCATCCCCGATCCGTCCTTGCGCGCGGCGCAGTATCCGCACGAACTCTCCGGCGGCTTGCGGCAGCGGGCGCTGATCGCCTCGGCGCTCGCGGGCCGGCCCCGGCTGCTGATCGCCGACGAGCCGACCACCGCGCTCGACGTCACCGTCCAGCAGCAGATCCTGCGGGTCTTCGGCGACCTGGCGCGGGCCGGGCACGGCCTCGTCCTGATCACCCACGACCTCGCCGTGGCAGCCCGCATCGCCGACCGGATCGCGGTGATGCAGGACGGCGTCATCGTCGAGGCGGGCGCGGCCCGCGCAGTGCTGGCCGATCCCCGTCATACCGCCACCCGGCGCCTGCTCGACGCGGTTCCGGGCCGCGCGACCCGGCAGCGCTGGTTGTCGCGCCCCGGCCCGCGCCCGGAGACGTCCCGGGACGTCGCGTCGCGGGAGCCCCTCCTCGTCCTGCGCGACGTCACGGTCCGCTTCCCCCATCGGGGCGGCGCGATCGCGGCCCTCGCCGGCGTCACGCTGGAGCTGCGTCCCGGCGAGACCCTCGGCATCGTCGGCGAGTCGGGATCGGGCAAGACCACGCTGGGCCGGGTCGCCCTCGCGATGCAGCGGCCCGACAGCGGCGAGGTGCTGTTCGCGGGGCGTCCCTGGAGCGCCTTGCCGGAGCGCGACCGACGGCCGCTGCGCCCGCGCATCCAGACGATCGTGCAGGATCCCCTGAGCGCGTTCGACCCGCGCGACACGGTGCGGCGCGTCATCGAGCAGCCCCTGCGCCTGCGCCCGGACCGCGACGCCCGCGGGCGGAGCGACCGGGTCGCGGCCTTGATGGACCTCGTCGCGCTGCCCGCCGCGCTGCTGGAGCGGCGACCCCGGACCCTGTCCGGCGGTCAGCGCCAGCGGGTGGCGATCGCGCAGGCCCTGGCCTCGGAGCCGGACCTGCTGATCTGCGACGAGCCCGTGTCGGCCCTCGACGTCACCACCCAGGCCCAGATCCTCGACCTCCTGAGCGACCTCCAGCACCGGCTCGGCCTCGCCCTGCTGCTGATCTCCCACGACCTCGGCGTCATCCGGCACATGAGCGACCGCATCGCCGTCATGACGGAGGGACGGATCGTCGAGGCCGGCTCGGCGGACGCGGTCTTCGAGGCCCCGCAGCATCCCGTCACCCGGCGCCTCCTCGCGGCCGTGCCGGACCTGCCGAAGCGCGGGAGGTGAGGCTCCACACACGTCCCCGGGCGCGGCGAGGGTCTGGACTGTACGACCTGAGGCTCTCGCCCAGCTCCCGTCGCTGCCCTCGGCGGCCCGCGCGGCCATGCCTAGAGAGAACGGTGCCGCGCAGCGCGCTGGCGCCCCGGGTGGGCGAGCGGATTCGCGGAACGCGAAAACGACGACTGAGGCAGATCCTGATGGCGACACATACCGGTTCCCGGGTCTGGCGCGGGTGACTCACCTCTCTCCGCGGCGACCCTGCCGCGCGAGAGCGCTCCCCTCAGCCGGGCGGATGCGGACCCGGCTGCGGCGGCCGGACGAGCCAGGTCACGGACGCGTAGGCTCCGCACCACGATCCGAGCGCCGCGAAGGCCACGTAGACCGGGTTCTCCGTGTAGCGGATCACCGCGAAGGCGGAGAGCAGGTACCAGACCGCGCTCCAATGGGCGGCGGCGAAGCGGCGGCGGGCGGCGACGGCCGCGTTGAAGAACACGTAGGCGGCGTCCGTTACGGCGGTCGCCGCGACGACGCCGAGAGCGATGACAGGGTCGATCATGAGCGGGTTCCGTCGCTGACGCGGGAGGCCGCCATTCTACGGCAAGAGCGGGCGTGGGGTCGCGCGCCGCCCCGGCCCCGGGGCGCTTGCGCATCCCGCCCGACTCCCCGAAGCAGGGACGGGCGCGCCGATCGGAATCGCGGAAAGACCGGCCGCCACCCTGTCGGATCGCGGCGGCGCCGCGCGTCCTGCGAGCGAAGGGAGACGTCATGCTCTACGCCATCCTCTGCTACAAGGACGAGGACGTGGTCACCGGCTGGAGCGCGGCCGAGGAGGAGGCCGTCATGGCCCGGCTCGGCCGCGTGCACGAGGCGCTGGAGCGGCAGGGCAAGCTCGGCCCGTCGCTCCGCCTGCTGCCGACCACCGCGGCCACCACCCTGCGCAAGGCGAGCGACCCGCCGCTCGTCATCGACGGTCCCTTCGCGGAGACCAAGGAGCAGCTCCTGGGCTTCTACGTCGTCGACGTGGCCGACCTCGACGAGGCGCTCGGCATCGCCCGCGACCTCGCCGCGGCCAATCCGGGCGGCGCCTACGAACTGCGGCCGGTCCTGCTCTACAACCCCGATCCGCGGCGGGCCGGATGAGCGGGGCCGATCCCGACCTCGCCTGGATCGCCGCCGCCCTCGCGGCGGCGCGCCCGCAGGCGCTCGCCGCCCTGCTGCGGGCCTTCCGCGACCTCGACACCGCCGAGGAGGCGTTCCAGGAGGCGAGCCTGCGGGCGCTGCGCACCTGGCCGCGCAACGGACCGCCCCGGGACGCCGCCGCCTGGCTGATCCTGGTCGGTCGCAACGCCGCCCTCGACGGCAAGCGCCGCACCGCGCGGCTCGCGCCCCTGCCGGAGGAGGCCGCCCTCTCGGACCTCGACGACGCCGAGGCGCCCCTCGCCGAGGCCCTGGACGCGGGCTCCTACCGGGACGACGTCCTGCGCCTCCTGTTCATCTGCTGCCACCCGGACCTGCCGGCGACGCAGCAGATCGCGCTCGCCCTGCGCATCGTCTCCGGCCTGAGCGTGGCCCGGATCGCCCGCGCCTTCCTGGTCGGCGAGGCGGCGATGGAGCAGCGCATCACCCGCGCCAAGGCGCGGATCGCCCGGGGCGCCGTGCCGTTCGGGCCGCCGGGAGCGGCCGAGCGGGCGGAGCGCCTCTCGGCGGTCTCGTCCATGCTCTACCTCGTCTTCAACGCCGGCTACTCGGCCGGCACCGGGTCGGAGCGGGCGGAGCTGTGCGACGAGGCGATCCGCCTCGCGCGGCTGCTGCTGCGCCTCTTCGCCACCGACCCCGAGACGATGGGCCTCGTCGCCCTGATGCTCCTCCAGCACGCCCGCGCGCCGGCGCGGTTCGATCCGCAGGGCGAGATCGTGCTCCTCGACGACCAGGATCGGGCGCTGTGGCGCGCGCCGATGATCGCCGAGGGGCTGGCGCTGGTCGACAAGGCCCTGCGCCACCGCGCGCCTGGCCCCTACCAGGTCCAGGCGGCGATCGCCGCGATCCACGCCCGGGCGGCGCGGCCCCAGGACACCGACTGGGCGGAGATCGCGGCGCTCTACGCGGTCCTGGAGCGCCTGCAGCCCTCGCCGGTCGTGACGCTCAACCGGGCGGTGGCGGTCGGCAAGCTGCGGGGTCCCGCGGCCGGGCTCGCCCTGGTGGAGACCCTCGCCGGGCCGCTCGGCGGCTACTTCCACTTCCACGGCCTGCGCGCCGCCTTCCTGGCCGAACTCGGCCGCTCCGCCGAGGCCCGGGAGGCCATGGGGCGGGCCATCGCGCTCGCCGGCAGCCCGGCCGAGGCCGCCCATATCCGCGGCCGGCTCGACCGGCTGGAGCGGGAGGCCGCGGAAAAAAGCGAAGCGGCGCTGTCGGCCCCGTGACGGGCCGGGCGTCCTTGGGACGAGGCCGGCGGGGATAACCCCGCGGCCCGAGAGGAGAGGACCCCCATGAGCCAGACCCCCGAGATCCCCACCATGGCCCCGGTGAAGGGCGGCCTCGTCACCTACCTGACGGTGGACGGCGCCCTGCGGGCGGCCGAATTCTACGCCCAGGCCTTCGGCGCCGAGATCGCCGCCGCGATGCCCGCCGACGCGCAGGGGCGCACGCCCCACGTCCACCTCTACGTCAACGGCAGCTCGCTGATGCTGAGCGACGCCTTCCCCGAGCGTTGCCACCCGGCGCTGACCCCGCAGGCCTTCAGCCTGACCCTGATGGTCGAGGACATCGACGCCCGCTACGCGAAGGCCGTCGCGGCGGGCGCCACCGGGGTCGTGCCGCCGGCCGAGATGTTCTGGGGCGACCGCTTCGCCCAGCTCCGCGACCCGTTCGGGGTCGTCTGGGCGATGAACCAGGCGAAGCGCTGAAACCCTCCCAAAACCGCCGGGGCCGAACCCATGACCGACCCGACCGACCGCGACCTCGTCCTCACGCGCCTCATCGCCGCGCGCCCGGCCGCCCTCTACCGGGCCTGGACCGAGCCGGAGCTCCTGACGCACTGGTTCGCGCCGGCGCCCTTCACGGTCGCGCAGGCCGAGACCGACCCGCGCCCCGGGGGCAGCACCCTCATCGTCATGCGGGGTCCCGACGGAACGGAGTTCACGAGCGCGGGCGTCTATCTCGACCTCGTCGAGAACGCCCGCATCGTGTTCACGGACGCCTACACGCGCGCCTGGGAGCCCTCGGCCAAACCCTTCTTCACCGGCCTCATCACCTTCGCGCCGGAGGAGGGCGGCACTCGCTACACCGCCCGCGCGCGGCATTGGTCGGCGGAGGACCGCGCCGCGCACGAGGCGATGGGCTTCCACGACGGCTGGGGCCGCTGCACCGACCAGCTCGCGGCCCTCGCGGCCGGCCTGTAGCGCACCATTCCGTCACCCGCCGAGGAGGACCCGTCATGGCGACCGTCAGCACCTGCCTGTGGTTCGAGCGGGAGGCCGAGGCGGCCGTCCGACTCTACGTGTCGCTGGTGCCGGATTCCGGCATCACGCATGTCCAGCGCGCGCCCGGGCCCTGGCCCGGCGGCGAACCCGGCGACGTCATCCTGGTGGCCTTCACGTTGGGCGGGCAGCGCTTCCAGGCCCTGAATGGCGGCAGGCCCGCCGAATACGGCTTCGCCGCCTCGATCTCGGTCGCCTGCGCCGACCAGGGCGAGGTCGACCGCCTCTGGGAGGCGCTGACCGCCGACGGCGGATCGGAGATCATGTGCGGCTGGCTGCGCGACCGCTGGGGCGTGCCCTGGCAGGTCTTCCCCGCCCGCCTGCCGCAGCTCCTCGCCGACCCGGATCCCGCCGTGGCCGCCCGGGTCTTCACGGCGATGCAGGACATGGTCCGGATCGACCTCTCGGCCCTGGAGCGGGCAGCCGCCAGCGCGGCCTGATCCGGCCGCGTCCCCCGCAATGTTGACAATGCCCACATATCAGCCCAGGGTGACGCCGGCCAGGTGGAGGGCGCATCCATGACCGAGATCCTGAGGGAGCGCCTCTGCGCGGAGAGGCCCGGGGAGGTGGTGGTCTTCGCGATCGGGATGCGGATCAACGCGCCCTGGAAGGTCTGGCGCTGGTTGCCCGTGCTGCGCGAGATGGGGCCGATGCTGCGGGAGCAGGCGGCCGACCCGTCGATCGGTCTCCTGTCGACCCGCCCGAGCTTCGGGTTGCGCACCATCGGCGTCCTCCAGCTCTGGCGCAGCGCCGCGGATCTGCACGCCTACGCGCATCGCCCCGGCGGGCTGCACCTCGCGGCCTGGAAGCGCTTCAACGCCCGGATCGGCACCGACGGCGATGTCGGCATCTGGCACGAGACCTACGTGGTCCCGGCCGGCGCGGTGGAGGCGATCTACGTCAACATGCCCCGCTACGGCCTGGGGGCCGTCGGCCGGCTGTTCCCGGCCAAGGGGGAGCGCGCGACCGCCGCCAAGCGCCTGGCCCGCGGCGCCGCCTGACGCGCCCGCCGGGCCCGCGACATCGGCCCCGGGATGGCCTATCTGGCCCGGCGACGCCCCGCCGGATCAGGGAGAGAGCCGCCGTGACACCCGCCTTCGATCCGGCCGCCGCCGGCTGGGAGACCGTCGACCTCTCCGAGTTCATGGACCTGGTCGGGCCCGTCTGGCAGCGGGACGGGGAGGGCGGGATCCTCTACGGCCTCCTCGTGGCGGAGAAGCACCGCAACCGCAACGGCGTCGCCCATGGCGGCGTGATGGCGACGCTCCTCGACATGGCGCTCGGCCGCACGGCCTCCGAGGCCCAGGGCGGACGTCGGCAGGCGACGATCGGCCTCGACGTGCAGTTCCTCGCGCCCGTGCGGGTCGGCGACTTCCTGGTCGCCGAGTGCCGGGTCGTGCGCGCCACCCGGGCGATCCTGTTCATGCACGGGACCCTGCGCGTCGGCGACGAGGTCTGCGCGGTCGCCCAGGGGACCTGGAAGGTCCTGGGGGCGTGATCCCCGGTTGGCCGACACGTCCCAGTCCGCCGCGCTGGGCAACCGGGTCGCGGACGGCTAAGCTTTCGGCCCCGTCCTGACGCCCCGGCCCCGGGCGCGCACCGCCCGCGACCCGAGATGCCCTTCCGCTTCGTCCACACGGCCGATCTCCACCTCGACTCGCCCCTGCGCTCGCTCGCGATGCGCAACGCCGACCTCGCTGCCCTCGTCGGCGATTCGACCCGCCGCGCCCTCGTCGCGATCGTGGACCTGTGCCTCGACGAGCGGGTGGACGCGCTCGTGATCGCGGGCGACCTCTACGACGGCGACCAGACCTCCATGAAGACGGCGCGGTTCCTCGCGGCGCAGATGGAGCGGCTGCACGCGGCCGACATCGCCGTCTTCACCGTGCGGGGCAACCACGACGCCCTGTCGAAGATCACCCAGGAACTCGTCCTGCCGCCCTCGGCGAAGCTGTTCGGCGGCCGGGCCGAGGCGGTGGCGGTCCGCCGCGGGGACCTCGACGTCGTCGTCCACGGCCTGAGCTTCGCCAAGCCGCACGCCCCGGAGAGCCTGCTGCCGAAGTACCGCCGCCCGGTCCCGGACGCGGTCAATCTCGGCATCCTGCACACCAGCCTCGCGGGCGGGCACGGGCACGACCCCTACGCCCCCTGCACGGTGGCCGACTTGTCGGATTGGGGCTTCGACTACTGGGCGCTCGGCCACGTCCATGCCCGGGCCGAGCACCGGGGCGGCTGCGCCGTGGTGATGCCCGGAATGCCGCAGGGGCGCGACATCAACGAGGCCGGTGCGAAGACGGTCAGCCTCGTGACCATCCGGGACGACCGCAGCCTCGTGATCGAGGAGCGCGCGACGAGCCTCGCGCAGTTCGAGCGCATCCGCGTCGACCTGTCGGAGGCCGTGTCCTGGGCGGAGGTGGTCGACGGGATCGAGCGGGCGGTCACGGCCGTCCGCGACGCCACGGCCGCGCCCCACCTCGTTGCCCGCCTGTCCCTCCACGGGGGCACGCCGCTGGCGTGGCGCCTGCGGCGCGACCGGGACCTCCTGCTCGCCGAGACCGAGCACCGGCTCGGCGGTTCCGGACGGATCTGGATCGAGAAGATCGAGATCGCGGCGAGCGACCCGCGCCGGGCGGAACCGGCGGGTCCGGCCGACCCCGTCGACGAACTCGGCGCCCTCATCCGCGGCGAGGTGCTGCGCCAGCCCGACCTCCGGGAGGACGTGCGCGCCCTCGTCAAGGAGATCCGGGACGACCTGCCGCCGGACGCGCGGCGGTTCTGCGGGGACGACGAGGCCGCCTTCGAGCGCTTCGTGGACGCCCTGATGAGCGAGAGCGGCCACGAGATCGTCGCCCGCCTCGGGCAGCCGCAGCCGGGCGGGGCGGAGCCCCGCTGATGCGCCTGCGCCGCCTCGACCTCGTCCGCTACGGCAAGTTCACGGATCACGTCATCGATTTCGGGGAGCGGGCCGAGGGGCCCGACCTCCACATCGTCTACGGGCTGAACGAGGCGGGCAAGTCCACGGCCCTGTCCGGCTACCTCGACCTGCTCTTCGGCATCGAGGAGCGCTCGCGCTACGGCTTCCTGCACCCCTACGGCGCCATGGAGGTCGGGGCGGTGCTGGAGGTCGCGGGCGGGCGCCACGAGGTCCGGCGGGTCAAGCAGCGCTCGGGCTCCCTGCGCGACGCCGCCGGGCAGCCGGTGAGCGAGGCGGTGCTCGGCGGCGCCCTGTCGGGCCTCACGCGCGAGGCCTACCGGATGATGTTCTCCCTCGACGACCAGACGCTGGAGGACGGCGGCAACGCGATCCTCGACAGCAAGGGGGACCTCGGCGAGTTGCTGTTCTCGGCGAGCGCCGGTCTGTCCGGCTTGAGCCGGGTCCTGGCGGGCGTCGCCGCCGAGGCGGACGGGATCTTCCGCAAGCGGGCCTCCACCACCGAGATCGCCGGCCTCAAGCGCCGCCTCGCGGAGCTGAAGGCCGAGCGGGAGCGGATCGACGTCCAGGCCAGCGCCCACGCGGCGCTGGTGGGCGACCTCGCGCGGGCGCAGGCGGCCTACGACGAGGCCGTGCGGGAGCGCGGCGCGCTCAAGGCGCGGCACGACGACCTCGACCGGCTGACCCGGGCCGCCCCGCTCGCGGCGGAGCATGCGCGCCTCGACGAGGCCCTCTCGGCCCTGGCGCATCTGCCGCATCCGCCGGGCCACTGGGCCGCCGACCTGCCGGCCCTGATGGTCGACGACGCCACGTGGCGCACGCGGCTGCAGGGCGAGGACGAGCGCATCGCGCGGCTGCGCGCCGAGATCGACGGGATCGCGGTCGATCGCGCGGTCCTCGGCCTCTCCGAGCGGATCGAGGCGCTGATGGCGGCCGCGCCGCGGTTCCACACGGCGCAGGACGACCTGCCGAAGCGGCGCGCGGCCCTCGACGAGGTCCGGGCGCGGCTGGCGAACCTCGCGCGGGCGGCGACGGGCGGGGCCGACGGCCTCGCGCCGGACGCCCTCGTCATCGACGTGCCGACGCTCGGGACCCTGCGCGATCTCATCGCCGAATGGTCGGGGATCGCGACGCGGCTCGCCGCCGCCTCCGAGGAGACCGGCGCGGCCGCGCAGGCGCTCGATCAGGCCCTGGCGGACCGCGCGCTCCTCGACCGGACCGATCCGCCGCTCGGCCCGGCGCGCAGGGCCGCCCTCCAGGCGGGGGTCGGCCGGCTGCGCGAGGGCGACCTCCTCGCCCGTCACCGCGTGGCCGCGGCCGCCGCCGCGGCGGCGGCGCGGGACCGCGACGAGGCCCTGCGCGCCCTCGTGCCGTGGACGGGGAGCGCGGAGGCGCTGGAGGGCATGACCCTCCCCTCCGCGCGGCAGATCAAGGCGTGGCGGGACGCGCTCGCCGGGCAGGACCTCCGCCGCGACGGGCACCGGGTCAAGCTGAGCGACCTCGCGTCGCGGCGGGCGGAGAGCGAGGCCGGGATCGGCGCGGCCGAGGCCGTCGCCGGGGCGATCGGGGACGAGGAGGCCGCCGCCCTGCGCGCCGCGCGCGACCGGGCCTGGGCGGCCCATCGGGATCGTCCCGGCCCCGACACCGCCGCGGCCTTCGAGCGCCTGATGCGCGAGTCCGACGCGATGGCGGAGGCGCGGCTGGCCCATGCCGACCGCCTCGCGGACCTGCGCGGGCTGCGCCGGGACCTCGCCCTGGCGACGGCGCAGAGCACCCGGGAGACGGAGGGGCTGGCCGAGACCGACCGGGAGCAGGCGGCGCTGGCGTCCCGGATCGCGGAGGCCGCGCCGGCCGGGCTGGCGGCGGCCGTCGCCGGGCCGGCCGGCGAGAGGCTGGACGCCCTCGACGCTTGGATCGCCCATTGGGACCGCGCGGTCGCTGCCCTGCGCGCGCACCGCGCCGCCGCCGCCGAGGCGGCCGGCCTCGAGGCCGAGATCGCCGCCGAGGCGCGCCGGCTCGCCGAGGCCGTCGCACCGGCCGATCCCGCCCTCGCGCGGCTGGACGCGGCGGCCCTGCTGCAGGCCGCCCACACCCTGCTGGCCTCCGACGCGGCCCAGGCGGAGCGGCGGGCCTCGGCCGACGAGCGCGTGCGCGACGGCACCCGGCTCCTCGCCCAGCGTCGGGAGGACGTCGAGTCCGCGCAGGCCGCGCGGGCGGTCTGGGAGGAGCGCTGGGCGCGGGCGCTGGCGGGCACGTGGCTGGCGGACCGGGCCGCGGACCGCGGGGCGGTCCGGGCGGTCGTCGACCTCGTGGCTGGATTGCCGGCCCAGATCGCCGAGCGCGACGGCCTGAGCTACCGCGTCGCCGCGATGGAGCGCGACTGCGCGGCCTTCCTCGCGGACCTGCACGCCCTCCACGCGGTCCTCGGCGAGGCGCCGGACGCGCACCCGGCCTCGGCGGCGGCGGCCCTGCGGGAGCGGCACGGGGCGGCGACCCGCGCCCTGGCCCTGCGGCGCGAGAAGGAGGCGGACCTCGCCGCCCTGGAGGAGGCGCGGCGCGGGCTCCTCGCGGCGATCGCGGTCCACGAGGCCCGCCGCTCCGAGATCCTGACGTTCTTCCGCGCGGAGGATCTCGCTGCCGTCAGCGCCCACCTCGCCGCCTGCGCGCGGCGCGATCGCCTGGAAGAGGAGCGCGCCCAGTGCGCCGCCCGGATCCTGCGCGAGACCGGATGCCCCTCCCTGGACGCCGCCCTGGCGCGGCTCGCCGAGACGGATCCGGACGAGCGCGCGGCCCAGCGCGACGCCCATCTCCTGCGGCTGGACGATCTCGACGCCCGCCTGCGGAGCCTGTTCGCCGCCAGGGCGGGGGCGGCGGACCGGCTCTCCGCCATCGGGGGCGACGACGCGGTGGCGCGCATCGAGGCCGACCGGCGGACGGTGATGCTGGAGATCGAGGACAAGGCCCTGCGCTTCCTGCACCTGCGCACCGGATCCCTCCTGGCCGAGCGGGCGCTGCAGATCTACCGGGACACCCATCGCGGCGCGATGATGCGCCGGGCCTCCGAGGCGTTCCGGGCCATCACGCGCGACGCCTATGCGGGTCTCGCGACCCGCCCGGACAAGGACCGCGAGACCCTGATCGGCCTCACGCGGGCGGGCGGGTCCAAGCTCGCGACCGACATGTCGAAGGGCACGCGGTTCCAGCTCTACCTGGCGCTCCGCCTCGCCGGCTACGCGGAATTCGCCGCGGGCCGCCCGGCGGTGCCCTTCGTCGCCGACGACATCATGGAGACCTTCGACGAACCCCGGTCCGCCGAGGTTCTGTCCCTGTTCGGAACGATGTCCGGGCTCGGGCAGGTGATCTACCTCACCCATCACCGGCACCTCTGCGACCTCGCCCGGACGGTGGTGCCGGGCGTCACGGTGCACGAACTGCCCTCGTAGACGCGGTGCGGCCCGCTCAACGGCGGCGGGGTGTCCTCACGCGGCCCGCTCCGCGACGGCGCGGATCTCGCAGCGATCGGCGCGGACGCGCCAATCCGCCACGCCGAGGCAGTCGCAGAGCCGCGCCTTCGCGTCCGCCACGGCCTGCGCCGCCGACGGGGCCTGCACGACGCATCGCCACTGCAGGACGCTGCGCTCATGCCCCGTATCGTCCGAGACGGTTTTGAGAAACGCGACGGAGAAGGCGTGCATCGGCCCGTGTCCCTTCGGAATTCGGCCGAGTCTGCGGACGAATGGCGGCGCCGGCCTTGATCCAGCACAAGGCCGGCGCCCGATCTCCGCCCACGACGGCGGGACCGGGGTGCATCCGGTTCCGCAGCAACGGAAACCGGCTCGCGGGGCGATCGCACGGCCGACAGTCCGCCCCCCAACTCCCCCCTTGTCCGGGCGCATGCAGTTCGAGCGGAATGCGACCCGGAAACCAGCGCAAGACTCAGCGAAGCGACTGCTTTTCAACACCGCTGCTGGCATTCGGAGCCGCTTCGCGGCCCTTCCTCATCTGGTTTCCGGATCTCCTTCCGCTGACGCCGCACTCGTCCGGAAAAGGGAAGCTTGGAGAAAACCGGGCCCCCGGGCGCTCCCCGTCGCCGGCCCACCGCGGCCGGTTTCAGACTTCGTTAACCACGACTGCGCAGAGAATGGGCCTCCGCCAACCGGTCTCGTGTGTCAGGATGAGCGTCGTCGAGCAGCGCGAGAGCGCCCACCAAGCCTGGACCTTCGCCCTCGGACACCTCGTGCGCAAGGGCTGCGACGAAGCCGTCGCGCTCGAGACCATGAGCGAAGTGGCGTTCCAGACCTATGTCGACCGGCACGGCGCCGTGGCGACGGCGAGTTACCTCCGGCTCCTCGCGCAGCAGGTCGAGGACGCGGACCGCGCCTTCGCGACCGCCCTCATGTACGGCTGAGACCGGCCATGACAGCGGCCCCTTCCCCCGACACGCCGGCCGCCGCGGAGATCGGCATCGACACCTTCCTGGCCGTCGATATCCGGGTCGGCACGATCGTGGCGGCCGAGCCCTATCCCGAGGCCCGCAAGCCGGCCCTCAAGCTGGTGATCGATTTCGGTCCGGCGATCGGCCGGAAGCGGACGAGCGCGCAGATCACCACCCATTACCGGCCCGAGGACCTGATCGGCCGGCAGGTCGCCGGCGTCGTCAACTTCCCGCCCCGGCAGATCGGCAAGGTCATGTCCGAGGTGCTGACCCTCGGCTTCCCCGACGCGGCGGGCGCCGTCGTGCTCGTCGCGCCGGACCGCCCGGTCCCGAACGGCAGCCGCCTGTTCTGAGGCCGCCGCCCGGGCCGCCGGGTCCGGGTCAGAGGCGGCGCGCCAGGACCGCCAGGGCCTCCAACTGCTTCGTCAGGAAGCCCCGCGTCGCCTCGTCGGTGACGAGGCCGGCCTCGACGTCGACCTTGCCCGCCGCGCCGCCGACCATGATCTCCGGCTTGTTGAGAACCTGTGCGTCGAGGAACACCAGCACCTGCCGGAGGTGGTACTGACAGCGCGCCCCGCCGATCATCCCCGGGGAGGCGGTCTGGATCGCCACCGCCTTGCCGGCGAAGGGCGTCGAGGGCAGCCGCGAGAGCCAGTCGAGGGCGTTCTTGAGGGCGCCCGGGATCGAGTAATTGTACTCGGGCGTCACGAAGATCAGGCCATCGGCGGCCTTGATCGCCTCACCCATCGCGACGACCTCGGCCGGGAAGCCCTCGGCCTGGCGATCCGCGTCGTAGAGCGGGAAGGCGCCGACCGAGCCGAGGGCCTCGACGGTCACGCCCGCGGGCGCGAGGCCCGGCAGCGCGCGGGCGATGGCGGCGTTGATCGAGCCCTTGCGCAGGCTGCCGACCAGGGTGACGAAGCGGAGCGGGCGTTGATCAGACATCGGGGATGGTCCGTCCTTTCTGGGGAATGAATCCGGGCCGGAGCCTCACCGGCCGGCGCCCGCCTCCGCCGACCGAGCGGCGGACGTCGCCACGAGGTCGATATCGACGCCCACGTCGAGCGCAACCCACTGCCCCGAGGCCCAGGCGCCCTGGCCGACGCCGAACGCAGTGCGCACGAGGCTGAGATGGCCCTTCGCGCGGGCCTCGGCGCCGTCGAGGGTGAGGTGGAACGGTACGGTCACGGGCTGGCTGATGCCGCGGATCGTGAGGGTGCCGAGCGCCTCGTAGTCGCCGCCGCCCTTGTCGGCGAACCGGGTCGCCTCGAAGCGGGCTTCGGCCGCGCCCGCGACGTCGAACCACTCCTTCTGCGGCAGGGCCTCGTCCCGCTGGACGTCGCCCGTCCGTGCGCTGGCGAGATCGATCCGCACCGTGGCGTGACCGGCCTGCGGCGCGGCGGGGTCGAACGTGATCCGGGCGCTGAAGCGCTCGAACCGCCCGGAGAACGGGGCGCCGACCTGCACGCCCGAGAAGCCGAGACGGCTCCGGGCCGGATCCGCCACCCATTCGGCGGCCGCGGCGGGCGGGGCGGCGGCGAGCAGGGCCGGCATGGACAGCAAGGCAGCGACACTCAGGATCGCGGCGACCCGCGGGGTCGCCGCGATGGAGAGGGGACGGGCTTTCATCGGGGCGCTCCCGCGGGGGTCGGAGTGGGGGAGGGGCCGCGGGCCGGCAGCATGCGGCGCAGCACGTCGTCGCGCAGGACGAGGTGGTGGCGCAGGGCGGCCGCGATGTGGAGAACCAGCAGCGCCCCCAGCAGCCACGCCCCGACGGCGTGCACCCGCGCGACGGCCGCCTCCGCGGCTGCCCGGTCCGCGACGAGGCGGGCGAGCGGCAGGTGCGGCCAGGACACCAGCCCGTAGAGCACCGTTGGGATGGCGTAGGGTGAGAGCGAGACCACGGCCCAGCCGGTCAGGGGCAGCGCCGCGAGGAGGCCGTAGAGGAGGCCGTGGGCCGCGCCCGCCGCCCGCCGCTCCCGGGCCGGCATCGCGGCCGGGTAGGGCGGCGGCCGATGGGCGAGGCGCCAGGCGAGGCGCAGGACCGTGAGGGCGAGCACCGTCAGGCCGACCGACTTGTGCCACTGGTAGAGGTCGAAGCGGCGCATCGGCGCGAGGTCGAGATGGCTCATCGCGAGGCCCATGCCGATCAGGGCGAGCACGCCGAGCGCGCTCGTCCAGTGCAGCAGGATGGCGACCGCCGAGTAGCGACGCGCGGAGACGACGGAGGCCATGGCGAATCTCCGACCGGACGGATCAGTCCTGACGCTCGAAGGCGCCCGCGATGGTCAGGTGAAGGTCGTCGCCGATCAGCGGCAGGTAGGTCTTCACGCCGAACTCGGAGCGCTTGAGCGTGCCCGTCGCCTCGAAGCCGACCGTGATCTTCTTGGTGATCGGGTTCACCCCGGCCCCGACGAGGCTCACGTCGAGCGTCACCGGCTTGGTGACCCCGTGCAGCGTCAGGTCGCCCGTGACCTTCGCGGCGTCCTTGCCCGTCGGCGCCACCTTGGTCGACACGAAGGTCATCTCCGGGAACTTGCCCGCGTCGAGCCACTGCTCGCCCTTGAGCTCGTCCGTGAGCTTGGCGCTGGTGGTGGCGACGCTCGCGACCGGGATCTTCACCGACAGCTTCGCGGCGCCGGGGTTCTTCGGCTCCAGCACGAGGGTGCCCGACACCTCGGAGAAGCCGCCCGCGTAGTTCGTGAAGCCCAGATGCGACAAGCGCCAGCCGACCTGCGTGTGGAGCGGATCGACCGCGTAGGTGCCGGCCTGGATCTGCGCGGGATCGCGGGTCGGGGCGGTCTGCGCCAGGGCGGGCGCCGAGACGAGCAGGGCAAGACCGAGCAGCGAGGGGGTCAGCAGCTTCACGGATGTCTCCAGATCGGCAACGTCGCGCCGGGCCGCCTCGCGGCCGTCGCCGGCGTTGGTTTCGTGACCCGGACTTAACCGCATTCCCGAACCGCGATGAGTCTGCTATCCGGCACCGCATGGTTGCCAGCTCGGAAACCTTCGGCGGGGACATCCGCGACCTGCGCGCCTTCTGCGCGGTGGTGGCGCTCGGGACCGTCACGGCGGCGGCCGCGAGCCTGCGCGAGACCAAGGGCAGCGTCAGCCGCAGGATCTCGCGCCTGGAGCGGAGCCTCGACGCGCGGCTGATGGCGCGTCACCCGCGGGCGGTGAGCCCGACCGCCGAGGGGCTCGCCTTCTACGCCAAGGCCCGGGCGAGCCTCGCGCTCCTCGACGAGGCGGCCGAGAGCGCCCGCGACGCCCAGGCGGTGCCGACCGGGCACCTGCGGGTGACGACGTCGGTGGATTTCGGCATCGAGATCATGCCGGAGATCATCGCGAGCTTCCGGGCGCTCTACCCGCAGATCACGGTCGAGCTCCTGAACACCGACAGCGTCCTCGACCTCGCGGCCAACCGGATCGATCTCGCGCTGCGCCTCGGCGAGGAGGAGGGCGACGGCCGATACCGCTCCTACCTGCTGGCGACGCTCGGCATCGGCCTCTACGCCGCGCCGGCCTACCTCGATCGCCGGCCCGCCCCGGTCTCGCTCGCGGACCTCGCCGGGCACGACCTGATCCTGGCCCGCGAGCGGCTCGGGCCCGCGGCCGAGCGCCTCTCCGCCGAGGGCCGGACCGTGCCGGTGCCGCTGCGGCCGGCGATCCTGGCGAGCGACTTCGTGGCGGTGCTGCGCCTGGCCGTCGCCGGGGCCGGGATCGGACAGATCCCGACCGTGGTGGCCGCCCGCGCGGTCGAGGCCGGAGACCTCCGGCGCGTCCTGCCGGACTGGTCGTCCGGCGAGGGGCCGGTGCGCGCCGTGAGCCTGGCCGGTCGGGAACTCCCGGCCCGGGTGCGGGTGTTCCGCCAGCACCTGCGCGACGCCCTGGCGCGGCGCTTCGCCGTCGAGAGGCCGCCGCGCTGACGGCGGGCCGGGGGGCCGCCGCCATCGTCTCCCGGTGACCGCTCGATCAGCCCCCTACCGCGCCCGCCGCCGCTTGCGGGGCGCGCGCTCGGGCAGGCTGGGCGCGATCGCCGCCCGGCAGGCCGGGCTCAGATTCGCGCGACGGCCCAGGAGGCAGGCCCTCACCCGCCCGGGATCCGGGATGAACTCGCCGCACAGGGTCATCGCGTCGGGCGTGCAGGCCTGCTGTTGCTCGGGCGTCCCCCGGTTCTGCGCGAGGGCCGGGGTGGCGAGCGCCAGGACGCAGAGGGCCGCACCGGCGGCGATCGACGTGAAGGTCATGGTTCCTCGGTGGTCGCGCCCTCGACGGGCCGGGGCGGAAGGCGGAGCGTGAACGTGGGACGGCCCGAATCGGTTCAGGACCGGGCCGTCTGGGCGCCGGGAGCATGACGCGCCCCGAGGTTCCCGCGAGAAGCATGCGGCAGGCGCATGGCTGCCGGGGCCACCGCGCCCTGGCATGCTGCACCGCACCATGCCACAAGGGGTCGTCCCGGCGCGATGGCGTCGCGGCGGGACATTGCCCTTCTTGGGCGTTTCCTCCCTAGACTTCGGGCCGCTCGCGAGAGCGGCCCTTTTTCTGCGCGCGGGCGCTGCAGCGCCGGTCATGGCCAAGCTTTCGGCAAGTGGATGGGCGCCGTTCGTCGCCTTGGACCTTTGGCCGACCGGATAACGGTTAGACGACGAAATCGCCCGTGCGATAACGGTCGGGCGCGAACGGTCGCCCGCGGCCGTCGTTGCCCGTCGGTACAGCGGATCTTGCTGTATGTTAAGCTCGGAGGGGCTCTCGCATGGGACAGGCATTCCGGCCGCGCGACGTCGCGCTCGTCGTCGAGGACGACCTCGATCTGCGCCATCTGGCAGCGGCCGTGCTGGAGGAGACCGACCTGCAGGTCGTCGAGGCCGAGAGCGGCGAGGAAGCGCTGGACTACCTGCAGCGGGAGGCCCACGCGGTGGCCCTGGTCTTCACCGACGTGCGGCTTCCGCACCGCGTCGACGGGGTCGACCTCGCCCGCATGATCGCCCTGAAATGGCCGTGGATCCGCATGGTCGTGACGTCGGGCGGTGCGGGCGACCGGGTCGCGCATCTGCCCCGCTCCGCCACCTACATGCCCAAACCCTGGCGGGTGCTCGACGTTCTCGTGGCAGCCGAGGAGGCGGCCGGACAGGCCGGCTGAGCGGGCCGGCGTCCCCTCTTCTTCGTCGCGGCGATCCCGAGACGGGGCGCGCTACTCGGCAAGGCCGACCTTCGGGCGCGCGGTCCGCGCCGGCGCGCCCTCGGGGCTCGCGGCCTCCGGGCCGGGCGCCGGCGGCAGCCGCTCGGCCAGGCCCGCGGCGACGCCGCAGAGCACCGCGTCCCAGCGGCTGCCGAAGCGGCGCGGGTGCGTGACGGGCCGGATCAGGCCGGACGGGGTCTTGGGCTCTCGGTGGGACATCGGTCGGCCTGCGCTCTGCCAGGGCGTCTGTCCTACCAGATGGGAGTTACCGCCCGGTGAGGACGTGCGTCCCGGCACCCCGCATCGGGCCAGGGTCCCCCGGTGAGGCCGGCGGTCCCTGCCAATGACCGCTGGTGCCGCCGCGTATTGTCGCCAAGCCTTTGGCCTGGCATCGAGAATTCGAGACGGTCAGCGGCCCCGTCGATCTCGGCCGAATCGACGCGTCAGATCCTGGGCCCTTGGCGTCACGCGGCCGGTGCCCGGTAGAGGGCGAGCAGCGCGCGGCCCGCATGCTCGATGTGGTCGCGCAACAGGTCGACCGCCTCCTGCACGGATCCGGCCTCGCAGAGGTCGAGCATCCGCGTGTGCTCCCGGTCCGCCCGCGCCACGTCCCCGGTGAGCGAGAGCTGCAACCGGGTCGGCCGATCGGAATCCTGCAGCAGGCCCGAGACGATGCCGAGCGAGCGCGGCCGGCCGGCATGGCGCAGCAGGCCGAGATGGAAGCGGCGGTTCAACTCGCCCCACAGGTCGACCTGCCCCGCCTCCAGGGCCGTGCTGTACTCGTCGCGCAGCACGCGCAGCTCCGCGACATCCTCCGGCGTCAGCCGCGGGGCGGAGAGGCCGAGCAGTTGCGGCTCCAGGGTCGCCCGGAGCGCGAACACGTCCGCGATCTCTTCGCGCGTCAGCCCGGAGACGACCGCCCCGCGATGGGGCACGATCTTGACGAGCCCTCCCGCCTCGAGCTGGAGCAGCGCCTCGCGCACCGGGATCCGGCTGATCCCGAACTCCTCGGCCAGCGCGTCCTGGCGCAGCTGCATGCCGGGCTTGAGGTCGCCCGACAGGATCCGTTGGCGCAAGGCGTCCGCCACGGCGGCCGAGACCGTCTTGTGCCGCAAGGCGCCGCTGGCCGGCCGGGCGCCGCCCGCGGGCGGGGCGGCCGTCACTGAACTCACGATACGCTCTCCCTTCTTGGATAATTTATACGACCGACCCGGCCGGCGCCAGCCGCCCCGGAACGGCGCTTGACCTTTTTGGAGATTTTATACAATCTACGAAAAGCGAGGCAAGGGATGGCGCGATGCCGGAGATCGCCCTGGAGACGGTCGGATTGTCGAAGTCGTTCGGCGGCTTCGCGGCGGTGCGCGACCTCCACCTGCAGGTCCGGCGCGGCAGCATCCACGCGCTGATCGGCCCGAACGGGGCGGGCAAGACGACGGTCTTCAACCTGCTCACTAAGTTCCACCAGCCGAGCGCCGGGCGCATCCTGTACAAGGGCGTCGACATCACGCGGGAGACGCCCGCGGCCACGGCCCGGCGCGGGCTGGTGCGCTCGTTCCAGATCTCGGCGACGTTTCCGCACCTCAGCGCGCGGGAGAACGTCCGCATCGCCCTGCAGCGCCGGCTCGGCAATCCCTACGGCTTCTGGCGCTCCGCGGCCTGCCTGCGCGCCCTCGACGAGGAGGCGCTCGACCTGCTCGGCGAGGTCGGGCTCCTCGATGCGGCCGAGACCCTGGCGGGGGACCTGCCCTACGGCCGCAAGCGCACCCTCGAACTCGCCACCACGCTCGCCCTCGAACCCTCCGTGCTGCTCCTCGACGAGCCGACCCAGGGCATGGCAATCGACGACGTAGCCCGCGTCAAGGACCTGATCCGCGAGAGCGCCTTCGGCCGCACCGTGCTGATGGTCGAGCACAACATGGCGGTGGTGGCCGACCTCTGCGACACGATCACGGTGCTCCAGCGCGGCGAGATCCTGGCGCAGGGCAGCTACGCCGAGGTCTCGCGCGATCCGGCGGTGCGCGCCGCCTATCTGGGTGGCGGTCATGCCTGAGCGGCCGATCGTCCTCGAGACACGCGGGCTCCAGGCCTGGTACGGCGAGAGCCACGTGCTGTTCGGCGTCGACCTCGCGGTGCGCGAGGGGGAGTGCGTCACGCTGGTCGGCCGCAACGGGGCCGGCCGCACCACCACCCTGCGGGCGATCCTTGGCCTCACCGACCGGCGCACCGGCTCCGTGCGGGTGCGGGGCGTCGAGGCGATCCGCCTGCCGACCCACCGGATCGCGCGGCTCGGCATCGGCTACTGCCCGGAGGAGCGCGGCGTCTACCGCACGCTGACCACGGCGGAGAACCTCACCCTGCTGCCGCGGCTCGGGCCGGAGGGCCTGGCACTGGCGGAGGTGCTGGCCCTGTTCCCAAACCTCGCGGAGCGGGCCGACAGTTACGGCGGCCGCCTCTCGGGCGGCGAGCAGCAGATGCTGGCGCTCGGCCGCATCCTGCTGACCGGCGCCCGGATCCTGCTCCTCGACGAGATCACCGAGGGGCTGGCGCCGGTGATCGTCGAGGCGCTCGGCCGGGCGGTGGAGCACCTGAAGCGCCGCGGCTTCACCATCGTGCTCGTCGAGCAGAACTTCCACTTCGCCCGCCACCTCGCCGACCGCCACCACGTGGTGGAGCACGGCCGCATCGTCTCGGAGATTCCCGCCGGGGCGGTCGCGGACCGCGAGGAAGAGGTCGCGCGCCTCCTCGGCGTCTGAGGCCGGGGAACGGCCTTTCCATCGGAACCCAACAGGAGGCGGGCATGCGGTCACGGATCAGGCTTTGGGCGGCGGGGCTCGCCCTCGCGGCGCTCGCAGCGGGCGAGGGGCGAGCCGCCGAGGCGGTCAGCGACGGCGTCGTGAAGATCGGCATCCTCACCGACCTCTCGGGGATCTACTCCGACTTCACCGGGCGCGGCTCGGCGGCGGCGGCGCAGATCGCCATCGACGAGGTCGGCGGCAAGGTGCTGGGCGCCCCCGTCGAACTCGTGGCGGCCGACCACCAGAACAAGCCCGACATCGCCGCCAACCTCGCCCGCGAGTGGTTCGACCAGGGCAAGGTCGACATGATCGCCGATTTCCCGACCTCCTCGACGGCCCTCGCCGTCATGGAGATCGCCCGGCAGAAGAACCGCGTCACCATGCTCTCGGCGGGCGTCGCCATGGCGGCCGTCGCCGAGAAGTGCTCGCCCGTCAACGCGCAGTGGATGGTCAATACCGGCGCGCTCGCGTCCGGCACCGCCAAGGCCCTGCTGCGGGCGGGCCGCAAGTCCTGGTACTTCGTCACGGCCGACTACACCTTCGGCCACTCGCTGGAGAAGGACGCGGCCGCGGTGGTGGAGGCGGAGGGCGGCAAGGTCCTGGGCACCTCCCGCCACCCTTTCCCGGGCGGCGACTTCTCCTCCTACATGCTCAAGGCGCAGAGCAGCGGCGCCGAGGTCATCGCGCTCGCCAATGCGGGCGCCGACACCATCAACGCGATCAAGCAGGCCGCCGAGTACGGCATCGGCCGCTCCGACAAGCAGGTGATCGCGCCGCTTCTCGCCTACATCACCGACGTGAGGAGCCTCGGCCTCGCGAAGGCCCAGGGCATGCTCCTGACGGAGGCCTTCTACTGGGACCGCGACGAGCGCTCGCGCGCCTTCGCGGAGACCTATTTCGCCAAGACCAAGAGGATGCCGAGCGCCTCGCAGGCGGCGGTCTACTCGGCGGTGCTGAGCTATCTGCGGGCGGTCGAGGCCGCGGGCACCGACGAGGCCGGCGCCGTGATGGCACGGCTGCGCACCATGACCATCGACGACGCCGTCATCCGCAACGGGCACCTGCGGGCGGACGGCTCCCTCGTGCACGAACTCCTGCTCCTCAAGGTCAAGAAACCGGCCGAGTCGAAGCGCGACTGGGATTTCTACACCGTCGAGGCGGTGCTGAAGGGCGAGGACGTCTTCCCGAAGCCGAGCGACGCCTGCCCCCTCAACGTCAAGGGCTGACCGCGAGGGCCGGGGCTCCCCCGGCCCGTACCGCCCGCCGAGGTTCCCATGCCGGACATCACCCTCCAGGCCCTCCTCGCCCAGCTCACCGTCGGGCTGATCGCGGGGTGCTTCTACGCCATGCTGAGCATGGGGCTCGCGATCATCTTCGGGCTCCTCAACATCATCAACTTCACCCACGGGGCGCAGTTCATGATGGCGGCCTTCCTGGCCTGGATCGGGCTGACCCAGCTCGGCCCCTGGCTCGGGCAGCCCGACTTTCAGCTCGGCTTCTGGCCCGCCCTGGCGGTGGCGCCGCTCTGCGTGGCCGTGCTCGGCGTCGCGATCGAGCGCCTGCTCCTGCGGCGGCTCTACCACCTCGACCACCTCTACGGCCTGCTCCTGACCTTCGGGGTCGCCCTGGTGATGGAGGGCGGGTTCCGCTGGGCCTTCGGCGTCTCGGGCCAGGGCTACGAGCCGCCCGAGATCCTGCAGGGGCCGGTGGATCTCGGCTTCATGCTGCTGCCCCGCTACCGCGCCTTCGTGGTGGTGGCCTCGCTCGTGATCTGCCTCACCGTCTGGTACGTCTTCGAGCGCACCAAGCTCGGGGCCTATCTGCGGGCGGGCACGGAGAATCCGCGCCTGCTCCAGGCCTTCGGCATCAACGTGCCGCTGATGATCACGCTCACCTACGGATTCGGCGTCGCGCTCGCGGGTCTCGCGGGCGTGCTCGCCGCCCCGATCATGCAGGTCACGCCGCTGATGGGCGGCAACCTCCTCAACATCGTCTTCGCGGTCGTGGTGATCGGCGGCCTCGGCTCGATCCTCGGGGCCATGCTGACCGGGCTCGGTCTCGGGCTCGTGGAGGGCCTCACCAAGATCGTCTACCCGGAGGCCTCGACCGTGGTGATCTTCGTGATCATGGCGCTCGCCCTGCTGCTGCGGCCGGCCGGCCTGTTCGGCCGCGAGGCCTGAGGGGAACCCGATGCCGACCACCCTGCGGATCTTCTGGGCGCTCGTCCTCCTGGCCCTGCCGGTGCCCTTCGTGCCGGGGCTGATCTACCCGATCTTCGTCATGAAGGTGATGTGCTACGGGCTGTTCGCCTGCGCCTTCAACCTGCTGCTCGGCTTCACCGGGCTCGTCTCCTTCGCGCACGCGGCCTTCCTCGGCACCGCCGGCTACGTGACGGGCGCGCTGATGATCCGCTTCGGCAGCCACCCGCTCGGCCTGCCCGTCGCCTTCGGGGCGGGCGTCGCCGCGGCAGCCCTGGTCGGCCTTGCGATCGGCGGCCTCGCGATCCGGCGCCGGGGCATCTACCTCGCGATGATCACGCTCGCCCTGTCGCAGGTCGTCTCCTTCCTGGCCGTGCAGCTGCCCTGGACCGGCGGCGAGGACGGCCTGCAGGGCATCCCGCGCGGCACGCTGCTGGGCCTCGTCGACCTCTCGGACGACCGGGCGATGTACTACGTCGTGCTCGCCCTGTTCGCGGCGGGTTTCCTGTTCGTCCACCGGGTGGTGCACTCGCCCTTCGGCCGCATCCTCCAGGCCGTGCGGGACAACGAGGCACGGGCGACCTCGCTCGGCTACGACACCGGCCGCTTCAAGCTCCTGGCCTTCGTGCTCTCGGCGGCGCTCGCGGGCTATGCGGGTGCCCTCAAGGCCCTGGTGTTCCAGCTCGTCTCGCTCACCGACGTCTCGCTGCACACCTCCACCGAGGTGGTGCTGATGACGCTCCTCGGCGGGGTCGGCACCCTGTTCGGGCCGCTGGTCGGCGCCGCCCTGGTGGTCGGGCTGCAGAACTACCTCGCGACGATCGGCGACCTCGTCACGGTGGTGATCGGGCTGATCTTCATCCTGTGCGTGTCGTTCTTCCGGCGTGGCCTCGTGGGCGAGGTCCTGCACCGCCGCGCGGCCGCCCCCCGCCCCCCGCAGCGCGTCCCGGCCGGGACGCCCGTGAGCCGGCCTGCCGAGGCCGCCTGAGGCGACCCGAGGCGGCGCCCGGACGCCCGGGCGCGCCGTCCCTTCCCCCGAACCATCGAAGGAGAGAAGACCGATGTGGAGTGGTGTCCTGCCCGCCGTCACGACGAAGTTCACGCCGGACGGCGAACTCGACCATGCCGAGATGGAGCGCTGCTTCGCGCTCCAGCTCGACGCGGGCTGCGACGGGCTGATCGTCTGCGGCTCGCTCGGCGAGGGGCCGATGCTGTCGCATGACGAGCGGCTGGCGGTGCTGCGCATCGCGCAGGGCGTCGCGGGCGGGCGGCCGGTGCTGCTCACGGTCTCCGAGGCGGGGACCCGCGAAGCCTGCGCGCTCGCCGCGAGGGCCGCCAGGGCCGGGGCCTCCGGCCTGATGGTGGTGCCGAGCCCGATCTACCACACCGACGAGGCGGAGACCGTGGCGACGCTGCGCGCCGTGGCGCAGGCCGGCGACCTGCCGGTGATGATCTACTCCAACCGCGTCGCCTACCGGGTCGACGTCACCCCGCGGATCATGGCGGAGCTCGCCGCGGATCCCCGCTTCGTGGCGATCAAGGAATCCTCCGACGACATCCGCCGCACCACGGAGATCTTCAACGCGCTCGGCGACCGCTACGCGGTGCTGACGGGCGTCGACAACCTCGCCTTCGAGGCGCTGACGGTCGGCGCGGTGGGCTGGGTCGCCGGGCTCGTCTGCGCCTTCCCCAGGGAGACCGTCGCGGTCTACCGGCTGGTCAAGGCCGGCCGGCTCGCCGAGGCGCTCGCGGTCTACCGCTGGTTCCGGCCGCTCCTCGACCTCGACGTGTCCAGCTTCCTCGTCCAGAACATCAAGCTCGCCGAGGCGCTGGCGATCGACTCGACCGAGCACGTGCGGGCGCCCCGCCGGCCGCTCGCGGGCGCGCGGCGCGCAGAGGTCGAGGCCATCGTCCGCCGGGCCATCGCCGAGCGCCCGTCCCTGCCGGCGCTCTGACCCGCCCGCCGCGGGCGACGGACCGCCACCCCGGCGGGGCGCCGCGCCTGCGCCCCGCCGGGGCTCAGGCCGGCGCGAAAGCCACCAGCGTCACCGTCCCGCCGACCGGGAGGGTGACCGCGTCGTCGCGCAGGTCGAGCGGCGACCACCCCTCCTGCTCGGCCGGACGGATGACCCGGGCCCGGGCCGCCGGCCGGCCGAGCACGACCCGCTGAGGCGCGGACCCCATCGGGAGGTCGATGCCCCGGGCCGGGTCCCAGCAGCGCAGCGCCCGCCAGAGCGCCACCACCGTGCCGCCGTCGCGGCGCGCCAGCACGACGCTGCGCAGGTCCGGGGTGGCCTCCGGCAGCAGGACCGTCCGGTCCGCCGCGGCGGCGGGTCCGTCATCGGGCGTCGCCAGCGCGCCCATCAGCCCGCGCAGGGCGCGATAGGCGGGCTTGAGGCTGCCGTCGTGGCGCACCAATCCCCAATGGTGCTCGCTGTTGCCCGGATCGTCGCCCCCGTCGAGGAGCTGGTACAGGAAGGTGCGGGGGATGCCGGACGCGAAGTTGTGCAGGAGGAGCCGCGGCAGGTAGACCGCGGCGGCCGCCTCGGAGACGCCGCTGCGGCCCGTGACCGGCGGCGTGCAGTAGCCGGTCTCCGTGCAGATCGCGGGCGCGTCGGGCTTGAACGGGGTCCGGAAGTTGGCGAGGTACCAGCCGATCCCCGCGTAGCCATCCTCGGTCTCCGGCTCCTGGCCGCCCTGCGTGTAGCTGTGGATCGCGACGGCGTCGCAGAACGCGGCGGCGTCGCGGATCAGGGCCACGTCCTGCGGCCGGTAGTCGAGGAGGCTCGGCGAGAGCAGCGGCAGCGTCGCCGGGTCGTAGCGCGCCCGCAGCGCCGCGTGGACCTCCCGCTGGTAGGCGACCACCGTGCGGCTCCAGTCGCCCCGGGCGGCCGGATGGGCCATGAACCAGTCGCTGTCGCCCTCGTTCTGCCCCTCGATGGCCGAGACCGTCGGGACGCCGACGGCGTCCAGATAGGCCAGCATCTCCGCCGGGGTGTTGGTCACCGGCGACACGAGCAGGTGCGCGCGGATGCCGTGGCGCGCGAACAGCTCCCGCCAGCGCCCGAGATCGTTGCTCGGCCGCAATTCGTCCCGCAGGTGCCGGATCCCGCATCCCGCGACGAGGGTGCGGACCTCCTCGAATCGCGTGGCGTAGGACGGGTCGTCCAGGTGGACGTTGAGGCCGACGCTGTCCAGGAAGTCGCCGAGCGGCCAGGGCGGCGGCGCCGGGAACGCGCGGGCGCGGCGGGGCGCGAGCGCGAGGGCGAGCCCCGCCCATCCGCCCGCCAGGATGCGGCGCCGGCTCGGGTGCGCCCGCGCGCCGCCCGGCGACCGCCCGACCTCAGGTCCCGTCATTGCAACCCCTCCGAGTAATAATTCCGCGCTCAACTTGAGGCTTGATCATGTTCACGCAAGCCGGTTTGCGTAGTAAGACCCCCCGAATCACTCAGAGTTCCGGTTTCACTCTGCAGTGCTTTCGGTTATTTCCTCTGCGGCATAGATCGGCTTGCACCAGCGGGTCGTCCCGTCACGGATCGACTGACGGAACGGGATGACGAGGGCGCGGCGGCGCGAGGGGAGACGGGCGGCATGCGGGTGGCGATCGTCCATGATTGGCTCTACGTGGTCGGCGGCGCGGAGCGCGTCTTGGGCGAGATGCTCGCCTGCTACCCGCAGGCCGACGTTTTCGCCCTGTTCGACCTGCTGACGCCGGAGAGTCGGGCCCGGATCGGGCTCGTGCGCGACACGCAGGTGAGCTTCCTGCAGCGCATGCCGCTGATCGGCCGGGCGCACCGCGCCTACCTGCCGCTGATGCCGCTCGCGGTCGAGCAGTTCGACCTCTCCGGCTACAACCTCGTCCTGTCGTCGAGCTGCGCCGTGGCCAAGGGCGTGATCACCGGCCCCGATCAGGTCCACGTCGCCTACGTGCACTCGCCGATGCGCTACGCCTGGGACCTGCAGCACGCCTACCTGCGGGAGGCGGGCCTCGGCCACGGCCCCAGGGGCACCCTGGCGCGGATCCTGCTGCACTACATGCGGCTCTGGGACGTGCGCACCGCCGCCGGGCCGGACGCGCTCGTGGCCAATTCGGATTTCGTCGCGCGGCGGATCCGGAAGTTCTACGGGCGCGAGGCGAAGGTGATCCACCCGCCCGTGACCCTGGCGCAGGACGTCCTCGACCTGCCGCGGGGCCGCCACTTCCTCGCGGCCAGCCGGCTCGTTCCCTACAAGAACATCGGCGCCATCGTGGACGCGTTCGCGGCCCTGCCGGACCTGGAACTGATCGTGGCCGGCGACGGGCCGGAGGCGGCGCGGCTGCGCGAGCGGGCCGGGCCGAACGTCCGCTTCACGGGCCACGTCGACGACGCGGAGCTGCGGCGCCTGATGGCCACCGCGCGGGCCTTCGTTTTCGCGGCCGAGGAGGATTTCGGCATCGTCCCGGTGGAGGCGCAGGCGGAGGGAACGCCGGTCCTGGCGCTCGACCGCGGCGGCGCGCGCGAGACGGTCCTGCGCCACGGTCCGGGACGCACGGGCCTGTTCTTCCCCGAGCCGACGCCCGAGGCGATCGCCGCCTGCGTGCGCGCCTTCGTCGCCTGCGAGGACGCGTTCTCCCGCGACGCCTGCCGGGCCCAGGCGGCCCGCTTCTCGGCCGCGCGCTTCCGGGACGAACTCACGGCCTT
This sequence comes from Methylobacterium sp. JK268, assembly GCF_054052225.1. NCBI lineage: Bacteria > Pseudomonadati > Pseudomonadota > Alphaproteobacteria > Hyphomicrobiales > Methylobacteriaceae > Methylobacterium > Methylobacterium sp. JK268. Next base: position 327,981 of record NZ_JBSVZN010000001.1, on the reverse strand, counting down.
CGTCGAGAGCCAGATGCGTCGGGCGGCGTCGCGATGCGCGACGCGCGAGCCCTCGCTCTACGCGGTGGATGTCCGTCCGGCGGAGGCTGGCGCGCGATGACCGCCGGGACGACGCTGCCGACGCGGGACGCGCCCGTCCCGCCCGCCGCCCGGGAGGGCATCGTCACGCGACTCTGGCGGCGCCGGGGCGTGTTCCTCGCGGTGTTCGCGGCGGTGCTCGGCCTCGCCGTCGCGGCCCTGCTGGTGATCCCCGTGCGCTACGTGGCGACCGGGGCGATCATCGTGGCGGAGCCCGAGCCCGGCGACACCGGCGGCTCGGCGGTCTGGGCCCAGAAGCTCGGCGATCCGGCCGACCTGGAGAGCCAGCTCCTGCTGGTCCGCTCGCCCCGCATCCTGCGCCTCCTCGTCGCCCAGGCGGACCTCGCCGAGGCGGCGCGGGCGGAGTGCCGGGCCGAGGCCGGCGGGCCGCTGGCCCTGGTCGCCGGGACGGACCGGGCGGGGAGCCGCTGCGACGCGCTGCAGCCGGGCAGCGAGGCGTTGCTCGACTACTTGGAGCATCGGCTGGGCGTGGGGAATGTCGGGCGCTCGCGCGTGATCGCGGTGAGCTACACCTCCCCGCATCCCGACACCGCCCGCCGGATGGCGAATGCCCTGATCACCGCCTTCCTGGACGACCAGCGCCGGACCCTCGCGCAGGGCCGGGAGGCGGCCGCCTCCTGGATCTGGGCGGAGCTTCGCCAGCTCGACACGACCATCCGCGAGGCGCAGGACCGGATCGAGGCGGAGCGGCGCCGCCGCGGGCTGGTCCGCGGCTCCACCGCGCCGATCGCCTCCGAGCGGCTGACGAGCATCGGGCAGCAGCTCGCCCATGCGGAGACCACCCGGGCCGAGGCCGCCGCACGCCTGCGCGAGATCGACGCCGACCAGGCCCGGGGATCGGCGGATTCCCCCGCGGTGCTGGCGAGCCGCACGGTCGGCGACCTCAAGCAGCAGCACACCCAGATCTCCGCGCAGCTCGCCAACCTGGAGATGACGCTCGGCCCCGCCCACCCGACCATCAAGAGCCTGCAGCGCGAGCGGGACCTCCTGTCCGCCCGTCTCAAGCGCGAGGTCGGGAGCGTCGCGGCGAGCGCCCGCCAGGTCCACGACGCGGCGGCGGCGCTCGTCGCCACCCTCCGGCGTGACCTCGACGCCGCCAAGGGCGAGGTCGCCGCCGCCATGAACGCCCAGGCCCTGGTCGACGGGATGGAGCGCGACCTCGAGATCAAGCGCGCGCAATACGCCGACCTCTACAAGCGGGCGAGCGACCTGGAGACGCAGCGGCGCGTCCTGGTCGGCAGCACCCGCCTCGTCAACCTCGCCGAGACGCCCACCCAGCCGTTCTTCCCCAAGCGCCTGCCGTTCCTGGCGGCGGGCCTGACCCTGGCGGTGCTGCTGGGAGCCGCCGCCGCCCTCCTGCGCGACGGGACCGACCGCACCCTGCGCTCCCCCGGTGCCCTCGAGCGCGAGGCGGGGGCGCCGACCCTCGCGGCCCTGCCGCGGTTGCGCGCGGGCGTGCTCCACGACCGGACCCCGCCCCTGCGGGCGGCGCTCGCGCTGGCCGGCAAGGATCCCGCCTTCCAGGCGGCCCTGCGCACCCTGGCGGCGGGCCTGGCGATCCGGCCCCTGCGCATCCTCCTCGTCACCTCGGCCCGGCCGGGGGAGGGCAAGACCCTGACCGCCCTCGCGCTCGCCGCGCGGGCCGGAGCGCTCGGGCGCCGCGTGCTCGTCATCGAGGGCGACCTGTGCGCGCCCGGCATCGCGGCGGCGCTCGACCTGCCGCCGGGGCCCGGCCTGCTCGGCGTCCTGCGGGGCGAACTCCCCGTCGGGCGGGCCGTTCTGGGCAGCCGCCTCCCGAACGTCGACGTGCTGCCGGCCGGCGGCACGGTGGACGGGTCGGCCGAACTCCTCACCGGGCCGCACGCCGCCGGTCTCCTGGCGCAGGCCGAGACCTACGACCTGGTCCTCATCGACAGCCCGGCGCTCGGCGTCGCCCTCGACGCCTCGCTCCTCGCCCGCCGGGCCGACGCCGTGCTGGTCTGCGCGCGCTGGGGCCGCTCGCGGATCGAGGCCACGGCGTCCGCGGTGGCGACGCTGCGCGCCGCGGGGGGCACGGTCGCCGGCGCCGTCGTCACGGAGGCGCCCGCGTCCCGTCCGGGCGCGCTCGCCGGACGCGTGCTCCCGCCGCTGGCCAGCCTCGAAGCCGCGCGATGACCCCGCCGCGGATCCTGTTCGTCAACCACGCGAGCGTGCTCTCGGGCGCCGAGCTGGTCCTCGCCGATCTGGCCGAGGCGTGGCCGGGGGCGAGCGCCTTCCTGTTCGAGGACGGGCCGCTGCGCGCCCTCCTGGAGAGGCGGGGCCTGCGGGTGGAGCATGCCGCCGGGGCCTCGCTCGCCGGGCTGCACCGGTCCGCCTCGCTCCTGCGCGCCCTGCCGCTGGCCGGGCGGCTCGCGGCCCTGGTGGCGTCGGTGGCGCGGCGGGCCCGCCGGCACGACCTCGTCTACGCCAATTCGCAGAAGGCCTTCACGGTCGCCGCCATCGCCAGCGCGGCGGCGCGCCGGCCCCTGGTCTGGCACCTGCACGACGTGCTCAGTCCCGAGATCTTCGGCGCCTCCCAGATCCGCCTCCAGGTCCGCCTGGCGAACGCCCGGGCCGCGCGGGTGATCGTGCCCTCGGCGGCGGTGGCCGAATCGTTCGTGGTCGCCGGCGGGCGGGGAGACCTCGTCGCCCTGGTCCCGAACGGCCTGCGGATCCCTCCGGAGCCGCTGCCGCCCGCCGCGTTGCGCCGCGCCCTCGACCTCCCGGAGGGGCCGCTCGTCGGCGTGTTCAGCCGGCTCACCGCCTGGAAGGGACAGCACGTCGTGCTGCAGGCGCTCGCCGCCCTGCCGGGCGTCTCCTGCCTCGTCGTGGGCGGTGCCCTGTTCGGGGAGCGGGATTACGAGGAGGCGCTGGCCCGCCAGGCCGCTTCGCCCGCCCTGGCGGGGCGGGTCCGCTTCCTCGGGCATCGCGACGACGTGCCCCGCCTGATGCGGGCGGTCGACGTGGTCGTGCATTCCTCGATCGTCCCGGAGGCCTTCGGCCGGACCCTGGTGGAGGCGATGCTGGCGGGCGTGCCCGTGGTGGCGACGCGCACGGGCGCGGCCGTCGAGGTGCTCGATCAGGGGCGTTCCGGGACGCTCGTGCCGCCGGACGATGCCGATGCCCTGGCGGCGGCGGTGGCCCGGGTGCTCGCCGGGGCGGCGAGGGACCGGACGCGCCTCGCCGCGGCCGCCGAGCGGGCCGAGCGCCTCTACGGTGTCTCGCGCATGCAGCAGGCGGTCGCCGCCATCGTCGCCCCGCTCGCACGGGGCGCGCACGCATGAACCCGGCCCTCGCCGCCCTCGCTCCGCCGCGCCGGCTCCCGGGCTGGCTCCCGGCCGCCCTGTTCCTCGGCGGGACGGCTCTGGCGGGGCCGGCCCTCGGCGCCGCGGCGCGCCCGGCCTTCCTGGTCGGCTGCGCGGCCATCGGCTGGTTCGCCTGGAAGCGCTCGCCCGCCGACCACCTGCAGGCGGCCCTGCTGCTCTTCAGCTTCGCACCGTTCCTGCGCCGGCTCGTCGATCTCGCGGCCGGCTACGAGCCGAGCGGCCTCATGCTGCTCGGCCCGCTGCTCGCGATCGTCGCGCCGGCCCACCACCTCGCGGAGGTCGTGACGCGGGAGCGGCCGCTGCCGCCGATCCTCGGCCCGCTCCTCGTCGTCGGCGCCTGCACGCTCTACGCCCTCGTGCTGACGCTGCTCCAGGGCGACCTCACCGTCGCGGCGGCGAGCGGCGTCAAGTGGCTCGCGCCCCTGGTCTACGGGGCGCTGGTCGCCCTGCGCCCGGCCGAGGAGCGGGCCGGCATGACGCGGGCGGCGGCCGGTGCGTTCCTGGTCGTCCTGCCCGTCACCGGGCTCTACGGCATCGCCCAATACGTCGATCCGCCGGCCTGGGACCGGTACTGGATGTCGCTGACCACGATCATGTCGGCGGGTCTGCCGGTGCCCTACGGCGTGCGGACCTTCAGCACCATGAACGGGCCGAGCAGCTTCGCCACCTTCACGGCGGCCGGGCTGCTGCTGGTCGGATTCCTCGCCCGCGGGCGCTGGGCGCTCCTGCTGGCGGGACCGGCCGCGATCTCCCTGCTGCTCTCGCTCTACCGCACGGCCTGGATGTGCCTGCCGGTCTCGGTCGGGTTCTGCCTCCTCTTCGCGGTCACGCGCGGCCGGGCGCTCGGCATCATCGCCGGGGCGACGGCGGCGATCGGCTTCTCCGCGGCCTTCACCCCGTTCGGCGAGACGATCGGCGACCGGCTCTCCAGCTTCGGCGAGGGCAGCCGGGACGGCAGCGCCCGGGAGCGCCTCGAGGAATTCGTCACCCTGTGGAATTGGCCGGACAGCGGCCTCGTCGGGACCGGGTTCACCATGGGCGACGTCGGCAGCGCCGGCACCATGCCGATCGACGGGATGATCGTGACCTGCTGGGCCGCGATGGGCATCGTCGTCGGCCTCTGCTGCCTGGCGGCCCTGGTCTGGGCACCGGCCCTCGCGATCCGCGCGGCCTGGCGCGATCCCCGCCGGGAGACGGTGGTCCTCGGAAGCCTGGCCTGCGGGACGCTGATTCAGCTCCCGCTCACCAACCTGACCTCGGGCGAACTCGGCGTCCTGTTCTGGCTCCTCCTCGCGCTCGGGGCGGAGGACGGGGAGGGCCGGCGCGGCGCGGACCGCGCGCCGGCGCCCGCCGGGACGGGGCTGCGCCCGGCATGATCACCACCCGCAGGACGCGCGGCGGGCGGATCGCCTCGACAACGACCCCGGCGGCGCGCGCCCGCTCGGCGGCCTCGAAACAGAGGGAGACGGCATTGCGGGGGACGAGGGGACAGGCGCACCGACCGGTGGCGCTCCGGGTCGAGGCCGCGGCGGATCACCAGGGACAGCGGGGGATCGCGACCGCCGCGGTCCTGGCCCTCGGCGTTCCGGTCCTGCTGGCTTGGTTCGGGGCCGTGGGGTTCGCGGCCCTGTGGCTGATCCGGGCCGCCGTCATGCTCCTGGCCGCGTGGATCCTCGGCTGATGAGCGGGTCCCGCTCCTGCGGGCCGGCCGCCGTCGCGCCCGGGGCGGCCGACGCGCCGGCGTCGAGCCGGCGCTTCGTGGCCGTCCTGATGGGCGGCGCGGCGCTGAGCAAGCTGCTGGGCGTGGTGCGGGAGGTGGCGATGGCGCACCTTCTGGGCGTCACGCTGGCGGCGGACGCTTTCCGGGCCGGCATGACGGCGGTGATGCTGCCCCTCGCCTTCCTTCAGAACGAGAGCGTGCCCGCGCTCCTCGTCCCCCTCTACCGGCGCTGGCACGAGGCGGGCGAGGCGCCGCGCCGCTTCGCCGCCCTGGCGGCCGCCGTCACGCTGATCGGCGCCGCCCTCGCGGTCTGCCTCGCCGTGCTGGTCTCGGTCTGGATCGAGGCGATGGTCGGCGGCTTCGCGCCGGAGGCCCAGGCGCTGACGCGGCACTTCGCCCGCATCCTCACCCTGGCGATGCCGGCCATGGCGCTGCTGAACTCCCTCACGGCGGCGGAACTCGCCCTCGGCCGGCCGCGGCTGATGACCCTGAGGCCGCTCGCCCTCAACCTGTCGATCCTGACCGGGCTGGCGCTGATCGCGCTCACCGGCGCGGTCTCCTGCCTGGCCTGGGCGGTGGTGGCCGCGTTCGGCGGCCTGGCGGGGCTCGGCGTGGTCTGGCTCGTCCGGGAGGGCGTCCTCGACCTGGCCGGCCTGCGGCCCGCGGAGATCTGGGCCGCGGGGCGGTACTTCCTGGGCGCGGTGCGCCCTCTCCTCAGCGTCCCCGTCGCCGAGCAGGGCAGCCTCTGGCTCGAGCGCGTGCTCGGCTCGCACATGGCCGCCGGCACGGTGGCGGCCATGGACTACGTGCGCACGCTGACGGACAGCGCCATGCTGCTGATCAGCCAGCCGGTCGGGCTCGCCACCCTCTCGCGCGGGACCGGGCGGGACGCGGGCGGCGAGGCGGAGCGGATCGCGCGCCCGATCCTCGCCGTGATGCTGCCCGCCTCGGTCTTCCTGTTCGCCTTCGCGGACGAGATCACGCGCTTCGTCTTCGCGCGGGGCGCCTTCGACGCGAAGGCGATCCTGCTCACCGGCCAGGGCCTCGCGGGCGTGGCGCCGGGCCTCTGGGCCTCGACGCTCGGCTGGATCCTGCTGCGGCTCCTCAACGGCGCCGGGCGGAACACCGCCGCCGCCGGCATCCTGTGCGGCTCCTACGCGGCCAACGCGCTCGCCAACCTCCTCCTCGTGCTGCCGGCCGGCGTCCCCGATCTCGGCACCCACCTCCTCGGCCTCGCGGAATCGGTGCGCAGCCTCGTGCTCCTCGCCGGGACCGCGCTGCTCCTCGGCTGTGCCCGGCGGATCGCGGGGCTCGTGCTGCGCGCCCTCGGGCCGGCCCTCCTCATGGGCCTGCTCGCCTGGCTGATCCGGGATTTCGTCCCGGGCTCGCTCGCGCGGCTGCTCTGCGGCGCCGGGGCCTGCACGGCGACGGTGGCGCTCGGCCTGCCGCACCTCCTCCCGGTCCTCCGCTCCGTCAAATCCAAGGTGTGACCATGACCCGTCGGCTGCGCGTCCTCTCGATCGCCCATGTGGCCGTGAATCGCCGCGCGGGCCGGTTCCGCTATCATCCCCTGGCGAACCGGCCCGACCTCGACGTCCACCTCCTGGTCCCCCAGGAGTGGCGGGAATACGGGCGCGTCCTGCGCGCCGATCCGCCCGACGATCCCGGCATCACCGTCCACATCCGGCCGGTGGTCCTCGGCAAGGTCGGGGCGGCGGGCTGGTACTGCCACCTCTATCCCGGCCTCGGCCGGCTGATCCGGGAGATCGATCCCGACGTGATCCACCTCGCGGAGGAGCCCTGGGGCTTCCTCGCCCTGCAGGCCTACCTGCTCCGGGGCCGGGCGTCGCTGGTCTTCGAGGTCGACCAGAACGTCCTGCGTCGGCTGCCGCAGCCCTTCGAGGCGATCCGGCGCTTCGTCCTGCCGCGGTCGGGCCACCTCCTCTCGCGCACGCCCGCCTCGACGGCGGTGGCGGAGGCCTGCGGCTATCGCGGCGGGGTGACGCTGATCGGCTACGGCGTCGACACGGCGATCTTCCGCCCCGGCCCGCCCGCCGAGCGGCCGGCCGGCCCGCTGCATCTCGGCTATGTCGGCCGCCTCGTCCACGAGAAGGGGCTGGACGACGTGCTCGATGCGATGGCGGCGGTCGCCGCGCCGATCCGGCTCTCCATCATGGGGGAGGGCCCGCACGAGACGCATCTGCGCCGGCGCGTCGCCGAACTCGGGCTGCAGGTGCAGGTGAGCTTCACGCCCTGGGCGGCGCCCGAGGCGGTGGCGGCCTTCATCCGGCGCCACGACGCCCTGGTCCTGCCGACGCGGACCATCCGCGTCTACAAGGAGCAGTTCGGCCGCGTCATCATCGAGGCGCAGGCCTGCGGCGTGCCGGTGATCGGCTCGGATTGCGGCGCGATCCCGGACGTGGTCGGGGAGGGCGGCTGGATCGTGCCGGAGCGCCGCCCCGACGCCCTCGCGGCCCTGCTCGCGGCCCTCGCGAAGGATCCGGGGGCCTGCCGGGCACGGGGGACGGCCGGGATCGCCAATGTGGCGCGGCGCTTCACCTACCAGGCGACGGCCGACGCCCTCGCCGAAGCCTACTGGGGCGCTGCCGGCGCCGGCACGGCCGGAGAGCCCGAGGTCGTCGAGGTCGTCTCGGAATTCGGCACCGGCGGCGGCGTCGAGCGGGTCGCCTACGATCTCGCGCACGCCCTCGCGGCCCGGAGCTTCCCGACCCGGGTGATCACCGGCCGGGTGAGCGACGCGCCCCGGGCGCCGATCGCGACGCGGGTCGTGGGAGGCGTCCTGTCCCGGATCCCGACCCGGGGCGGCGGCCGTTACCTCGGCCGCTCCCTGGTGGTTCCGCTCTTCACGCTCGCGGCGACCCTGGCGCTGCGGGGGGAGCGCCGCCGCGTGGTGATCAGCCACGGGGACTGCCTGGCGGGCGACATCGTGGTCGTGCACGCCGTGAACGCCGCCTCCGTCGAGGAGAAGCGGCGGGCCGGGTCGTGGCGCTGGCGGCTCAACCCGATGCATCTCTGGATCGCCCTGCGCGACCGGGTGATGATCGGCGGGTTGCGCTATCGCTACTACGTGGCGCTCTCGCACCGGATCGCGCAGGAGTTGCGTCGGTTCTACGGCGTGCCGGACGACCGCATCGTCCACATCCCGAACGGGGTCGACCTCGATCGCCTCCAGCCGGATCCCGTCCTCGGCGCGCGCACGCGGGCGCGGCTCGGGCTGCCCGCGGACGCGAAGGTCCTGCTCTTCGTCGGGCACGAATTCGAGCGCAAGGGCCTCGGCATCTGCATCGACGCGCTCCACCGGCTCGACCCGTCCTGGCGGCTCGTCGTGGTCGGCTCGGACGCGCCCGAGCCTTACCGGGCGCGGGCGGGAGCGCGCGAGGCGGACGTGATCTTCGCCGGGGAGCAGGCCGACGTCCTGCCCTTCTACGCGGCCGCGGACGCCCTCGTCCTTCCCACCGTCTACGAGGCCTTCCCGATGGTCTGCGTCGAGGCCCTGGCCTGCGGGGTCCCGCTCTTCGCGACCCGGGTCGGCGGCATCGAGGAATACCTCGTGGACGGGATCAACGGCTACGCGGTCACCCGGGACGCGTCCGCCATCGCGGAGACGTTGACCCGGACCTTCGCGGATCCGGGCGCTGTGGCGCGGCTGCGGATGGGCGCGCGGCAATCCGCCCTGCGCTACGGCCTCACCCAGGTGGCCGAGTCCTACGCGGCCCTGATCCGGCGGGTCGCCGCCGAGAAGCGGGATGATTCGCGGACGCGCGGCGAGTCGGCCGCGCGCGGCGGCCCCGTCCGGGATGCCGCGCTGCTGCCGAAATCCTCCTCCAACCGGTGAGGTGAGCGTGAACACGATCGTCAAGCGGGTCGGCTGGTCGCTCGCCCGCCTCGCCTCGCAGCGTCTCGGCGTGCTGTCCGACCTCGGTTTCGAGGCGGCCTCCGCCTACGCACGCGCCTACAAGAACCTGAACTACGATTTCGACAGCAATGGCGAATTGCTGCTGCTGGAGCGCCTGCGGGACCTGCCGGTCCGGACCGTGCTCGACGTCGGCGCCAATCACGGCGCCTACGCGCGGGCCTGCCTGGAGCGGTTCCCGACCGCCATGATCCACTGCTTCGAGCCCGTCCCGGTCACCTTCGCGATCCTCGAGAAGGCCTTGGCGGGCGAGCCCCGCGCCATCATCAACCCGAGAGGCCTCTCGGACCGGGAGACCGAGACGGTGATCCGCCTCAACCCGTTGGATGACGGGCGCGCCTCCATGATCGTCGGGATCGCCTTCGACGCGCGGGAGCGCTGGACCGAGGTGCCGGCCGCCTTCCTGCGCGGCGCCGACTACCTGGAGAGCCACGGCATCGACACGGTCGATCTCCTCAAGATCGACGTCGAGGGCGCCGAGCACCTGGTGCTGCAGGGCTTCGGGGACCGGCTCTCGGGCGAGCGGATCCGGGTCGTGCAGTTCGAGTACGGGATGCCCAACATCTATTCGGGCCATCTGCTCAAGGACTTCTGGCGCGTCCTGGAGGCGGCGGGCTACGCGGTGGGGCCGCTGATGCCCGACGGCGTCGATTTCCGCGCCTACGATCCGCGCGACGAGGATTTCCAGGGCGCCTGCAACTACGTCGCGGCCGATGCCCGCGACGGCGCCCTGCTGGCCCGCCTGCGCGCGACGCGGCGGCGGCGGTTCTGGTTCAGCCGCTCCCGCGGCGCCGCCTGGACCCCGCGCATCCACTGAGCCGGCTCCCGGGCGCGCCGCGTCCCGCCCCGATCAGGGGGCCGGGACCGTCCTGGGCGCCGGACCGTCCGGTGCCGCGTCCGCCCCGCGCCCGGCGGCGGGGAGGGGCGTCCGGGGCCGGCGCGTGTCGAGCACCGCGAGCGTCGGCTCGGCGGCGAGGAGGCGGCGCGTATAGGGATCCTGCGGACGGTCGAGCACGTCGCGCACGCGGCCCCGCTCCACGAGGCGCCCGGCCTGCATCACGCCCACCGTGTCGGCGATCTCGTCCACCACGCCGAGATTGTGGGTGATGAACAGGATGGTGAGGCCGTGCCGGTCGCGCAGGTCGCGGATCAGGCGCAGGACCTGCGCCTGGACCGACAGGTCGAGGGCCGAGACCGCCTCGTCCGCCACGACGAGCTTCGGGCGGGTGATCAGCGCGCGGGCGATGGCGATGCGCTGGCGCTGGCCGCCGGAGAATTCGTGCGGGTAGCGCGCGGCCGCGGCGGCGGGCAGCCCGACATCCTCCAGCGCCCGCGCGACCAGCGCCGCCCGCTCCCGGCCCCGCGGCGCATCCGGGACGAGGAAGAGCGGCTCCGCCACGATGCGCCCGACCGTGTGACGCGGGTTGAGCGAGCCGTAGGGATCCTGGAACACCATCTGAAAGTCGCGCCGCTTGGCCCGGAGCGCCCGGGGGGAGAGCGCGAACAGGCTGTCGCCGTCGATCAGCACCTCGCCGCCGGTGGGGCGCGAGAGCGCCATGACGATCCGCGCGAGCGTGGACTTGCCGCAGCCGGATTCGCCGACGATCGCGCAGATCTCCCCTGGCGCGACCGAGAGCGAGACTCCGTCGAGGGCCCGCAGCGGCGCGGCGGCGCCCCGGATCGCGTAGTCGCGCGTGAGGCCGCGCAGTTCCAGCCGGGGGACGATCACAGGCGCAGCTCCGGGGCGAGGCCGGCCCGCGCCCGGCGCGGCAGCGCGGCCAGCAGGTCGCGCGTGTAGGGCTCGCGCGGGTGGCGCAGCACCGCCGCGGTCGGCCCCTCCTCGACGGCGCGGCCGCGGCACATCACCAGCACGCGGTCGGTGATCGCCGCCACCACGCCGAGGTCGTGGCTGATCAGGATCAGCGAGAGGCCGAGCTCCCCGACGAGGTCGTCCAGGATGTCGAGGATCTCCTTCTGCACCGTGACGTCGAGGGCGGTGGTCGGCTCGTCCGCGATCAGCAGGTCCGGCCGCAGCGCCAGCGCGATGGCGATGCCGACCCGCTGGCGCTGCCCGCCCGACATCTCGTGCGGGTAGGAATCGATCCGGCGGGCCGCGTCCGGGATGCGCACCCGGTCGAGGAGGCGCAGGGCCTCCGCCCGGGCGGCGCGGCGCGAGAGGCCGGCATGCAGCCGCAGACCCTCGGCGACCTGGTCGCCGGCCGTCATGGCGGGGTTGAGCGCCGTCATCGGCTCCTGGAAGATCATGCCGATGCGCCGTCCGCGCAGGCGGCACCGGGCGGACTCGGACAGGCGCAGGAGGTCCTGCCCGTCGAACAGGATCCGGCCCGACACCCGTGCGGTGCGGGGCAGGAGGCCGATCGTCGCCAGCGACAGCATCGACTTGCCCGACCCGGATTCGCCGACGATGCCGAGCGTCTCGCCGCGCCCGAGGCCGACCGAGACGTCGTCCACCGCCCGGACGGGACCGCCGGGGCCGGGGAAGCTGATTGAGAGGTTCCGAATCTCCAGCATCAGGAGGCCTGCCTCCGCCGCGGATCGAGCCGGGCCGCGAGGCCGTCGCCGAGGAGGTTGAGGCCGAGCACCGAGGCGGCGATCGCGAGGCCCGGCGCCAGCGCGAGGTGCGGGGCCTGGACCAGGTAGGTCTGCGAATCGGCCAGCATCCGCCCCCAGGTCGGGTTCGGCGGCACGGGGCCGAGCCCGAGGAAGGAGAGCCCCGCCTCGGTGAGGATCGCCATGGCGAGCTGGATCGTGACCTGCACGATGATCGCCCCGGCGATGTTGGGGAGCACGTGCTCCAGGGTCAGGCGGACCGGGCCCTTGCCGGCCATGCGGCCCGCCGCGATGTACTCGCGCACCCAGACCTGCATGGCGGCGCCCCGGGTGACGCGGGCGAAGACCGGGACCATGAACAGGCCGATCGCCAGGATCGCGGTGCCGGCCCCGGGACCGAGCAGCGCGCCGAGCAGGATGGCCGAGAGGATCGGCGGCAGGGCGAAGAGGGCGTCGCAGACCCGCATCAGCACCGCGTCGACGAGGTCGCGCCGCGCCGCCCCGGCGACGCCGATGGCGGTGCCCAGGATGGCGCCGATGCCGACCGCCGCGAAGGCGATCGCCAGCGAGTTGAAGGCGCCGCGCATCAGCATCGAGGCGACGTCCCGCCCGAGCGGGTCGGTGCCCAAAAGCCCCGAGACGAGCGGCGGCTTCAGCTTCTGCAGGATGCGCATCCGCGCCGGGTCCTCGGGCGTCCAGGCGAGGGAGAGGAGGGCGGTCCCGACGAGCAGGAGGGTGATGGCCGCCCCGAGCCAGAGGGTGAGGTCGTCCGCGCCGGGGCGGCGCCGGGTGCGGAGGGCGAGCGTGCTCACGCGCGCCCCCGCAGCCGGGGATCGAGGCGCGTGTAGAGCAGGTCGACGACGAGGTTCACCAGGATCACGATCGCCGCGAAGACCATGACGACGTCCTGGATCACCACCACGTCGCGCTGGGACAGGGCCTGCCAGGCGAGCCGCCCGATGCCGGGAAGCGTGAACACGTTCTCGACCAGGACGGCGCCGCCGATCAGGAAGGAGACCTGGAGGCCGAGCATCGTCACCACCGGGACGAGGGCGTTCGGGACGGCGTGCCGCCACAGGGCGCGGCGCAGGGAGGCGCCCTTGGCGCGGGCGGTGCGCACGAAATCCTCGTTCATCACCTCGATCACCGCCGCCCGTGTCACCCGCGTCAGCACCGCCGATTGCGGGATCGCCAGGGCGAGGGCGGGCAGGACGAGCGCCCGGATCCCGGGCCAGAGCCCCGCGCCCCAGCCCGGGAAGCCGCCCGCGGGCAGGAGCCCGAGGCCGAGCGCCACCGTCATGATCAGGAGGAGGCCGATCCAGAAGTTCGGCACCGCGATCCCGGCCTGGGCGTAGAGCGTGGCCAGCGCATCGACCCCGCCGCCGGGGCGGGCCGCCGCCGTGACCCCGAGGGGCAGCGCGATCGCCACCGCGATCACCACCGCGATCCCGGTCAGCGGCAGGGTCACGGCCATGCGCTCCAGGATGAGCGTCGAGACCGGGACGCCGTAGGTGAGGGAATTGCCGAGCTCCCCGGTCGCCAGCCCGCCGATCCAGCGCAGGTAGCGCCACGCCGCCGGGTCGTCGAGGCCCATCTGCGCGCGCAGGGCCGCCACGCTCTCGGGGGTCGCCGCGGTGCCGAGCATCGCGGAGGCGGGGTCGCCCGGCACCGCCTGCATCAGGCCGAAGACCAGGAGCGAGAGGATCAGGAAGGTCGCCGCGAAGCCGCCGAGCCGCGTCGCGAGGGGTCTCAGCATGGGGGCAACCTCGCGCAACCGCTCCGCCTCACTCGGTCCAGCGGACTTCGGTCAGGTCGTTCGACGGGACCGGCTCGTTCAGCCAGTAGCCCGTCAGCTTCGCCTTCCAGACGCCGAGCTTCGGCTGGACGTAGAGGAACAGCGCGGGCACGTCCTGTGCCAGGATCGCCTGGGCGTCGCCGTAGGCCTTGAGCCGTCCGGCCTCGTCCAGCGCCGCGGAGGCGGCCGCCATCGCGTCCTTGAAGGCCTGGTTCCGGTAGCCGAAGTAGTAGGAATCGTTGGCGTAGATGCCGATGTCCATCGGCTCGGCATGCGCGATGATCGTCATGTCGAACCGGTGGTCGCGCATCACCTCCTGCACCCATTTCGCCGGGAACTCGGTCGGTTGGATGGTCATGGTGACGCCGATCTCGGCGAAGAAGGCCTGGAGGATCTCGGCCGAGCGGGCCGCGTAGGCCATCTGCGGCGCCTTCAGGGCGAAGCTGAAGCCGTTCGGGTAGCCCGCCTCCTTGAGGAGGGCCTTGGCCCTGGCCGGATCGTAGGGAAGCGTGCCGGTGAGGTCGCGATAGCCGGGGTCGTTGGGCGTGTAGTGGCTGCCGATCGGCGCGCCGAAGCCCGACGCCACGCCCTCGATGAGGAGCTTGCGGTCGACCGCCATCATCAGGGCCTGCCGCACGCGACGGTCGGAGAAGGGCGTCTCGGCATTGTTCATGCCGGCGACCACCTTCATCTCGGTGAGGCCGGGCTTGGCGGTGAAGGCCGGGTCCTTCTGGAACCCCGCGTAGAGTTCGGGGGCGGGCAGGAGCGGGAAGGCGTCGAGGTCGCCGGCGCGGAGCGCCGCGACCGCCGCCTGGGCGTCGCCGATGAAGCGGAAGGTCACCCGGTCGAGCTTGGCGGCGCGCTCCGCGTCCCAGTAGGACGGGTTGCGCACCAGCTCCACCCGGTCGCCCTTGCGCCAGGCCGAGAACCGGAACGGGCCGGTCCCGACCGGGTTCGTCCGTGCGCCCTCGCGCGAGGACGGTTCGAGGATCACCGCGGCCGGGAGCCCGAGCCCGTAGAGCAGGGTGCCGGCGGGCTGGGCCAGAGTGACCACGAGCGTCGCCGGGTCGGGGGCGGCCACGTCCGCGATCGCCGCGTAGAGCGCCTTCTGCGGGTTGACGGAGCCGGGCGCCCGGATCGCGTCGAGGGACGCCTTCGCCACCGCGGCGTCGAAGGGGACGCCGTTGTGGAAGGTGACGCCCGTCGCCAGGGTGAAGGTGTAGGTGCGCCCGTCGGGGGAGATCGTCCAGCTCCGCGCGAGCTGGGGCCGCACCGCGCCGTCGCGGTCGATCCGCGTCAGGCCCTCGAACACGTTCTGCCAGACGACCTGTCCGATCGCCACCGGCGCGGCCACCGTCGGGTCGAGGCCGGGCGGCTCGACGGTCATGCCGAGCGCGAGGTCCGTGCGCGGCGCCGCGCGGGCCGGGCCCGTTGCCGCCGGAGCCAGGGCCGCTGCCGCGAGGACGGCCGCGAGGGCGAGCCGGCGGAAAAGGGGGCGCAGCAGCATGGACCTGACCTCGTCGGGACGGGCGTCCGGATCGGCTCGCATCGTCCGACGCCCTGGATGCGGCAGGTTCGGCTTGGCCGGAACTGCGATCTCTGCCGCCGGGTGACGCAGGGTCCGGTTCCCCCTGCGCCGCGCCGGCGCGCGCCCGGACCCCACGGCGGGGCCCGACGTGCCGCCGCCTCACGCCGCCCGGGCGATCGACTCGGCGAGCATCGAGGCCATCTGGTCGATATGGGCCGGCTCGGCGACGAGCGGCGGCGACAGCGCGATGATGTCGCCGGTCACCCGGATCAGCAGGCCGCGCTCGAAGCAGTCCACGAACACGTCGTAGGCCCGGGCGCCCGGCGCGCCCGCCCGGGGCTCCAGCTCGATCCCGGCGATGAGCCCGATCGTGCGGATGTCGATGACGTGCCGCGCGCCGCGCACATCGTGCATCGCCGCGTGCCAGTGGTCCTGGATCGCCGCCGCACGGGTGAGGAGACCCTCCTCCGCGTAGATGTCGAGCGTCGCGAGGCCGGCCGCGCAGGCGACCGGGTGGCCCGAATAGGTGTAGCCGTGGAAGAGCTCGATGGCGTTCTCCGGCCCGGTCATCAGGGCGTCGTGCACGGCCCGGCTGGCGAAGACGGCGCCCATCGGCACGGTGCCGTTGGTGAGCCCCTTGGCGGTGGTGACGAGGTCCGGCGTGACGCCGAAGAAATCCGTCGCGAAGGGCGCGCCGAGGCGCCCGAACCCGGTGATGACCTCGTCGAAGATCAGCAGGATTCCGTGCCGGGTCGCGGTCTCCCGCAGCCGCTCCAGGTAGCCCTTCGGCGGCACCAGGACGCCGGTCGAGCCCGCCACGGGCTCGACGATCACGGCCGCGATCGTCTCGGCCCCGTGCAGGGCGACGAGGCGCTCCAGGTCGTCGGCGAGGTCGGCGCCGTGCTCGGGCTGGCCCCGCACGAAGGCGTTGCGCGCGAGGTCGTGCGTGTGGCGCAGGTGGTCGGTGCCGGGCAGGGTCGGGAAGACGCGGCGGTTGTTGACGAGGCCGCCCACCGAGATACCGCCGAACCCGACACCGTGATAGCCGCGCTCGCGCCCGATCACCCGGGTGCGGGTGCCCTGGCCGATCGCCCGCTGGTAGGCGATCGCGATCTTGAGGGCCGTGTCGACGGATTCGGATCCGGAACCGGTGAAGAAGACGCGGTCGAGGCCGCCGGGCGCGATGGCGGCGAGGCGCTCGGCGAAGTCGAACGCCACCGGATGGCCCATCTGGAAGGAGGGCGCGTAGTCGAGGGTGGCGAGCTGGCGCTCGACCGCCTGGGCGATCCGGCGGCGGCCGTGGCCGGCATTGACGCACCACAGGCCCGCCGTGCCGTCGAGGACCCTGCGCCCGTCATCGGCCGTGTAGTGCATGCCCTCCGCCGCCACGAGCAGGCGCGGCGCCTTCTTGAACTGGCGATTCGCCGTGAAGGGCATCCAGTAGGAATCGAGGCGGGGGGCGTTGGCGGACATGGACGGTCTCCAGTGCGGCCCCTAGGAGAGGCCGGTTCGGGCCAGGTCAACAAGTCCTTTTCTGGCGGCCTGCAAGTGCTTGACACCGCTCGGTCCGGGCATCGAGTGTTGGTGTCCGGTGAACACACGCAACGGCGGCCGATGACGAACGAGGACGTGGGGGCCCGCTTGCGCTACCTGCGGATGCGGCACGGCCTGTCGCAGCGCGCGCTGGCCAAGCGGGCGGGTGTCGTCAACTCGACGATCTCGCTCATCGAATCCGGCCAGGCGAACCCGTCCGTCGGGGCCCTGAAGCGCATCCTCGACGCGGTGCCGATCGGGCTCGCGGAGTTCTTCTCCCTCGAACCGCATCGGAGCGAAACGGCGTTCTACGCCGCCGAGGACCTCGTCGAGATCGGCAAGGGCCGGATCTCCTACCGGCAGGTGGGCGATACCCTGTTCGGACGCGCGCTCCAGATCCTCAAGGAGCGCTACGAGCCGGGCGCCGATACCGGCCGCGTGCCGCTCGTCCATGACGGCGAGGAGGGCGGAATCGTCCTCTCCGGGCGGCTCGAGGTGACCGTGGACGACGAGCGCCGGATCCTCGGACCCGGCGACGCCTACTACTTCTCCAGCCGTCGGCCGCACCGTTTCCGCTGCGTGGGGGATGCGCCCTGCGAGGTCGTCAGCGCCTGCACGCCGCCGACCTTCTGACGCGGCGGCGACGCGCTCCGGGGCGCGCCGCCGCGGCTGCCCGCTCAGCCCACCGCGAAGAAGTCGTGCGAGGCCGCGACATAGACGTTGCTGGCGCCGAAGCCGACGATGTCGGCCCGTCCGTCCCCGGTCACATCCCCCAGCACCCGCCGATAGCTGTCGTCGCTGCTCCAGCCGCCCGCCGTCGCGCCGAAATCGCCCAGCTCGAAGGTCGGCGCCGCGAAGTTGCCGCCCCCGGTGGCCAGGGACACGTACACCCCGGCATCGCCGAAGCCCACGATGTCCGCCTTGCCGTCCCCGTTCACGTCCGCGAGGTGGCGCGGGTAGTGGTCCTGCGAGGACCAGCCGCCGCCGCTGCCCGCCCCGAAATTCGACACCGCGAAGGTTTCCGCCCCGAAGGTGCCGTCGCCGTTGCCCAGCGCCACGTAGGTGCCCGCCTCGCCGAAGCCCACGATGTCGGCCTTGCCGTCCCCGTTCACGTCGCCGAGCTCGCGGTGGTAGGTGGTGTCGCTCGTCCAGCCGCCCCCGCTCGGCGTGAAGGTCGAGGGCGTGAAGGTCGGGGCCGCGAAGTTGCCGCCGCCGGTGGCCAGGGAGACGTACACCCCGGCATCGCCGAAGCCGACGATGTCGGCCTTGCCGTCGCCGTTCACGTCCACGAGGTGGCGCGGGTAGCGGTCCTGGGACGTCCAGCCGTTGCTGGCGCCGAAATTGGCGACCGCGAAGGTCTCGGCCCCGAAGGTGCCGTCGCCGTTGCCGAGCGCGACGTAGACGCCGGCGTTGCCGAAGCCGACGATGTCGGCCTTGCCGTCGCCGTTCACGTCGGCGACCTCGCGGTGGTAGATGGTGTCGCTGGTCCAGCCGCCGCCGCTCGGGGTGAAGGTGGAGGGGGTGTAGGTCGGGGTGGCGAAATTGCCGCCGCCGGTGGCGAGCGCCACGTAGATTCCGGTCTCGCCGAAGGCGACGACGTCCTTCTGCCCGTCGCCGTTCACGTCGGCGAGGACGCGGGGGTAGCGGTCCTCGGTGGTCCAGCCGCCGTTGTTCTGCGTCAGGGCGGCAAGGCCCGCGTGGGGCGACTCGAACCGGCTCGTCGTGCCGGTGTCGGAGAGTTCGACCCGGTAGGTCCCCGTCTGCGACGTCGCGTGGGCGCCGGCGCTCACGTAATACGTGCCGCTGGTATTGGCGCGGATCGCAAGCTGCGCGTCGGAGCCGAAGCCGCCGTCGTCGTTCGACGTCAGCAGGGTGCCGGTGCTGTCGTAGAACCGCAGGAGCGGATCGGCGAGCGTTCCGGCGCCGGTCGGACTACCCCTCTCGTTGATGACGTAGGTGTGGCCGGCGACGAGCTGCACGCGGAACCAATCCTGATCGCCGAACGTCTCGATGGTTCCGGAATTCGAGCCGCCGACGCTGATCGTTTGCGTCGTGGCCGTGCTGCCGGGGATGTCGTCGTAGTAGAGATTGATTGTTCCGTTGTCGAATGAGGCAAGTTCCATGTTGTTCAGCGTGTCCGTGCCGTCGGGTCCGACGACGCGGAAGCTGCTCGTGCCGATCTGGGTGATCGTGTAGGCCGAACTATTGCCATGGAAGACCGCCGTGTCGGTGCCGGCGCCGCCGTCGAGGGTGTCATTCCCGGCTCCGCCGGTCAGGGTGTCGTTTCCGTCGCCGCCGCTCAGGAAATTGTCGGCGGCATTCCCCACGATCACGTCGTTGCCGGAGCCGCCGATCGCGTTCTCGATCAGCGAGCGCGTGTCGCCCTGGTACTGCAGGGCATTGAACACGTTGCCGCGCGCGTAGTGGCCCGCGCCGAGATAGGCGAGCTGCGCGGTCGAGAAGGTCGAGTAGCCGCCGGGCGTGAGGTCGATGTTGAGGTTGGTCGTGTAGTTCGACAGGTCGTAGGTATCGGTGCCGTTGCCGTCCCAGATCGTCTCGAAGATCCGGTTGGCGCTTCCCCCAGCGCCGTTCCCCGGATTGGTGGCGAGGACGCCGTTGACGTAACCCTGGCCGGTGGTCGGGTTCCAGGTGTAGACCGTGTTGCCGGAATTCGACGTGAAGTCCGCCCCGTACATGTACTGCAGCGCGGCGATGTCGAGCATCATGTAGGTTTGCGGGTAACCGTAGGCCTCGTTGGTGTAGCCGGTCGTCGGCCCGCCGACATAGGACCGGTAGGTCATGACGGTGAATTCGAGCGAGTCGACGTTGCTCGGCAGGGCGGTGTTGGCGGGGCCCCCGGTGTCCTGGCCGTGCTTCAGGCCGAGGGCGTGCCCGAGTTCGTGCAGGGTGTTGTTCCAGCCGTAATTGCCCTGGACGGGCGACTGGATCGCCGTCCCGAGCCACGCGTCGCCGCCGTAGATGGTTGTCGAGGGATAGTAGGTGAGGCCCGTCGTGTTGTCGGAGGTGTTCGCGACCCGGATCGTGCCCGTACCGCTGCCCGGGGTTCCATAGTCGATCCCCAGGTTCGTGAACGCCTCGACGGAGAAGCCCGAAGCACCCGCCGGCTGCGTGTAGATCGACTGGTCGAGGGCGTAGTGCACGGCCAGGAGCTGGCCCGCACTGATGCGTCCGAAGCCCTCGTTCTGCGCACTGACGCCGTTGTTGTTGCTATCGACGACGTAACCCGATTGGTAGTCGCTGGGCGAATCCGGGTCCGTGTAGGTGATGACGGAGGCGCTCCAGCGCGTGCCCCTGAGGAGGCCGTCGATCCGCTGATCGCCCGACGCCGTGACGGCCGCGGTCGTGCCCCCGCCGCCCTGGGCGCTGCTGTCGCCCGGGTCGAGGGTCTCCTGCGGAAGGGTCTGGATGGCGTCCGGCGTCGCAACGCCGATGGGCGGATCCTCGGCCTGTCGGTTGCCGGGCGCCGGCCCCGCCGCGACGGAGGCGAAGGGAGCGCTGCCGGCGCCGGCCACCGTTCCGCCGGTCCGCTGCCGGACGCCGTCTCCCGTCAGCAGCGTGCGGACGAAATTGAAGGTGAGATCCGCATTCGGGTCGTCGGCTCCGAACCCGTCGGAGGACGGGGCCTCCAAGTCGCTCGTGTCCGTCCAGGTGGTGTCCGCGTTGGCGCTCGCGTCGGCGTTCCGGCTGCCCTGGTTCTTCCTCGACATCAGATGCTCCCCGGCGGAGGTGGGTCGGTGCGCGGACGGCTCGCCCAAGGCGGCCGCGCGGCATGAGGCGCCGTCGCCCGCCAATTGCTGGACCCAGTTCAGTTTCTATCGTTCAATGCAACCAAAGATTTGTACGTGTTGCAGCGTACGAGACCAGTCGTCCTTACCGACTGCTAACCCGAAATCGGAGTAAGTGCAAGTTTCTACGCTGTTTTCATCCTGGGAAATAGAAGCAATACATATGTACTGCAATAATCAATGTGTGATACGTATCGGTAAAGGCAATTCATAATATGGAATAACTGAATCAATCGGAACGATGGTCGCCGTCGCGGGTAACAGGTGATATCGAAACCGAAAATCTAGCAATGACTTTCCGGTAAGCAGGTGACGATGATCATTCGGCTCGACGATGAGAGGTCGATCGTGCAGGCGCGCGTGCGGATCAGTATCGCGGCCGGCGTCGAACCAGGGCATGATGGCGGCGCGCGGGCGATCGTCTCCCGCGACATCCGGGAGAGGCCTGCCTCATCTGTCCGGAGAACGCGCGGAGGGGCGGTGCGGCCGGACGGCGGCTCCGCCGCGTCGCGAATCCCGGTCACCTCCAGGGCAAAGTCCCGCGCGGGGCGCGGGGGTGTGACGGCGTCCTGCCCGGACCCGAGCCGGACTTCGTGTCGGCGGCTCGCGGTTTAATGCCGTTTGGTCGTCGTGCCGTCGCTGCCCAGGGAGGTCGGGTCCGAGAAGTCCCTGGCGATGTCGAGTGCCACCTCCGGCGTGACGACGGCGCGAACCTGCCGCCGCAGCGTGGCCACAAGGGACTGGGCCTGGTCCCTCGACGGGGTCGAGAGGAAGAATCCGACCACCCTGCGCCCCCTCCACGTCACCGAAACGCAGTATTCATTATCATCGATACTCTCTATTTGAAACTCGTATTCTTCTTCGTCCGTTGGCATCGCCGTTTCCTCTTTCTTTTATATTTTCTGTCTAGATCGAGCCGCGCGACCTTCGGTGTGCGGCCTCCTGGTCCCAGCCGCGTCGTCGCCGGTCGACGAACCCGCATCGGCACGGGGTGGCCGATGGGCCGCTCCGGTCGGTCCCGCGGGAACCACCGGCCGCCGCCGGGTGGCGCGCGCCGCGGCTCGCCGCCCCCCTCCGCGCCATCGCGCGTCACTTGACATATGTCAAGTGCAGCACATCACCGGCGTTCGGAATCAGTTTAAAATTCGCTTTAAGATAATTTTCCCAACGAGGCCTGCGCGCGAGACGAGATTTCAGTGAGGGATAATCAAAATATGATAACCGCAAATATTTTAAATGAATTTGCCAACTTTGTGCTGCGCTCCGAATCTGACTTAAGGATTGTACGAAATCGCCATTTTAGAACTTCTACGATGAATAATAGAAAATTAGCCGAAGGCGATAGAGTTGCAAAACATGAACCTTCCGACCATAGTACTTGAAACGCGAGTTGGAGCGCGGTCCGTGGCGCCGATACCGGGCGCTGGTTATTTCTGAGGGTGTATCATAATCGTGTCGATCGAGGGCCAACGAGACGCTAGCGAGCCACGGTTGCGCGGGCTCGGTGACGGCCGGTTCCGCTGGTGGTCGCGGCGCGCGCTCGCCGAGGAATGCCGGCGCCTGGGGCGGCGGCTGCGCGCGAGCGAAGAGGCCGTCGCCGGGCTCGTAGACGAGCGCGAGGCCGCGCTTCAGCGTCTCGCGCTGGCCCGGTCCGAGGAGCGGATGCGGGTGTCCCGCGATCTGCACGACGAGGCCGGGCAGAGCCTGGCGATCCTCAAGCTCGTCCTCCAGGGCCTTCGTCCGCACCTCGCCGCGGCGGCCTCGCACCGCCTCGACACCGCGATCGGGCTGACCGACCGCCTCGCGCGCGAACTGCAGCGCGTCGCGGGCGGGCTGGCGCCCTCGGCCCTCGATCGCGGTGAGATCGGGCATGCCCTGCGCGCGCTGGCGGCCGACTGGGCCGCCACCAGCGGGATCCCGGTCGAGGTCACCACTCGCGGGGACGATTCGCGCCTGGCCGCACCCGTGCAAGCTGCGCTGTACCGAATTGCACAGGAGAGTCTGACTAATATTGCGAAACACGCATTGACGGCATCGCAGGTTTCAGTCAGGTTGCACTGCAAAATAGGCCGCGCTGCACTGATCGTTGTGGACGATGGACCCGGGTTGCCGAGTGACGAAGTCGGGACTGGGACCGGGCAACGACAGTCGGAAGCGCAAGGCATTATCGGGATGGGCGATCGAGTGGCGCAACTCGGGGGGCGATTGGCGATCTATTCGAAGTCTGGCCGCGGAACCTGCGTGCGAGCGTGGGTTCCCGTGAAGGAGGACCTTTGACATGCGGCTGTCTGCGGACAGTTCACTGCGGGTGTTTCTGGCCGACGATCACCCGCTGTTCCTCAGTGGCGTGCGGACGCTCCTTCAGGAGGCCGGCGACGTGACGATCGTCGGGGAGGCGAACTCGGGCGTTCGCGCGCTGCGGATGATCGGCGAGACCTGCCCGGACGTCGCCGTCCTCGACGTCACGATGCCGGACATGCACGGCATCGCGGTGACCCAGCACCTCGCGGCGCAGGAGGTGCCCACCCGGGTGGTGATCCTCAGCGTCCACGAGGATGGCAACTACGTGCGGCAGGCCCTCGCGGTGGGCGCCCGGGGCTACGTGCTCAAGCGCTCCGTCGGCGAGAATCTGCTCCAGGCGGTCCGCGCGGTGAGCGGGAGCGGCCTCTACCTCGACCCGGCGATCGCCGATCGCTTCGTGTCGACCCGCGACGCCGCGATGCCCCCGCTCGCCGGCCGCTGCGTGCCGAGCCTCACGGAGCGCGAGCGCGAGGTGGTGCGCCTGATCGCCTACGGCTTCACCACCAAGGAGGTCGCGACCAAGCTCGGCGTGACGCCGAAATCCGTCGAGACCTACAAGATGCGGGCGAGCGAGAAACTCGATATCCGCACGCGCTCCAAGATCGTGCAGTACGCGATGCTCCAGGGCTGGTTCCAGAGCCTGCCCCAGTGACCGCGGGGCCGCCGACCGGGGGGCGAGGCCCGGCGGGGCGGTTCAGTGCACCTCACACACCTCCCGCCGCGCTGGAGGCGCCACGGCGAGCCACGAGGGTGATCGGGAGTTGTGTGGGAGAGACTCAGCGCCGTGCCGCCTCGTCCCGGGCCGAGCGCGCCGCGGGCGGCGGAACGATCCTAAAAAAACGCCGGTAGGTGCCGCGGGCGATCACGCCGATCCCGTAGCCCGCCTGGAGCGCCGCGAGCGACACGAGCAGGGTCAGCCAGGCCGGCTGCGCCGCGTCGAGCCCGAACAGCGGCAGCGTGGCGCTCACGGCCAGCGAGAGGCCGACCGCCGCCATCACGCCCAGGAGCAGCGGCACGCGCGCGACCAGGCTGAGCGTCAGGCCCGCCAGCGTGAGGCAAACCGCAGGAACCAGCATCCACGCCTCCGGACGCGCGGGATCCGACGGGGGGACCGGGATCCGCATCGCGCGACTCGCACCCTCTCACTCATACCTCAACGCGCATCTCCGACACAGGGCGCGCTCGCGCGGGCCCCGTGGCGGCAGGAAGGCGTGCCGGCTTCCGATCATCCCGACGCGGTCGGGCAAAACCTGACGGCCCGGCTCTCGATCCTGACGCCGATCGGGCGGAAGCAAACTCGCCACTAGCATCTTCATTTGATAGTTAAGATTCCACCAAGACCAGGCTCGAGCGCCGTGCTTCGCTCGAAGTCATAGTCGGCAATTCCTTCAGACGACGGTCGGTTCCGAGGCCGGGCATGGGACGTCGCACCGACCGATGTCCAAGGGGGCCCGGCTACAGGGGCGCGACGGCCGGCATCGCGGCGTGGAGGACGAAGCGGTCATGAAAACTGTCATCGAGTCTTCGGCTGTCGAGGCGGGGGATCTGGTGCGCGCGACCGCTCCGGCGGGAGCCTACCGCGCCAAGCGGGTGCTCGACGTCCTGGCCGCGGCGGCCGCCCTGGTGCTGCTGAGCGTCCTGATGATCATGGTCGCGCTGGCGATCCTGGCCCTGGAGGGACGTCCGATCCTCATCCGCCACAGGCGGATCGGCCGTCACGGCGTGCCGTTCCCGTGCTTCAAGTTCCGCACCATGGTGGTGAACGCGGACGAGGTGCTGGCACGCCATCTGGCGACCCATCCCGAGGCCATGCTCGAATGGCAGGAAGCGCGCAAGCTGCGCGACGATCCGCGGGTCACGCCCCTCGGCAAGGTGCTTCGCGAGACGAGCCTCGACGAACTCCCCCAGCTCGTGAACATCCTGCGCGGCGAGATGAGCCTCGTCGGTCCCCGGCCGATCGTCGCCGAGGAGATCGCCCGCTACGGCGCGGCCTTCGCCGACTACAAGGCGGTCCGCCCCGGCCTGACCGGCCTGTGGCAGTGCAGTGGGCGCAACGACGTCTCCTACGAGCATCGGGTGCAGCTCGACCGCACCTACGTGCGCACCGCGTCGCTGGGCCAGGATCTCCAGATCGTGCTCCGAACGATCCCCGCGGTCATCCGCTCGCGGGGCGTCTACTGAGCCCGGCTCGGGGCCGCGCTTCCGGCGCGGCCTCTCCCGACCGTCGACGAGGAACCACCATGCGGATCACCCGCCGCGAGTGCGCGCATGCTCCGCACTAGTCCAGCGACGCTCCCGGAGGCGCCCCTCGACGCGGAGGTGCAGGGGCCGACAATCACGTTTCGGGCCGCGCGCGGCATCCTGCGCCGCTCGGCCCTGCCGATCGTCATCGGCATGGCGCTCGGCGTCGCGGTCGCCGCAGCGGTCGTCCAGCTCAGCGTCCCGACCTACGTCGCCACGGCGCAGCTCCTGATCGAGGCCCAGCGCCAGCAGCCGCTGGGCTGGTTCGAACCGGGCATGCTCGATCTGACCCTCGACAACGCCCAGGTGGAGAGCCAGGTCGAGGTGCTGCGCTCGGAGCGGATCTCCGGCGCGGTCGCGGCCGACCTGAAGCTGACGGAGGACGCGGAGTTCCGCGCCGACGACGTGAGCGGTCCGGCGCGGGACGCGGCCGAGCAGACCCGGCGCACCATCTCCCTCCTGTCCCGTGCCGTCGGCGTGCGGCGCGTCGGGCAATCCTACGTGATCGAGATCACGGCGAGCTCCCGCCGCCCGGACCGGGCCGCCGAGATCGCGAACGCCTATACGGGCGCCTACCTGCGCGACCAGTTCGAGGCCAAGGCCCAGGCCGCCCGCACCGGCGCCGACTGGCTGAAGATCCGGATCGACGAGTTGCGCGAGACCCTGGGCGAGGCCTCCCGGGCGGTGGAGGATTTCCGCACCCGCAACGACCTCGTCACGGCGAGCGGGAACCTGCTCATCGAGCAGCAGCTCAGCGAGATGAACAGCCAGCTGATCGCGGCCCGGGCGCAGACCGCGCAGGCCGCCGCGAAGCTCGCCCGGATCCGCAGCCTCGACGGCGCCGGCCGCGACGGCGCGGCGGTGAGCGAGGTGCTGAACAACGCCGTCATGACGAATCTGCGCCAGCGGCGCCAGGAGAACGCGACCCGCGAGGCGGAGCTGCGCGAGCGCTACGGCCCGTCCCACGAGGCGGTCGCCGCGGCCCACCGCGAGGTGCTCCAGGCGGAGGCCGACATCGAGACCGAGATGCGCCGCATCGGCCAGATCTACCTCAGCGACCACGAGATCGCCCTGCGGCGCGAGCAGGTTCTGTCCGAGGAGCTGCGCCGGCTCATCGCGGAGGCGGACCGCCGGCGCCAGGCCAAGGTGACGCTGGCGGAGCTGGAGGCGCGGGCGCAGAGCTATCGCAAGATGTATCAGAGCCTCCTCGAGAGGCTGGCGGAGACCGTCCAGAAGGAGACGCTGCCGGTCTCCAGCGCCCGCGTGATCGCGCCCGCCACGATCCCCGTCGGACGCAGCAGCCCCAAGACGAAGCTCGCCCTCGCCCTCGGGGCCGCGCTCGGCCTCCTCTCCGGGCTCGGGATCGGGACGCTGCGCCACAGCACGGACCAGACGCTGCGCCTGCCGCAGGACCTGCCCCGCCGCACCGGCCTCGACTGCCTCGGCCTCGTCCCGGCGGTGCGGCGGGCGCCGCGCCGACGCCCCCTCGGCCTGACGGTCCTCGCCGACCCGTTCTCCGCCTACAGCCGGGCCCTGCGCGGCGTGAAGGTCTCGCTCGACGTCGCCCGCGAGAGCCGCCGGGTCGGCATCATCGGGGTCGCCTCGGTCCTGCCCCGGGAGGGGAAGAGCAGCGTCGCCCTCAACCTCGCGGCTTTGTTCGCGCAGGCGAACGGGCGGACGCTCCTGATCGACGCCGACTTCCTCCGCGCGGGTCTGACCCGTCTCCTGACGCCCCGGGCCGAGGCCGGGCTGATCGAGGCCCTGATGTGCGGCCAGGATGTGATCGTGCCGACGGAGGTCCCGCGTCTCTCCTTCCTGCCGCTGGTGATGCCCGGCCCCGTGGCGCAGTCGAGCGACCTCCTGCGCTCGACGCAGATGCAGTCGCTGCTCGCCGAGCTCGCGGGCCGCTACGACATGGTGATCCTCGACCTCACGCCGATGCGCGAGACCCGGGACGCGCGGGCCGTCGGCCGATTGCTCGACGGGATGCTGATGGTGGCCACCTGGGGCCGGACCGAGGCCGGGGACGTCGCCGAGGCGGCCGCCATGCTCGACGCCGCGCACGCCCACCTGTTCGGCGTCCTCCTCAACGCGGTGCGCGACCACGCCCTCGTCGCGCGCACCGTCTGACGGGAGGGGATCGTGCCGCGCCCGCCCGCCGCGTCACCGCACCGCCACGGGACCCGGCGTCCCGGCCGAGGCCGGCGTCGGAGCGTTCTCGCGGGGTGCCTCAACCTTGAGCACGTCGTCGGGCCGCACGGGATCGTTCTCGCCCGCCCGGATCTCGGTCGCGCCGCCCTCGTCCTTGCGCATGATGGCGAAGCGCGGCGCGGCCGGCCGGCCTCCCTGCCGCGCCGCGAGGGCCGTCGCGCTCTCCGTCACGAGGTTGCGCAGCGTGTCGGCCCGCTGCTGCAGCTTGACGAGGCGCTGCTGCGTCTCCCGCAGGTCCGCCAGGACGCCGCTCTGACGCTGGTTGCGCAGGTCGAGGATCGACCGGTCCATCCGATTGATGTCCTGGCGCGAGCGGGAGACCGCCAGGAGGTTGTCGAGCTTGGCGCTCTCGAACTGGGCCAGGGTCTGGTCGAGGGTGAGCTGGCGCTGCGTCACCGAGAGCCCCTGCTGGACCAGGGTGGTGACGCTGGCGAGTTCCTTGCGGACGAGGGCGATCTGCCGGTCCTGGGCGGCGATCTTCTGCTGCAGCGTGTCGATCTCGGCGACCACCAGGGTCTTGGCCTGTTCCAGGGCGTCGGTCTGGGAGCGCAGCGCGGTGCGCCGCGCCTCGAACAGCGCCTGCTCCTCCCGCACCGCCTCGGCCGAACCCGCGCCGCGCGCGCTGCGCACCTCGTCGGGGAAGCGGAGCGCCGCATCGTCGCGCATCTCCGCCTCCAGGCGGGCGCGCCGCGCCAGCAGGGCGAGGCGCTCGTTCCCCACGTCCAGCAGCTCGCCGCCGAGGGAGATCTGCTCCCGGGACACGCGGGCGTCCGGGTCGGAGGTCCGGGAGAAGCCACCCGCGAGGCTCACGGCCTGCAGCACGGTCAGGTCCGGCTGGAACGGGTAGGCGCCGGGCTTCTCGACCTGGCCGACCACGTAGAAGGGCCGGTAGCGCGCGATCTCCACCGAGGCGTCCGGCCGCGCGATGAGCCCGATCCGCTGCTGGAGCCGCTCGGCGACCTGCGCCGCCACTTGGCGCGTGTCGAGCCCGGCGGCCGCGAGGTCGCCCACGAGGGGCAGGGTGAGCCGGCCGGCCGAATCGACCGTGTACTCCCCGGACAGGGCGGCCCATTCGTAGGTCTCGCCGCGCCCGGCGCGCCACTCCGTGACGCGCAGGCGGATCCTGTCCTGCGCCCCGAGGCGGTAGGGCTGCTCCCCGGCGCGGGCCGGACCGGCCGAAACGATGGCGGTCATGACGGCGGCGGTCACCGCGGTCCCCAGAAGCCGTCCTCGCATTCGCGTCCCTCCTGCTGCGGCGCCACGCTGCCGGCCAAATCTGCCAGATCGATCCGACCAGTCAAGTATATAAATAGATAATTCGGCGGAAGATTATCAGTATTATACCCAAAAAGCTTCGTCATCGGAGTATTGGCGCATGACATGGACGAGAGAGAGCCCGGGTCGCGCGGTCGTCGGACCCGGCGTGCCGGAGCCGGTCCTGGCCGAGGCCGCGGCGGGCGCGCTGAAGGCCGCGCTCGGCCACGCCGCCGGCTTGGTCTGGGTCCACGGGCTCGCGATCGGCGCGAGCGCCATGGCGTGGCTCGACCGGCGTGACGCCGCGGTCCCGACCGCCGCCCGGATCCCCGTGCCGGCCGGCCGGCTGCGGATCGCCGTTGGGCTGGCGACCGTCGGGCGGCCGGAAGTCTGCGGGGAGACGCTGACCCGGCTCTGCGTGCAGACGAGGCTCCCGGACCGCGTCCTCGTCTCGGTGCCGAGCCCCTCCGACCTCGCCGCGCCGGCGCCGGAGGGCTTGCCCACGACGGTCCTGGTCGGCCCGCGCGGGCTCACCCGGCAGCGCAACGCCATCCTGACCGCCCTCGACGACGTCGACCTCGTCTGCTTCTTCGACGACGACTTCGTTCCCGATCCCGGCTACCTCGCGGCCCTGGAGCGGGCCTTCCTGGCGGATCCGGGGCTGATCGGGGCCACCGGGCGGGTCCTCGCCGATGGCATCACCGGGCCCGGCTACAGCTTCGCCGAGGCCGACCGGGTGCTCGGCGGCGCGTCGCCCGGGTCCGGCCCGCCCGTTCCGGTCTACTCCCTGTACGGGTGCAACATGGCCTTCCGCGTGGCGCCGCTGCGCGCGGCGGGCCTGAGCTTCGACGAGGTTCTCCCCGCCTACGGATGGCTGGAGGACGTCGATTTCAGCCGCCGCGCGGCGCGGCTCGGACGCCTCGCTCGCGTGGGGGAGGCGTCCGGCGTGCATCTGGGCGTCAAGGGCGGCCGGCAATCCGGCCGGCGCTTCGGCTACTCGCAGGTCGCCAACCCGCTCTACCTCGTGGGCAAGGGCAGTTACGCGCTGCCGCGCGCCGGCTGGCTGATGGGCCGCAACCTGGCCATGAACCTGCTGCGCGGCCTGCGCCCCGAGCCGCATGTCGACCGGCGCGGCCGCCTCGTCGGCAACCTGCGCGCGCTTGCCGACCTCGCCCGCGGCCGGCTGCACCCGGGCCGCATCGCGGACCTGGCGTGATGACTGCGGCCCGGCCCGACCGCACCGACGAGGAGGCAGCCCGATGATCGAGCGCGTGGTGGTGATCAGCGACGACGCGGTGGAGAGCGGCGGGGCCGCCGGGATCGCCCTCCTGTCGGTGCGCCTGCTGGCGGAGCGGGGGATCCCGGTCACGGTGCTCAACGGCAGCGCCCCGCCGGCCGGTCCGGTCCCGCCGGGCGCGGAGGTGATCTCGCTCGGGGGCGAGGGGCTGCTGCAGGCGCCGCGCGGCCGGGCCGCCCTGACGGGGCTGTTCAGCCCCGCCGCCCTGCGCTTCGTCGGCGACTGGATCCGCCGCCACGACACGCCGGGCACCGTCTACCACCTGCACAACTGGCACAAGGTGCTGTCGCCCGCGGCCTTCTGGCCGCTGCGGGCGGTCGCGGACCGGCTCCTCGTCACGGCCCACGACTACTTCCTGGTCTGCCCGAACGGCGGCCAGATGGATTACCCGCGCCAGGTCCCCTGCGCGCGGGTGCCCCTCTCCGCCTCCTGCCTCGCCGTGCAGTGCGACCGCCGCAACCGGATGCACAAAATGTGGCGGGTGGCCCGCCACGCGGTGCGGGCCGGGCTGTTCGATCTCGCGCGGACCCGGGCCACGGTCGTCGCCGTCCACGAGGGCATGCTGCCCTACCTGGCGCGCGGGGGCGTGGGGGCGGGGTCCCTGGCGGTGCTCCGCAACCCGGTCCTGCCCTGGTGCCGCGCCCGCGTCCCGGCCGAGGCCAATGCCGAGGTGCTGTTCGTCGGGCGGCTGGAGGCCGACAAGGGGGTCGACGTGGTGGCCTGGGCGGCGCGCCGCGCGGGCGTGCCCCTGCGGATCATCGGCGACGGACCCCTCCGGGGCGCCCTGGAGCGCGACCATCCCGAGGTGCGGCTGATGGGGTGGCGCCGCCGCGAGGAGATCGCGGCCCTCGCCCGCTCCGCCCGCCTCGTGGTCGCGCCGACGCGCTGGCGCGAGACCTTCGGCCTCGTCGCCCTGGAGGCGCTGACGAGCGGGATCCCGGTCCTGATCTCGCGCCACGCGCTGATCGCGCCGGAGGTCGAGGCGCTCGGCTGCGCCGAGACCTGCGACCCGACCGATCCCGAGGGGCTCGCCGGGCAGCTGGCGCGCCTCGCCCGGGACGACGCCGCCGTCCGGGCCATGAGCCTCGCGGGGATCGCGCGGGCCCGCGACCTCGCGCCGACGCCCGAGGCCTGGGCGGACGGCCTCCTCGCGCTGTACGGCGCGAAGGTGCGGACCGCCCCCGCGCCGCAGGGCGCGCAACGCCACATCCCTCCTGCCTTGCCACGGACGGAGCCGACGCCATGGTCGACCTGACGGGTTTCCGACTCACCTTCGACGACGAGTTCAACAGCCTCAGCGTCTCGGCCACGGGCCGCGGCACCACCTGGGCGGACACGCGGTCCGGCTCGCTGATCGGGCCGGGCGTCGATCTCGGCTTCGGCCAGTCCGCTTTCGTCGACCCGACGACGACCGGGATCCAGCCCTTCGCCCTGGTGAACGGCGCGCTGCGCATCACGGCCGCGCCTGCCACCGGATCGGCCGCCTCCCTGGTGGCGCCGAGCCTGTGGACCTCCGGCCTGCTGCAATCCTCCGGCAGCTTCTCGCAGACCTACGGGTATTTCGAGATGCGCGCCCAGCTCCCGGCCGAGCCCGGGACCTGGCCGGGCTTCTGGATGCTCGCGTCGAGCGGCGTCTGGCCGCCGGAACTCGACGTGGTCGAGACCTTCGGGGCCGACCCGACCGGCCTGTCGAACTCCGTCCATACCGGCCAGGGCGGCCAATCGGCCACGACCACGAACTGGACCTCCCAGCCCGACCTCGCCAGCGGCTACCACACCTTCGGCACGCTGTGGACCGCCAGCACCGTGACGTTCTACTACGACGGACGGTCGGTGGGGCAGATGGCGACTCCGGCCGACATGCACGCGCCGATGTACCTGGTCGCGGCGCTCGCCATGTCGCGCGGGGTTGCGGGAACGACCGACACCCCGAAATCCATGGCGATCGACTACATCCGGGCCTTCTCGGCGGATCCCTCCGCCGTCGCGGTCGCGCTCCAGCCCGTCTCCTCCCCGGACGGGGTCGACACGCGCAACCTGTCTGGCGCGACGGCCGCGACCTCCGGGTCCGGGACGGCGTCGCTGACCCTCGAAGTGTCGGCGGACCTGTGGAACGGCGGTGCGGACTTCACCGTGACGGTCGACGGCGTCGCGGTCCCGGGCGTCTACGAGGCCAGTGCCAGTCACGCCGCCGGCGCGTGGCAGGACATCACCCTCCAGGGCCAGTACGGGACCGGCCCGCATCAGGTCGCGGTGAGCTTCATCAACGACGCCTCGGCGCCGCCCACCTACGACCCGGCGACGGGCTGGCACATCAACGACCGCAATCTCTACGTGCGCAGCCTGATCCTGGCGGACCAGACCTACGGGGTCTCCGCCATGACGGGCAACACCGCCTCGGCCGGCTGCGACTGGCTCGATCCGAGTGCCGCCGTCCTCGTGCACGACGGCACCGCCACCTTCGCGACGAACGGCGTCGGCCAGTCCACCGGCAGCCCAACCCCGACACCCACCCCCACCCCCACCCCAACCCCGACACCAACCCCGACTCCGACCCCAACCCCGACGCCCACCCCGTCCGGGACGGCGTCGCTGACCCTCGAAGTGTCGGCGGACCTGTGGAATGGCGGCCCGGACTTCACCGTGACGGTCGACGGCGTCGCGGTCCCGGGCACCTACGAGGCCAGCACCGATCACGCCACCGGCGCGTGGCAGGACATCACCCTCCAGGGCCGTTACGGGACCGGCCCGCACCAGGTCGCGGTGAGTTTCATCAACGACGCCTCGGCGCCGCCCACCTTCGACCCGGCGACGGGCTGGCACATCAACGACCGCAATCTCTACGTGCGCAGCCTGTCCGTGGGGGACCACACCTACGGGGTCTCCGCCATGACGGGCAACACCGCCTCGGCCGGCTGCGACTGGCTCGATCCGAGTGCCGCCGTCCTCGTCCACAACGGCACCGCCACCTTCTCGATCTAGAGCGGCGCCCGACCGCGTGGCGCTCGGGCGCTGCGCCAAGTGTTTTGTTTCTGAGAGATTATCTGCGCCGAACCGGCATCCACTCCAGCGGACAATGCTCTCGCACATCGTCCGCGTCCCGGCTCTCTCCGTCCCGAGACGCGTCGTCCGTCCACTCCGCAAACCGAACCGTGGAGACCTGCCCGTGGAGACCTCCCGATGACGACGCCGCTCTCGCATCCGCGCCCACGGGGGGACGCCGCGGACCGGTCGCAGCCGCGGACCGGCACCGTGGTCCCGCTGCGCCTCCTGCTGTCGTCGCTCGTGATCGTGGCCCACAGCCCGGAGGTGCTCGACGGGAACCGTCTCAGGGAGCCGCTGACCCGGCTCTGCGGGACCCTGTCACTCGGGGACCTGGCGGTGGACGGGTTCTTCCTGCTCAGCGGCTACCTGATCGCGCGGAGCTTCGACCGGTCGGATTCCGTGCTCGGCTACCTGCGCAACCGCGTGCTGCGCATCTATCCCGGTTTCATCGTCGCCTCATTCGCGTCGCTGGCGCTGGCCGTCGCCCTGTTTCCCCGGCTGCAGGAAGCGTGGGGCGTGCCGCAGGTCGCCAGGGTTCTGGCGCGGATGGTCCTGCTGCTGCCGCCGACGCTTCCGGGCGCCTTCGCCGACCTGCCGGTTCCGCTCCTCAACGCCTCCCTCTGGACGATCGCCTGGGAGTTCGCGTGCTACCTGCTGATCATCCCGATCGGGTCCCTCGCCGCGCGGCACCGCGGCCCCGTGCTCGCCGCCGCCGTCGCGCTCCTCGTGGCCGGCTGCATCCTCGACATGGTGCTCCGGCAGCAGGCGGGGGGTCTGCGGGTCGGGGAGCAGATGACGGTGACGTCCTGGATCCGCTTCCCGGCGCTCTTCTGCACGGGCAGTCTGTTCTACGCCTATCGGCACCGCGTGACCTTCGGCCCGGGGCGGGCCGCGCTGGCCGCCCTCGGCCTCTGCGTCCTCCTCCCGGTCCCGGCGCTGGCGGAGGCGGCCGTCGCGGTGCTGGGCGGCTACGTGATCGTCTTCGTGGCCTTCCACGTCCGGGCGCCCCGCGCCCTGACCACCCTCGAGTCCTGGGACGTCTCCTACGGGCTCTACCTCTATGCCTGGCCGGTGCAGCAGCTCCTCGCCCGGTCCGATCCGACCCTGGCGCCCGCGGCCCTAACCGCCTTCGCGCTCGCCGCCTCGCTCGGCCTGGGTCTCGCGAGCTGGGTGCTGGTCGAGCGGCCCTTCCTGCGGCTCAAGGCGCGGCGCGCGTCCGGGTCGCACGGCGCGCCGGGACTCGCGGCGGGCGTGGGGGTCTGACGCCTGCTCTCGGCGTGACCGGCGCCGCGGAGGCGGGTCTGCGGCGCTTCGTGCGCACGACGGGGTCGCCCGCAGAGGGGGGGCGCTCCGGTTCCCCTCAGCCCGCCTCGTCGGCCTCCGGCCCGCGCGTCAGATCGAGCGGGCCCTTGCCGGGCGCCCGTTCCGGCGGCTTCAGGGTCACCGCCGCGCCGGTGCGGGCGGCCTCGTAGATCGCCTCCATCAGGATCTGGTCCTGCAATCCCTCCTCGCCGGGCGTGCGCGGCGTGCGGTTCTCCAGCACGCAGGTCGCCATGTGGTCGAGTTCGAGGGCGAACTGGTTGCGCACGGGCAGGACCCGCTCCTCGCGAGCCTCCGCCTTGCCCTCGCGATGATGGAGCATCAGGCGCTGGCCCTCATACGCGAAGGCGTTCTCCAGGGTGACCGCCCCGCCCTCGCCCTGGACCGTGAGCCGGCGCGTCTCGTGGGCACCGTAGCTCGTCGCGCATTGCGCCAGCACGCCCGAGGGAAAGCGCAGGGTGAACGCCACCGTCTCCTCGACCTCCCGGTACAGGGGATCGTCCGGCGAGTGGATCTGCGCCTGGACCGAGACCGGCTCCTCGCCGAGCACGGCCCGGGCCCCGTTGAGGCAGTAGAGGCCGATATCCGGCAGCGCGCCGCCCCCGGACAGGGCCCGCTTCATGCGCCACTGCTCGGGCAGGCTCATGGTCTGGGTGTTCACCGCCTCGATCAGCTTGACGGGGCCGAGGCTCTTGCCGCGCACCAGCCGGATCACCTCGCGGTTGTGGGTCTCGTACTGGCAGCGATAGGCGATCATCAGCTTCACGCCCGCCTGCGCGCAGGCGTCGATCATCGCGCGGGCCTGCGCCGAGGAGGCCGCCATCGGCTTCTCGCAGAGCACGTGCTTGCCCGCGGCGGCGGCGGCCGCCACGTGCTCCGCGTGGAGCGCGTTCGGCGTGACGACGTAGACCGCCTTCACCTCCGGGTTCCGCGCCAGGGCCGGGAACCCGTCGTAGCCGTGGATCGCCTCGGGCCGGATGCCGTACTGGCGCGCCACGACCTTGGCCTTGTCGGGGGATCCCGACACCAGGGCCACGACCTTCGCCTTCCGGCTCTGCGCGAAGGCGGGCAGGATCTCCTCCAGGGAGAGCCGGCCGAGGCCGACCACCGCGAATCCGACGCGCTCCTCGGGCGGCAGCGGTGCCGGGGGCGGCGCGCCGGGCCGGTCGGAGGGGCCGCGCCAGTTCGGGAAGCTGACCCGGCCGTTCTCGACCTTGCCGGTGTCGACGGGGTTCTCCGGAGGCGGCGCGTCGGCGCCCTGCGCGCCGCCCAGGGCGGCGAGAGTCGCGCTTCCGGCGAGCATCAGGGTCCTGCGCGAGAGGAGGGTCAGGTCGTCCGGCATGCGCCTCGCTCGGGTCCGAGTTTGCGGGGGTGCTCGCCAACGCCCCCCGGACGAGGCCGGTTCCTGCCGCGCGAAGGACCACCCCGGGGCGGTCCTTCTGGAATGCGGCGATCTACTCGCCGGCCATCATCTCGGGCGAATAGTGCCCGCACCAGTCCGAGGCCGACACCACCGGCCACAGGCCGTGGCCCTGCGGCTCGGGCTGGCTCACCGGCGGATTGAAGCGGCAGAGCCCCTCGTCGCCCTGCGGGCTGCCGGCGTTGAGCTTGTGCGTGTCATAGTAGCGGCAGGTGCGGCAGGCCGTGCCGGTCTCCATCATCGCCATACGGGCCTCCTCGATTGGAACTCTTCCAGAGAACGGGGACCCGCAGCGGTTGTTCCGGCCGGGTGAGCGCCAATTGGTCGCCTTGAACAAATCAAGAACTTGCCACAGCTTGCCCGCATGGACGACCGTCTCGCCAAGAAGCTCACCATCCTCGCGGACGCCGCGAAGTACGACGCCTCCTGCGCCTCCTCCGGAGCGCCCAAGCGGCGGGCGGCGGCGGGCGGGCTCGGCTCGACCACGGGGGCGGGGATCTGCCACGCCTACACGCCGGACGGGCGCTGCGTCTCGCTTCTGAAGATCTTGCTCACCAATTACTGTCTGTTCGACTGCGCCTATTGCGTGAACCGGCGCTCCTCGAACGTGCGGCGGGCGGCCTTCACGGTGGACGAGGTGATCGCCCTCACGATCGGGTTCTACAAGCGCAACATGATCGAGGGTCTGTTCCTGTCCTCCGGGATCGTGCGCTCGCCCGATCACACGATGGAGCAGCTGATCCGGGTGGCGAAGGGCCTGCGCACCCGGCACGGCTTTCGCGGCTACATCCACCTCAAGACGATTCCCGAGGCGAGCCCCTGGCTGATCGAGCAGGCGGGTCTGTTCGCCGACCGGCTCTCGATCAACCTCGAACTCCCCACCGAGACCGCCCTGGAGCGGCTCGCCCCCGAGAAGGACGGCGCGGCGATCCAGACCGCCATGGGCCAGATGCGCGAGCGGATCGCGCAGGGGAAAGCCGAGAAGCGCCGCTTCGCGCCGGCGGGCCAGTCGACGCAGGTGATCGTCGGGGCGGATGCCTCCACGGACGCCGCCATGATCCGCACCAGCGCGGCGCTCTACGCCACGCACGATCTCAAGCGGATCTACTACTCGGCCTTCAGCCCGATCCCGGACGCCTCCTCGATCCTGCCGCCGCAGGCGCCGCCGCTGCGGCGCGAGCACCGGCTCTACCAGGCCGACTGGATGCTCCGGTACTACGCCTTCGCGCCCGAGGAGGTGGCGGCGGCGACCGACGCGGGCATGCTCCCCCTCGACATCGACCCGAAGCTCGCCTGGGCGCTCAAGCACCGCGCGCATTTCCCGCTGGACGTCAACCGGGCGGACCGGGAATGGCTGCTGCGGGTACCGGGGCTCGGCGTGCGCGCGGTGGACAAGATCGTGGCGGCGCGCCGCCACGCGCGGCTGACGCTCGCGGATGTCGGCCGCCTCACCAGCGGGCTCAAGCGGGCGCGCCCCTTCCTGATCGCCGCCGATTACGTGCCGACCCGCCTCGCCGACCGCCTCGACCTGCACGGCCGGCTCGCCGAGCCGGACCCGGTCGCACAGCCGCCGCGTCTCGCCGAGCCGCCGCGGCTTGCCGAGCCGCCGCGGCAGCTCTCGCTGTTCTGAGGCGCGCATGCTCCGCACCGTGCGGCTGGCGCCCGGCGCCGACCTCGCCGGCTTCCGCGACGCGGCGCGGCGCCTCGCCGCCGAGGGCGTGCCGCCGGAGGCGGTGACCTGGACGCAGGAGGCGGCGCCCGGGTTGTTCGGGGCCGCGCTCGCCGTCGCCCCCATCGCCGAGGCGCCGCCGCTCCGCCTGCCGCGGGCGGTCGCCGCCCTGGTGCCCGAGGTGGTGCCCCATCGCGACCCCGAGCGCCACGCACTCCTCTATGCCCTGATCTGGCGGGTGACCCAGGGCGAGCGGCACCTCATGGAGGTGGCGAGCGACCCGCTGGTCCACCGGCTCTCGCGCCTCGCCAAGGCGGTGCGGCGCGACCTGCACAAGATGCAGGCCTTCCTGCGCTTCCGGCAGGTGCCCGGCGAGGGCGCGCGGGAGCGCTACGCGGCCTGGTTCGAGCCCGACCACCACATCCTGGAGGCGGCCGCGCCGTTCTTCGTGGCGCGCTTCCCGTCCTTCGACTGGTCGATCCTGACGCCCGAGGCCTCGATCCACTGGGACGGGGAGGCCCTCCGCTCCGGACCCGCCGGACGCCGCGGCGACGTCCCGGAGAGCGACGCGTTCGAGCCGGGCTGGCGCGCCTACTACGCCAGCACCTTCAACCCGGCCCGGACCAATCTCGCGGCGATGCGGGCGGAGATGCCGAAGAAGTACTGGCGCAACCTGCCCGAGGCCGCGGCGATTCCCGAGATGGTGCGCGCGGCTGGCACCCGGGTCGCCGCGATGATCGACCGGGAGGCCGTCCCGCCTCAGAAGCGCCGGCCCGACCGCGCCCTGGCGGCGATGACGGCGCAGGAGCCGGACTCGCTCGCGGCGCTCAACGGGATCATCCGGCGCTCCGAGCCGCTGGTCCCGGGCGCGACGCAGGCGGTGCTGGGCGAGGGGCCGGTCGGGGCGGGGATCGCCTTCGTGGGCGAGCAGCCCGGCGATCAGGAGGACCGGCAGGGGCGGCCCTTCGTGGGCCCGGCGGGGCAGGTCCTCGACCGGGCCCTGGCGGAGGCCAGGATCGACCGCGCGACCGCCTACCTGACCAATGCCGTCAAGCACTTCAAGTTCGAGGAGCGGGGCAAGCGGCGCATCCACCAGAAGCCCACCGCCGGCGAGGTCGCCCATTACCGCTGGTGGCTCGACCGGGAGCTCGGCTTCGTGCAGCCGCGCCTGGTGGTGGCGCTGGGAGCGACCGCCGTCCTGGCGCTGAGCGGTCAGGCGGTGCCGATCACCCGGGCGCGGGGTCCGGCGCGGTTCGGCGACAAGCCCTATGCGGGCTTCATCACCGTGCACCCGTCCTACCTGCTGCGCCTGCCCGACGCGGCGAAGGCCGAGGCCTACGGGGCCTTCGTCGACGACCTGCGCCGGGTGCGCCGTCTCGCCGAGGATCTGGCCGCGGCGTGAAACGACATTCGATCGATCGTTTCGCCACGCGGATGTCGGCTCCGCTCAGGCGTGTTGAGCGACGCTCCGCCGCGCGGGCTTGTGATACGGCCTCCGCTTTCCTCAAGCGGATCCCGTATCACCACTGATAGCGTATCCCGGCCCGGCCGCCCGCGGCGAAGTACTGGTCGCCGCCGCGCACGTTCCCCTGGACGAACGAAGACCAGCCGTTCCCGTAGTCGAGCGCCACCGCGAGGATGCCCTCGCCGCGGGTCTTGCCCTGGTCGTTCAGCGCAAGCGTGTTCGACCCGAACGCGCCGGCCTGGATGAAGCCGCCATTGATGAGCACGTTGTTGTAGACGAGGCCGGTCAGCGTGAAGACGAAGCGGCTTGACCCGACAGGCGCCTCGAATCCGAGCCGCGCACCGCCCTGCACGCGCACGAGGTCGCCGTCGCGCAGGCCGAGCGCCGCCGCGCCGGTGTCGTAGAAGGAGTGGATGTACTGGTAGCCGACGGTCGGCTCGATCCACCACGCGTCGTTGACCGGGATGCGGTAGTTCGCGTTGCCGGCCGAGGAGAGCTGGACCACGCCCGTCTTGCCGGCGCCGGTGATTCCGCCGAGCACGTTCAGGCCGCGGAAGAAATCCAAGCCGGCGAAGACCGCGGACTCGGTGAAGCGCTGGTCGAGGGCGAAGAAGTCCGCCTTCAGGATCTGGTCGAAGGAGAACGGACCGTCGAAGTAGGTGGCGTAGCCGCCGACCGAGGGGCCGTAGAGAGCGACGGTGGTGCGCGCCGCGCCGGGGGGCAGCTGTCCGCCGTTGCGCAGCTCCGGCCCGAAGGTGATCCGGGTCGTGATGTCGACCGAGGTGTCAGTGTAGCCGGTGAGGACGCCGAGGATCAGGCCGTCGCCGAAGGTCGCGACGTCGCGCTTGGTCACGTCGAAGCCGGCCAGGAAGCCGACCGAATGGGTGAAGCTCTTCTGGTTGACCTGGAACGGGAAGGTGAAGGTTCCGTCGATGGCGGTGTAGACGAGGTTCGACGACAATTGCCCGGTCCGGCGCTCGTAGTCGCCGAAGACCTGCGCCCAGGAGCCGTAGCGGGTGTCGTCCTGGACGTAGGTGAAGGTCGGGGGCAGCACGTCCGCGTCGTAGCCCTTCCGCACGAGCGGCCGCGGGGCGGGCGCCCCGGCCGACGGGCCCGGCTCGTAGACGTCGCGGTCGTCGGGGCGCACGCGCCCGGCGCGCCGGACGGGGACGGGCCTCCGCTCGGTCTCCTCCACCCGCACGCGCTCCCGCTCCCGCGGCGCGGCGCGGTCGGATCTCCGTTCGGCGGCGGTCGTGCGCTCGGTGGTCCTGCGCTCGGTGGTCTTCCGTTCGGCGGCCGTCTTGGGCTCAGCGGTCCGGCGCTCGGTGCCGCGCTCCTCGCGGGTCGTCTCGCGCCGCCGCGTGCTCCGATCCTGCCCCCGCTCCTCGCGCGCGGTCTCCCCCCGGCGGCGCTCCGTGGTCCGCTCCCGGTTCTGGTTTTGGTTTTGGTTCTGGGCCTGGTTTTGGTTCTCCCGGCGCCGGTTGGACTCCTCCTCGCGGCGGTTCGAGACCGCGTTCAGGGTCGTCCGGTTCGTCTCGGTCGTGGTCGTCTGCGACAGGCCGGTCAGCGCCTGGCTGGCGAGGGCGGCGCCCGAGAATGCGCCGTTGCCGCTCGGACCGCTGGTGCAGCGTCCGTTCTGCAGGGAGTAGGTGGCGGCATTCAGGACCGGCAGGCCGGTGGTGGTGTTCTGGAAGTCGTTCGTGACGCCCGTCACCACCGGCGGGCAGAAGATGGTCTGGGCGGCCGCCGGAGTGGCCAGGCCAGTCGCCGACAGGAGGAGCGTGGTCAACGAAAACGTAACAAATGTCTGGATGGAAGCGAACGAACGCATCATGCCCCCCGGCGCGGCAACGAATCCAGTTTATACAGCTTGGCCGTTCCGATGACTGTGGCTGCGCGAGCACAATGGCAGGACAGCGTGCGGTCTGTTGGTACGGGACGGGAACAGAACCAGTCTTCGCGCCTGCACGCAGGTGTGCCGGCCGAGCAGATCCGCAGCGGTGACCCGGGTCGCAGCCGCCGGCAAGTGCAGAGATGCGGGCGCGGCGCCGGATCGACCGAGAGCAGCACCCTGCATCAGTCGAGAGTGCTCAATCCAGGCGCGTCACACGGAACTGGTCGCGCGCCAGCAGCTCGAGGAGCCCGGTCGTCCCGGGCAGATGCGCGGCGCCGACGGCGATGAAGACCCCGCCCTGCCGCAGCAGGGATCCCAGGCGGTCGTGCATCCGCCGGCTGCGCTGGTCGAGGAGCAGGTCGAGGAAGCGGTCCGGGATCGGCGGGGCGTCGATCCGGGGGACCATCTCGGGCGACCGCATCCAGGCGAGGAGGCGACCGGGCTCCTTCTCGACGTAGCGCCGGACCGACGTCTCCAGGATGTCCTCGGCGTATCCCGAGAGCCCGACCAGGGCGAGGAGGAGGCGCCTCTGCTCCTCCGCCGACAGCGGGTCCAGGATCGCGATCTGCTCGCTCAGGCTCTCGAGCCCGACCACGGCCAGCCCGCGGCGGCGGGCGATGCGCACCAGCGCGGCGTCGACGAGGGGCGTTCCCGCCCCCGGCGCGCCGGCCGCGCAGGGCGGCAGGTCGAGCATCAGGGCGAGGACGGAGGGTTTCAGCCGCCCCGTATCGTCCGGCGCGAAGCCGTGCTCGCCCATCAGGCGCTTGAGCCTGGCGAGATCGGCCTCGGGGAGGAGCGCGTCGGCGGCCTGGTCCGGCCGCGCCGCGATGGTGCGGCGGAACTCCGCCAGGGCGGTCCCGCGCAGGGAAGCGACCTGGTCCACCGTCTCGGTCACCAGGACCCGCGACGCCGAGAGGGCGCGCAGGACCGCCCGCGGGAAGCGGGTGGCGCGGCGGTCCCGGACGTGCAGCGTCCCGAAGACGAAGGAATCGCGCAGGCCCCGCTTCGACACGCGGAACAGAAGGCCGGCGCCGTGGGGGGCGCCGCTCCCCTCGGCGATCCGGCTCCAGGCCGCCGGCGCCTCCTCCCGGATCCGGGGCAGGAGGTCGCTGCCGCCGCAGGCCGCCCCTGCCGGGACGGCCGCCAGGGCGAGGAGAGCGGCGAGGAGGGCCGGGCCAGCCGTCCCGCCCGGAGAGCGGCGGCCCGGCCGCCGCGCCGCCTCAGTTGCTGACAAAATAGAAGCTCTCGCCGGAGAGCGAGCCCCAGGTGATCGGCTCCTGCTGCTTCTTGGTCTGCGTGAAGACGCGGTCGCGCACCGAGCGGAACATCATGTTGACCTCCAGCCCCGGCTTCACGACCGTGTCGAGGAAGGCCGAGGTGAAGGGGCTGTGCCCGTCCGACCCGTCGAGGGCGACCTTGTTCTCGCGGGCCGCGAAGGCCACCAGCGTCCCGCCGTCCGGCTCGATGCGGGCGAGGCCCGAACTGACCCGGAACCCGGACGAGCGGCGCATGCGCGCCGCGAAGGGGTTGTCGCGGCAGGCATCGAGCACGACGACGCGCAGCTTGCGGGCGCGCTCGGTCGCCGTGAGGATCCGGTCGAGCGGCACCGCCTCGTCCAGGATGTCGCGGTCCGATTTCAGGCGGGCATCCACCGGAATCATGTAGTTGCGGCCGTTCGCCTCCATGCCGTGGCCCGCGTAGTAGATCATCGCCCAGTCCGAGCGCTCGACCTCGTCCTCGAAGGCGCGGATGGTCTTGACGAACTCCTCCCGGGTCAGGTCGAGGCCGACGGTCACGAGCTGGAACCCGATCTTCCGCAGGGTCTGGGCGACGGCCTCGGCGTCCGAGCGCGGATTCTGCAGCGAGGGCACCTCGCGATAGGCCGAGTTGCCGATCACCAGGGCGACGCGGCGCTCGATGGGGGCGGCGAGCTTGCGCTGCGGCTCGATGCGCGCGTTGGCCTCCGTGATGACCCGGGACTGCGCCTCCACCTGTGCCTTCACGCGGGCCTCGACCTCGGCCTTCAGGCGGGCCTCGAAGGCGCGCTTGGCCTCGGCCTCGGCCTGCGCCTTGACCCGCGCGGCGAACTCGGCCCGCTCGCGGTCGGCGGCGGCCTCCTTCATGCGCAGCTCGGCCTCCATGCGCTCGCGGGCGGCGCGCGTCTTCTCGGCCACCACGGCGTCGGCCTCGGCCTTGACCTTGACCTCGAAATCCGCCCGCGCGGCCCGCTCGGCCTCGATCCGGGCATTCGCCTCGGCCTCGTACTTGCGCCGCTCCGCCGAGGCGGCGGCCGCGGCCCGCTCGGCCTCGCTGCGGCGGATCGCCTCCAGGTCGGCGGAGGCCTGGGCGGAGCGCAGGGCGAGGGTGGCGCGCTGCTCGTTGAGGGCCGCGAGGCGCTTGCGCGCCACGTCCTGCGCCGGCTTGGCGAGGCCGTAATCGACCGCCACCGGCAGGGCGAGGGCCTTCTCGTAATCCGCTCGCGCCGCGTCGTTGTCGCTGCGGCGCTCGTAGGCGAGGCCGCGCCCCGCGTAGGCGGCGACGAAGTCGGGCAGCTTGCGCAGGGCGTTGTCGTAGTCCGAGAGCGCCTCGGCGATCCGCCCGGCCAGGCGCAGGGCGTCGGCCCGGAAGGTGAGGGCGATGGGCGAGGCCGGGGCCAGCCCCACCGCCTTGTCGAGATCCGCGAGGGCGGCCTTCAGGTCGCCGGCCTCGGCCCGGATGGCGCCGCGATTCGCCAGGGCGAGCGCGTCGCGCGGGTTGAGCAGGATCGCCTGGCCGAGATCGTCCTGGGCCGCGTCGAGGTCGCCGCGGCTGCGCTGCAGGAGCGCCCGGTTGATCAGGATCTCCGGGGTCGGGCCGAGGGCGACGGCCCGGTCGTGGTCGGCCAGCGCCCGGTCGAGATCGCCCTTGAGCCGCAGCGCTTCGCCCCGGCCGCTATAGGCGATCGCG
Source organism: Methylobacterium sp. JK268 (assembly GCF_054052225.1). Taxonomy (NCBI): domain Bacteria; kingdom Pseudomonadati; phylum Pseudomonadota; class Alphaproteobacteria; order Hyphomicrobiales; family Methylobacteriaceae; genus Methylobacterium; species Methylobacterium sp. JK268. The sequence goes on along the minus strand of NZ_JBSVZN010000001.1, from coordinate 284,588 downwards.
GCATTCGGGGCGAGGCGGATCGCCTCGGTGTAGTCGGCGATCGCGCCGTCGAAATCCGCCTTGTCCAGCCGCGCCATCGCGCGGTTAGTCAGCCCCATCATGTCGCGGGGAGCGAGCCGGATGTACTCGCCGAAATCCTTGATCGCGGCGTCGAGCCGGCGCCGGTACTGGTTGGCGATGCCCCGGTTCAGGTAGGCCGGCGCGAAGCTGCGGTTGAGCGCGATCGCCCGGTTGAAGTCGTCGACCGCGGCGGCGTATTCCTCCTTGCTAGTCAGCGCGGTGCCGCGGGCGTTGTAGAGCTGCTCCGACTTCGGGTTCAGCTTCAGGGCGCGGGTGTAGTCGGCGACGGCCTTGTCGAAGTTGTTCGACTTCAGCCAGGTGAAGCCGCGATTCTGGTACGCCTCGACGCTGTTCGGGTTGCGGTTGAGCGCCTCGCCGAAATCCTTGATCGCGTCGTCGTAATCGCCGAGGGCGGCCTTCGCCGAGCCGCGGTTGAGGTAGTACTGCGCGGCCTGGGCGCTCGCGGGCGCCCGGTCGAGGAGGCGCGAGCAGGCCGCGATCCCGAGATCCGGCGCGGCCAGCGACCTGTTGCACAGATCGAGGTCATCGGCGCGGGCGGCCGCCTTCGGCAGGCCGGCCAGGGCCAGCACCACCAGAAGAAAGGACCACAGCCAGGCGGAACGCCCCGCTCTCCCGCCTCCGCCGAAGACGACGCCGGGTGTACGGCCCGCTGCGCGGACGGGATGGGGAAGACGAGCGTGTGAGCACATGACCGCGCGATTTCAGGTCCCCTGGAGGACCCCACGACGAGACTGGAGTTTGCCACGGATCGGCGCGCCCGAACAAGCGCAGCCGGGGCCGCCCGGTGCGGCCGCACACGCCGCGCCCATGCCGGCGCGGCGCCGCGACCGCGACCCCGCTCCCCCCTCGCGCCGCGGCGAATCCTCCTGTAGAGACGCCCGATCCGCAGACCCTCAAGAGAGACCCGGCCAGGCGGCATGCTGGTTCAGCTCGCCATCCGCGACATCGTCCTGATCGACAAGCTCGAGCTGAATTTCCGCGACGGCCTCAGCGTGCTGACCGGCGAGACCGGCGCCGGCAAGTCGATCCTCCTCGACGCGTTCACGCTGGCGCTCGGCGGGCGCGGCGACGGCCGTCTCGTGCGCCACGGGGAGGCGCAGGGGCAGGTCACCGCCGTGTTCGACGTGCCCCTCGACCATCCGGCCCGCGCGCTCGCCGCCGCGGCCGAACTCGACACGGAGGGCGACCTCGTCCTGCGCCGGATCCAGGTGACGGACGGGCGCACCCGCGCCTTCGTCAACGACCAGCCGGTCGGCGTGCAGGTGCTGCGCGCCATCGGGGCGGCGCTCGTCGAGATCCACGGCCAGCACGACGACCGCGCCCTCGCCGACCCGGGCACCCACCGCTCCATCCTCGACGCCTTCGGCAACCTGCAGGGCCGGCAGGCGGCGGTGGCGGAGGCGGCGCGGGGCGTGCGCCAGGCGCGGCAGGGCCTCGCCGAGCACCGCGCCCGGGTCGAGGCAGCCCGCAAGGAGGCGGACTTCCTGCGCCACGCGGTGGAGGAACTCGGCGCCCTCGATCCCAAGCCCGGCGAGGAGGGCGATCTCGCCGCGCGGCGCACCGCCATGCAGCAGGGCGAGAAGGTGGCGCGGGACCTCAACGAGGCCCTCGACGCCGTGGGCGGCCAGGGATCGCCCGCCGCCCAGCTCTCGGCGGCCCTGCGCAAGCTGGAGCGGCGGGCCGCGCAGGCGCCCGCCCTGGTCGATCCCTGCGTGACGGCGCTGGACGCCGCTCTCGTCGCCCTCGACGAGGCCCGGGACGCCCTGGAGGGCGCGCTGGAAGCCGCGGAATTTGACCCGCGCGAGCTGGAGCGCGTGGAGGAGCGCCTCTTCGCGCTCCGCGCGGCTTCCCGCAAGTACGACGTCGCGGCCGACGCCCTGGCGGCCCTGCGCGAGCGCTATGCCGCGGACGTGGCGGCGATCGACGCCGGCGAGGAGACCCTCGGGCACCTGGAGGCCGAGCTCGCGGCGGCGGAGACGGCCTACCTGACGGCCGCGCGGGCGCTCAGCGACGGGCGGCGCAAGGCGGCCGCGCGGCTCGACAAGGCCGTCCAGGCGGAATTGCCGCCGCTCAAGCTCGAGCGCGCCCGCTTCGTCACCGAGATCGCCACCGACGAGGCGAGCCGCGATCCCGCCGGCCTCGACCGGGTCGAGTTCTGGGCCCAGACCAATCCGGGCACCCGGCCCGGCCCGATGATGAAGGTCGCCTCCGGGGGCGAGCTGTCGCGCTTCATGCTCGCCCTCAAGGTGGTGCTCGCCGACAAGGGGTCGGCTCCCACCTTGATCTTCGACGAGATCGACACGGGCGTCGGCGGCGCCGTGGCGGACGCGATCGGGGCCCGGCTCGCCCGGCTGTCCGAGCGCGTGCAGGTGGTGGCGGTGACGCACGCGCCGCAGGTCGCGGCGCGGGCCGCGACCCATTTCCTGATCGCCAAGGAGGCGGTGCGGGGCTCGGACCGGGTCGCGACCCGCGTCAGGCGCCTCGACGCGGCGCCGCGCCGGGAGGAGATCGCCCGCATGCTGGCGGGCGCCACGGTCACGGACGAGGCCCGGGCCGCGGCCGACCGTCTCCTCCAGGGGGCCGAGGCTTGACGATCGCCCCGCCGCCGGGCGAATGCTCAAGCTTGCGCGCTCCGCTCACGGGTCGGATCGCGCTGCGAGCGACAAACAAAGATTAGCCGTTAACGGAAAATTAACCATGCGGGCCGATCCTGCGGCCTCGCAGCGGGTCTCCTGTTGCAGGGGACTTGCGGACCGCGCAGGGGGAACCGTGATGGACCAGCACGCCGTGACGCCGGGCAGCCGACTGCCGCGCCTCGGAGCCGAGATCCAGCGGCGGCTGGGACAGGTCCTCCGGTCCGTCTACGAGAAGACCAGCGACGGGCTGCCGCTCCCGGCCGACCAGATCGACCTGCTGCTGCGCCTGCGCCACCGGGAGCGCGATCTTCAGCGCTCGCGCTGAGCCGCGCGCGGGCTTGCCGATCCGCCCCTCCGAACCGGCATCCTTCACGTCGCGCAGGAAAGACAATCCCTCGCGAGCGCGTTCCGCTTCAAGCAAGGTGACGGCGGCAAACCCACCGCCTCACGCTGAGGTGCGACCGAAGGGAGCCTCGAAGCACCCAGGAACTGGTTGTCCGAGGCGCCCTTGTCCTGGACCGGTGGTCAGGGGTGCTTCGAGGCTGCGCGCGATCTTCGATCGCCGCAGCACCTCAGCGAGAGGAATGGTGTGGGTTCCACGATGCCCCCTTGATGGGCCGTTCACCAGGATGCGGCCATCCGGCCGCCCACCCGCGGCGTTCCCCGCTCAGACCCCCTCGCCCATGGCCGATTGGATCATCCGGTCGCCGTTGAGATCGTCCTCGGTGTAGCCGAGAAGATCCGCGAGGCGGTTGCGGGCGCGGTTGACGCGGCTCTTGATCGTCCCGATCGCCACGCCGCAGATCCGCGCCACCTCCTCGTAGGACAGCCCCTCGGCGCCCACCAGGATCAGCGCCTCGCGCTGGTCCGGCGGCAGCTTGGCGAGGCCGGCCCGGAGATCCTGCACGTCGAGACGGTGGCCCTGGTCGGGCGCCGTGAAGAGCCGCGCCGCATAGGCGCCGTCCTCGTCCTGGACCTCGCGCGTGCGCTTGCGCTGCTCCGAGTAGAAGGCGTTGCGCAGGATCGTGAACAGCCACGCGTTCAGGTTCGTGCCCGGCTGGAAACGGTGCTGGTTCTGCCAGGCCCGCAGGATCGTGTCCTGCACGAGATCGTCGGCCCGCGCGGCGTTGTTGGTGAGCGAGAGCGCGAAGGCGCGCAGCGAGGGCAGGGCGGAGAGGAGCCCCGCGCGGAATTCCGGCTCGACGCTGCGCCCCTGCGCGGCGAGGGCCGCCTCCAGGCGCTCGATCAGGGCCAGGAAGGCGTCCGGAATGCCGGTCTCGACCGCCGCGTAGGCGTCGCGCAGGTGTCGGCCCAGGTGCTGCTGCACGGCGGCGGGCAGGGTCGGCTTGGCCTCGGCCGGGATCAGGGCGTCGGCGTTCGGATGCAGCATGGGGAAGACTCTCGACAGGGGGAGGGGCCGCAGGCGGCGGGAGCGCCCATCGGCCGGGATCGGGGAGGGGGTTCACCACCCGCGGGGACGGGCGACCGGGTCGGGCGCGCGGGCGTCGGCCACGCTCCGCCGCGCGGGCGCGTTCGTCATCGGATCCTCCTCCGCTCCCGCGACGCCGGCCGCGCGCCTGGCCCGACCATGGCGGCGGGCCTCGGCGCCGGTCATGGGCGCGGCCCGCGATTCCGGGCCGAGCGCCGGGGCAACGGCCCAACCACGGTCAAGGTTCCCGGTCGCGCCCGGCGAAATCCGCGCGGGCCGCCTTCGGGGCGGCTACCAGGAACGGCCCCCGGGCTGGCGCCGGTATTCCGCCGCGCGGATCCGCGTCAGCAGCCGGTCGAGCTGCACGAGGAGATCCCGCTCCTCGGTCTCCGCCGCCGCGATCGCCTCGGGCTCGGACCGGTAGAGGCGCTGCTGGCGCGCGAGGGCGAGCCGCCGCTCCAGCGCCTCCCGCTCCGCGTGGAGGGCGAGCAGGGCCGCCCGCTGCGAATCCTGCCCGTTCACTCTCGTCGTCGACGCCTCTGCCACGGCGGGGTCCTCGGCTGCTCCTGAGCGGCGCTCCCGTATCAACGCGCGAGCCCCCGGGACCGTCGCATCGGGGAGGCGCTTTCGTGCGGGACAGGCCCCGCGGCCCGGCGCGTGTGTCACGCAACCGTCATGGAAGCGTCATAGGGCCGGCGTCGTTGCCGGGATACCGGTCGCGCCGCGATGGAGGGCCTTCCCCAGGGACGGGCCAAAACCGCGCGTCAGTCTGACAGGAACACGGAGTGCTTTCGTGAAACCCTTCGCCACCGCGCTCGCCATCGGGCTCGCGACCGCCCAGATCGCCACCGCGGCGCTCGCCGCCGACATCACCGGCGCCGGCGCCACCTTCCCCTTCCCGGTCTACTCCAAGTGGGCCGAGGCCTACCGCAAGGAGGCCAATGTCGGCCTGAACTATCAGTCGATCGGCTCGGGCGGCGGCATCAAGCAGATCCAGGCCCGCACCGTCGATTTCGGCGCGACCGATGCTCCCCTGAAGGGCGAGGCGCTGGAAAAGGACGGTCTCGTCCAGTTCCCGACCGTGATGGGCGGCGTGGTGCCGGTGGTGAACATTCAGGGCGTCAAGTCGGGTGAGGTCAAGCTCACCGGCGAGGTGCTGGCCGAGATCTACGCCGGCAATATCAAGAAGTGGTCCGATCCCAAGATCGCCAAGCTGAACGAGAGCGTGAAGCTCCCCGACGCGGTGATCACCCCGGTCTACCGCTCGGACGCCTCCGGCACGACGAACATCTTCACCACCTACCTGTCGGACGTCTCGGCCGACTGGAAGAAGGAGTTCGGCGCCTCGACCACGATCAGCTGGCCGGCCGGCCAGGGCGGCAAGGGCAACGAGGGCGTCACCGCCGTCGTCAAGCAGGTGCCGAACGCGATCGGCTACGTCGAGTACGCCTACGCCAAGCAGAACAAGCTGCCGGTGGCGCTGCTCCAGAACAAGGCCGGCAAGTTCCCCGAGCCGGGCGACGAGGCCTTCCAGGCCGCCGCCGCCAATGCCGACTGGAAGTCCGCCCCGGGCTTCGGCATCTCGCTGACCAACCAGGCCGGCGAGAAGGCGTGGCCGATCACCGCCGCGACCTTCATCCTGGTGCCCAAGCAGCCGGCCGACGCGGCCCGCGCCGCCGACGTGCTCAAGTTCTTCGACTGGGCCTACAAGAACGGCGCCAAGATGGCGAGCGACCTCGACTACGTGCCGCTGCCCACCAACGTGGTCGGCCTGATCCACGACGAGTGGAAGAAGGTCACCGGCAAGGACGGCAAGCCGGTCCTCGGCCTGTAAGGGCGGTCTTCACGGCCCGCACCGAACGCGGATCCCCCTCCCATTGCGGGAGGGGGATTCTCCGCGTCACGACCGACCCGCCGGCCGGGACTCGCCACGCCCGGCGCCACGCGCTACAGGCGGCTCACTCAAGGGAACCACCGGATGGTCGCGTTGTCCGAATCCGCCGCTCTCGCCACTGCCCCGAAGGCCGCGCGCTCCGCGCCGAGCCCGGTGGCGGACCGCCTGTTCTACGCCGCCTCCCTGGGTTCGGCGCTGCTGGTCCTCCTCGTGCTTGCCGGCATCCTGGCGTCCATCGTCTACGGCGGCTGGCCGGCCTTCCAGACCTTCGGCCCCGGCTTCATCACGTCGAGCGCCTGGAACGTGGGGCGCGAGGAGTACGGGGCGCTCGTCGCCATCATCGGGACCCTGGTCTCGGCCTTCCTGGCGCTGCTGATCGGGGTGCCGATCTCGCTCGGGATCGCGATCTACCTCACCCAGCTCTGCCCCGGCTGGGCGCGCCGGCCGGTCGCCATGACGATCGAGCTCCTCGCCTCGGTGCCGAGCATCATCTACGGGATGTGGGGCCTGTTCGTCTTCGCGCCGCTCTTCGCGCGCTTCGTGCAGGTGCCGGTGTCGAACCTCGTCGAGGGGCTGCCCGTGGTCGGCACGCTCCTCTACGCCCAGGTGCCGTCCGGCGTCGGCGTGCTGACCGCCGGGATCATCCTGGCGATCATGATCGTGCCCTTCGTGGCCTCGATCACCCGGGACATGCTCGACCAGATCCCGACCGTGCTGCGCGAGAGCGCCTACGGCATCGGCTGCACCACCTGGGAGGTGGTGCGCCACGTCCTGCTGCCGCAGGCGTCGGTGTCGATCATCGGCGCGATCATGCTGGGCCTCGGGCGGGCGCTGGGGGAGACCATGGCGGTCACCTTCGTGATCGGCAACGCCAACCGCCTGTCGGCCTCGGTCTTCGATCCCGGCTCGACCATCGCGTCGCGCATCGCCAACGAGTTCAACGAGGCGGACGGCATGCAGCTCCACGCGCTGCTGGCGCTCGGCTGCATCCTGTTCATCGTCACCTTCATCGTTCTGATCATCGCCCGGCTGCTGGTGCGCCGGGTGAAGGTCGCCTGATCGCCGGAGCCGATCCATGGACGCCCGCACCCTCGCTCCGGCCGGCCCTTCTCCCACGACGCCCGCCCTCCAGGCCCCCCAGGCCTGGGGCCGCGTCCGGGCCGGCCGCCGCACGGCCGACCGGCTGCTCATCGTGCTCTGCACCGCCGCCACCGCGCTCGGGGCGGTCGTGCTCGGCTCGATCCTGATCATGCTGATCATCGAGGGCATCCGCGGCTTCTCGCCGGCCCTCTTCACCCAGGTCACGCCCGGTCCCGGCTCCGAGGGCGGCGGCATCGCCAACGCGATCCTCGGCAGCCTGATCATGACGGTGATCGGAATCGTGGTGGCGACGCCGGTCGGGGTGCTCGCCGGCACCTACCTCGCCGAGTACGGGCGAACCTCCAAGCTCGCGGACGCGATCCGCTTCCTCAACGACATCCTGCTGTCGGCGCCCTCGATCCTGATCGGCCTGTTCGTCTACACGGTCATGGTCCGCCCCATGGGCGGCTACTCGGGGTGGGCCGGCGGCGTGTCGCTGGCGATCATCGCCACCCCGGTCATCGTGCGCACCACCGAGGACATGCTGCGCCTCGTGCCGAGCCCCCTGCGCGAGGCGGGGGCGGCCCTCGGCGCCCCGCCCTCGATCGTCATCCGCGCGGTGACCTGGAGGGCCGCGCAGGCCGGCATCGTCACCGGCATCCTGCTGGCGCTGGCCCGCATCGCGGGCGAGACCGCGCCGCTCCTCTTCACCGCCCTCAACAACAATTCCTGGTTCAGCCCGAACCTGATGGGCGGCGTCGCCAACCTGCCGGTCATGATCTACCAGTTCGCCCTGTCCCCCTACGAGAACTGGCGGCAGCTCGCCTGGGCGGGCGCGCTCCTGATCACCGTCACCATCCTGGCCCTGTCGATCGCCGCTCGCATCTTCCTGCGCGGCGGCAAGAGCCGCTGACGCCGATGCCCGCGTCGATGAGGCCGACCCCGTTCCGATCCTCCGGAGAATCCCGATGAGCGCCTCCGCCACCGCCGCACCGGTCGTCAAGTCGGGCTCGGCCGACGAGACCGCGCCCGTCCGGCTCGCCGTCAAGAACCTGAACTTCTACTACAACACCTTCCAGGGGCTGAAGAACGTCAACCTCAACTTCCACGACCGGCAGGTGACGGCGCTGATCGGCCCGTCGGGCTGCGGGAAGTCCACGCTTTTGCGCACCTTCAACCGCATCTACTCGCTCTATCCGGAGCAGCGGGCGGAGGGCGAGATCCTGCTCGACGGGCGCAACATCCTCGACCCGTCGATCGACCTCAACGAGCTGCGCGCCCGGGTCGGCATGGTGTTCCAGAAGCCGACCCCCTTCCCGATGTCGATCTACGACAACATCGCCTTCGGCATCCGCCTCTACGAGCGGCTCGGCAAGGCCGACCTCGACGTGCGCGTCGAGGAGGCCCTGCGCAAGGCCGCCCTGTGGGACGAGGTGAAGGACAAGCTCAAGCAATCCGGCATGGGCCTGTCGGGCGGCCAGCAGCAGCGCCTCTGCATCGCCCGCACGGTGGCGCAGCGCCCGGAGGTGATCCTGTTCGACGAGCCGACCTCGGCCCTCGACCCGATCTCGACCGGCCGCATCGAGGAGCTGCTGGAGCAGCTCCGCGGCGAGTTCACCATCGCTATCGTCACCCACAACATGCAGCAGGCGGCCCGCATCTCGCAGTTCACCGCCTTCATGTATCTCGGCGAGCTCATCGAGTTCGGGCCGACCAACCGGTTGTTCATGAACCCGACCAAGCGGCAGACGCAGGATTACATCACCGGCCGGTTCGGCTGAGCGAAACCATATCGAGCGGGGAAAGCGCCATGCCGGACCACATCGTCAGTTCCTACGACGCGGACCTGCAGAACCTGCGCCGCAGCATCGCCGAGATGGGCGGCATCGCCGAGAAGATGATGGCGGATTCCGCCACCGCGCTGGTGCGGCGCGACTCGACCCTCGCCCAGGCGGTGATCGCGGCGGATTCCCGCCTCGACACGCTCCAGCGCGAGATCGAGGAGCGGGCGATCCTGCTCATCGCCAAGCGCCAGCCGATGGCGATCGACCTGCGCGAGACCATCTCGGCGATCCGCGTCTCGGGCGACCTGGAGCGGATCGGCGACCTCGCCAAGAACATCGCCAAGCGGGTGGTGGCGATCAGCGACCAGCCCCAGCCGCAGAAGGTCGTGGTCGGCGTCCAGCACATGAGCGACCTCGTGCAGGAGCAGCTCAAGGACGTGCTCGACGCCTACGCGACGCAGGACACCGCCGCGGCCCTCGACGTCTGGGCCCGCGACGGCGGCATCGACGCCCTCTACACCTCGCTGTTCCGCGAACTCCTGACCTACATGATGGAGGATCCGCGCAACATCAGCTTCTGCACGCACTTGCTGTTCTGCGCGAAGAACGTCGAGCGGATCGGCGACCACACCACGAACATCGCCGAGACGATCCACTACCTCGTCACCGGCGAGACCCTGCCCACCGACCGGCCGAAGAACGACCGGTCGAGCTTCGCCACGGTCGCCCCGCCGGCGCCGGAGGCCTGATACCACCGGTCATTTTTAATGACCGGTGGTTCCGTTCTCGAATTTTCGTCAAGCCTCTGGCTTGGCATCGAAAATTCGAGATGGTCAACGGCCCGATGCGTCAGCATCCTGGGCCGTTGGTATGACATCGTCGGGAGTGCAGCGTCCTTGATGAGCACCAGGATCCTGATCGTCGAGGATGAGGAGCCGTTGACACTGCTCCTCCGCTACAACCTCGAGGCGGAGGGCTTCACGGTCGACGCGGTCGCGCGCGGCGACGAGGCCGACATCCGGCTGCGCGAGCATGTGCCGGACCTCGTCCTCCTCGACTGGATGGTCCCGGGCCTGTCCGGGATCGAACTCTGCCGCCGCATCCGGGCGCGGCGGGAGACCGAGCGCCTGCCGATCATCATGCTGACGGCGCGGGGGGAGGAGGGCGACCGGGTGCGCGGGCTCGCCACCGGCGCCGACGACTACATCGTCAAGCCCTTCTCGGTGCCGGAGCTGCTCGCGCGGGTGCGGGCGCTGCTGCGCCGCGCCAAGCCGGCCCACGTGGCGCATCTGCTCGTCGCGGGCGACATCGAGCTGGACCGGGTCAGCCACCGGGTCCGCCGCGAGGGCCGCGAGCTGCATCTCGGCCCGACCGAGTTCAAGCTGCTCGAATTCCTGATGCAGAGCCCCGGCCGGGTCTTCTCCCGCGAGCAGCTCCTCGACGGCGTCTGGGGCCACGACGTCTATATCGACGAGCGCACGGTGGACGTGCATATCGGCCGCCTGCGCAAGGCCATCAACCGGCCGCGCCGGCCCGACCCGATCCGGACCGTCCGGGGCTCCGGCTACTCCTTCGACGAGATGTTCGCCAGCGGCGCCATCTAGGTGGAGCGCACGCGCGAGGCGGTGTCGTTGCTGAAGCACCCGGCTTCCGGAACCGTGGCGCGTCGAGCAGGCGATGGGTGCGCAGCGCTCCGCGACGGGTTCATCAGCGGAACGCTCCTGGAGCGCACGACACGCCTCATGCTGAGGTGCGATGTGTCTTCCCTATTCGTTCCGCTGATGAGCCTATCACGGAACATTGTACACGCGATAATCTGCTTGTGAGAGAATTCTGCACGGGCATCGACGCACTCGCATCAATTGCTCAATATCTTCGCCGCCGATCACACCCCGCGTTCATGCGCGAGGGACGGCGAAGCCGGTGAGGAACCGATGCCAACGGCCCGGCATGGGCTCGCCTCGCCCCGCGCGTGCGGAGTCGCGCGGGCAGCGCTCGGCCATGGCCCGCGCCGGTCAGCGGAAGGCCACGACCCGGCGGTCGCTGCGCTTGCGCTCGGCGGCGGGCTGGTAGGCGATGCGCGCGTGATGCGTGCAGTAGGGCAGGCCGGTGATGGACCGCGCGCCGCAGAAGCGGAAATCCGGGGAGGCCGGGTCGCCCATGGGCCAGCGGCACATGAATTCCCGCAGCTCCATGATCGTCACCCGCTCCGAGACCGGCAGCGCCACCTCGACCGGGGCCGGCGGCTCCGCGCGGATCAGGGCGAGCGGCGCGGGCGCGGGCGCCACGATCGTCGGGAGGGTGGCGGGGCGCTCCTCGTCGCCGGGGGCGCGGCTCCGGGGCGCCGGCGCCCCGTTCGTCTTCGTCACGCGCCCGGCGAGGCCGAGACGATGCACCTTGCCGATCACCGCGTTGCGCGACACGCCGCCGATCTCGGCCGCGATCTGACTCGCGCTGCGCCCCTCGCCCCAGAGCCGCTTCAGGAGCTCGACCCGTTCCTTCGTCCAGCTCGGGCCCGCATCCACCATCGCCGCCTCCGACATCCCCCATCCACCAGCCGCAACGACGCACGCGACCGCCCGCGATCGGCCAAGCGACCGCCCGTCCCGTGCCTCGAATCCTGCTGATGATCGCCGCTTCGTGACAGCGCTTGCGACGGGGGTGAACCTACAGGAGCCGCCGTTCTTCGCGCAAGAGTCCCCGGCTCGGCACCGGCCCTTTTCCCGGCGCGCGGCGGAGGGCGCCGGCCGCTCGCGGCACCGTCGCGCAGCGCGATGCGGGCGGCGGGGCGGGAGGAAGACGGCGGCGGAAAAACGCGGCTGAACAAGGCGTTAATGCGTCGTCCCGCGGGTGCAGTGCGGCCGGTGCGGCGCGTTCGGGACGGGCCGGGCGATCGGATCTGAGTCGCGCGGTAGGCCTGCCGGAGGCGCCGGACCGGCGCGGGCGGGCGAGGAGAGTGGCATCCGCGCCACGCTTCGGCGGACCGGGATCCGCCGCCCGCCGCGCCGCGGCCGACGCGACGGCGCATGCTCCACGTTGCCCGCGTGCCGGCCTGCACCTATGGTTTCGCTCCGGCGCCCCGCGCGCCCGACAGGATTGTCGCGCACTATGGGACCCTTCATGCGGACATCTCTCGCGGCCCTCCTGCCGGCCCTCGTCCTGGCCCCCGCCGGTCTCGCCGCGGAACCGGTCGGCGGGATCCACCTGGCGCCGCACCGTGCCGTCTACGACCTCACCCTGCTGCGCAGCGAAGGGGCGCGCTCGGTCGACAGCGCCCGCGGGCGCATCGTCTTCGACTTCGCGGGCGATGCCTGCCACGGCTGGACGCTCCAGTACCGGCAGGTGACCGTGCTGGAGAGCGCCGAGAGCGGCACCCGCACCTCGGACCTGCGCAACAACACCTTCGAGAGCGGCGACGGGACGGCCTTCCGCTTCCGCACGCAGACGGACCTGAACGGCAGCGCGCAGCCCCCCGTCGACGGGGACGCGAAGCGCGACGCCGCGGGGCTCGCGGTCGCCATCAAGGAGCCCCAGCGCGCGCGGATCGCCGTGCCCGGGGAGGTGCTGTTTCCCGCCTCGCACATGCGCCGCCTGATCGAGGCGGCGGAGGCCGGCGAGCACACGGTCTCGGTCAAGGTCTTCGACGGGTCGGATGACGGCCGCAAGGTCTACGACACGCTCGCGGTGATCGGCCCCCGCCGCACCGGACCGGCCGCCGTCGAGGCGAAGCCGGAAGGATCGGCGGACCCGGTGGACGGCAAGGCGGCGGGCCCGCCGGCGGAGGCGCCCCTGCAGGCGGGCGGCATGGCGACGATGCCGCGCTGGCCCGTGACCCTGAGCTACTTCTCCAGCGGCGAAGGGGAGCGCACGCCGATCTACGTGCTCTCCTTCGACCTCTACGAGAACGGCGTCAGCGGCGCGCTGCGGCTCAATTACGGCGATTTCACCCTGAGGGGCGACCTGTCGCGGATCGACCTCGGGGCGCAGAGCACGACGTGCACGCCCTGACCGGGCGCCGCGGCCGTGCTTTCCTCTTCCTCTGCGGAAGAAGCCGCCGAATGCCGGCGGAGCCGCGCACCTCCGCCGGGGTCACCGATGCCGCAGCCCGCCGAGCCGCTCGCGCTCTGCACCGATGACGATCTCGGCTACCAGCGCGGCCGGACGCGCTTCCTCCCCGGCGCGGGCTTCGCCTTCGACGAATCCTATCGCCTCGCCCACCTGCCCCTGGTCGCCCCCGAGCACCCGCTGGCGATCCCCGCGCGGCCGGGCACCTTCTACGATCGAGGCCGGCACCCGACCGTGACCTCGCTCGTCCTGCCGGTGCCGGTGGAGGATCTGCTGGCCTCGCCGGCCTATCGGGATCTCGACGCCGCCCTGCGGGCGGCGCCGTTCGCCCGCAAGATCGCCTGGATGGTGGCGGAGCGCCGCCGCCCCCGCCTCCATGCCACGCTCTGCGGCGGCCTCGCGGTCGGGGAGGCGCCCTTCGCCCTCGACCCGGCGCAGCGGGCAGCCCTGGCGGAGATCGGGCCGATCACCGTCGAGCTGCGCGGCCTGTTCTCGGGCAATCTCAATCTCGGCCGCCTCTACCTGCGGGCCTATCCGGAGAGCCGCGGCGGCGAGAACGTGGTGCGGATCCTGCAGCGCCGGCTCGGACGGAAGGAGTCCGACCTGTACGTCGTCGGCCTGCACAATCTCATCGAGGAGCTCGATCCGGACGAGGCCGCGGGCCTCGACGCGCTGATCGCCGCGTGGTGGGAGCGGCCGATCCTGCGGTTCCGGGCGGATCGCCTCTGGCTGCTGCGCGCCCGTGACGACCTCGTGCTGGATGGGGAGATCGGCGCCGTGGTGCCTCTCGCCTCGAGAGGGGGTGGGGCATGAGCGCGACCGGCGCGCCGGACCACTTCGCGCCGATCATCACCGAGCGGCTACGCCTGCGCTGCCCGCGGGCGGACGATGCGGAGGCCGTGTCGCGGATGCTGACGCCCGCAATCAGCCGCTGGCTGGCCTCGTGGCCGGTCCCGTTCACCCCCGCGATGGCAGCGGAGCGGATCGCAGCGGCGCGCCGGGCGGTCGCCGAGAACCGCGCCCTGATCTGCGCCATCGACGGGCGGGCCGATGGGATCCTGATCGGCTGGATCGGCGTCGTGCGGGAAGCGCAGGGCTGCGGCACGCTGGGCTACTGGCTCGGCGAGGCGCATCACGGGCGGGGCGTCATGCGCGAGGCTGCGCCCGCCCTGGTCGCGGCGGCATTCGCGCGGCTCGACCTCGCCGTGATCGAGGCGTCGGCCAACCCGGAGAACGCGGCCTCCCTCGGGGTGATGCGCGCCTGCGGGATGTGGCCGGCAGGGACGCGGGTGATCCACGCGCCGGCCCGCGGCCGCGACGAGGCGTGCCTCGTCTACCGGATCGCCTCGCCGACCGACCCCGCCGCGGATTGACTTCGCACCCGCACAACGCCATATCGGTGCTGCAGCGTCAGCGGCCGTACGGCCTGCGTGAGGAGGCTGCGTGACGGATTGGCCCGCTCCCATGCGCGGCAGGCCCGGCCTCCTCTTCAATCGCTTGACCCCTCCGGGCCGCTCCATCACGCGGGCAGCCCACCCCGAGAACCGGATCGCGATTGCAGTGCCACGCGCACCCTCACGGGCGATCCCGCTGCTCCCGAAAGTTCCACTCCCTTGACCCAATTCACTGATTTCGGCCTCGCGGCGCCGATCCTGAAGGCGCTCGCCGAAACCGGCTACGTCACGCCGACCCCGATCCAGGCCCAGGCCGTCCCGCTGGCCATGACCGGCCGCGACCTTTGCGGCATCGCCCAGACCGGCACCGGCAAGACCGCCGCCTTCGCCCTGCCGATCCTGCACCGCCTCGCCAGCGAGAGCCCGCAGCGCCGCGCGCCGCGCCGGGGCTGCCGCGTCCTGGTGCTCTCGCCCACCCGCGAGCTCGCCAGCCAGATCGCCGACAGCTTCCGCGACTACGGCAAGCACCTGCCCTTCTCGACCACCGTCGTGTTCGGCGGCGTCACCATCGGCCGCCAGGAGCGGGCGCTGGCGAACGGGATCGACATCCTGGTGGCGACGCCGGGCCGGCTCCTCGACCTGATCGACCGCCGCTCGCTGACCCTCGATTCCGTCGAGTACCTCGTCCTCGACGAGGCCGACCAGATGCTCGACCTCGGCTTCATCCACGCGCTCAAGCGCATCGTGACCCTGCTGCCGAAGGCCCGTCAGAGCCTGTTCTTCTCGGCCACCATGCCGAAGAACATCGCGGGCCTCGCCGCGCAGTACCTGCGCGACCCGGCCCAGGTCGCCGTGACGCCGGTCGCCACCACGGCCGAGCGCGTCGACCAGCGCGTCATCCACGTCGCGACGGGCGCCAAGCAGGCGCTGCTCGCCACCATCCTGCGCGACGAGTCGATCGACCGCGTGCTGGTCTTCACCCGCACCAAGCACGGCGCCGACCGCGTGGTGCGCGGGCTGGAGAAGTCCGGCATCGGCTCGGCGGCGATCCACGGCAACAAGTCCCAGCCGCAGCGCGAGCGGGCGCTCGCCGCCTTCCGGGCCGGGACCTGCCGGGTCCTCGTCGCCACCGACATCGCGGCCCGCGGCATCGACGTCGAGGGCGTCAGCCACGTGGTGAACTTCGACCTGCCGAACGTGCCGGAGGCCTACGTGCACCGCATCGGCCGCACGGCGCGGGCCGGGGCGGACGGGCTCGCGATCTCGTTCTGCAACGACGAGGAGCGCGCCTACCTGCGCGACATCGAGCGCCTGACCCGCCAGAAGGTGCCGGAGATGGCGATTCCCGAGGGCTTCGTCGCCCCGAGCCGCCAGGAGGCCGCGGTGGCCGAGGCCGAGGCCGAGCGCGACCGCCGCCAGCCCGGTCCGCGGGGCCAGCGCCCCGGCGGCCGGCCGCAGGGCCAGCGTCCGGCGCAGCCCCAGGGCGCGCGTCCGGCCGAGAACCGGTCGCGCAATGGCCGCCCGGCCCAGGATGGTCGCGCGGCCCATGACGGCCGCCCGGCCCGCCAGGGTCAGCCGGCGCGTCAGGGCCAGCCGGCCCGCCAGGGTCAGGAGGGTCGTCCCGCCCAGCACCGCGCCGAGGGCCACCACGGCCGGCCGCAGCAGGCGCAGGGCCAGCGCCGCGACGGCGCCCGCCCGGCCGGGGGCGGTCAGGATGGCCGCTCGATCGGCTGGCTCGACCGCGCGCCGCGCTGACGCGCCCGATCGGCCGGGCTTCGGCCCGGCTCCCGGTTCATGCAGCCCGTGCTCAGCGATGAGCACGGGCTGTCTTGCGTTCGGGGCCCTACCGGGAGGCCGGGATCCCGGCGCTGGCCGCCCAGGACTGCCCCCGCGCCTCGCCGCGGGTGCCCGCCTCCTCGATGTGCTGCCGGTACGAGGACGCGGTCATGACGTGCTGCGGCGCGTCGCTCCGCGGCGCCGCGATCCCGCGTCGGTCGCCACGCGGGGAGGCGCGAGCGGGTCCGATGCCGCGGCCCGTCAGCGGGGAGCGATGTGCCAGCGGAGGGTGACGCTCGCGGTGAACGGGATGTCAGCCGGCGGCGAGAGGGTGATGGCCGTCGGCTGCGGGATGTCGCCTTAAGAATGCTCCTGGCTCACATCCGCGCCCGTGATCTCGACGATCTCGCCCAGCGCCACGTCGGCGGCGTCCGCGAAGACCGCGGCCTGGGCGCGAGCGTCGCGCACGGCGGCGCGGCGCGCCTCGTCTCCGGCGATCCGATCATCCGCGACTTGGAATTCGATCCGGCTGATCTCGACAACGCCGCTCGACGCGAGACGGGTGATGACGTCGTTCAGTCTGTCGAGGGAGGCGGCCTTCAGCGTCATCGACGTCTGCGCCTTGTCCCTCATCGGCTCCTTTTCTTCCGGAGGCTTCTTCGCCCCTGGGGATTCACGCTCCTCCGTCAGCGAAAACGACGCTTTCTCGATGGTCACGCCGTTCTCCGCGAGCCCATCGACGACCGCCCTCGCGCGAGCGAGGCGCTCGCCGTGCGCGGCCGCGGCCTCCTGCAGCGTGCGCCCCTTGGTCTCGACGGAGACCGTGATCTCGGCCTTATCGGGCTTTTGGCGATGCTCTCCGCTCCCGCGCAGCGCGAGCACGCGGCTCGCGGCCGCCGGGGAACAGGGGCGATCCTCGACCCGGGCGGGTCCGAGCGCCGTGACAAAGCCGAAGACAAGTGCGGCCAGCCTGTGAGGGAACGGCATGAACGATCCGGGGGACAGCGAAGCATCGCCAGATTACGCTACGGAATGACGATTTCGAGGCGCTGCGAGATCCGCTGCCCCGCGGCCTCGAAGCCACGCACCCGCATCCCCATCTCCGTCCAGGATCGATGACCAGGAGGACGGGATGCGCTTCGAACTCTACCGCGATGCGGGCGGTCACTGGCGCTGGCGACTGCGGGCCGTCAACGGCGCGGTCGTCGCCGATTCGGCCGAGGGCTACGTCCGCCGGGAGGATTGCGAGCACGGCATCGCCCTCGTGAAAGGGGCCGCCCAGGCCGCGATCGTCGACATGACGCTCAAGATCGCCTGATCCACAACGCCGCGGTGACGGGACCGGCGCTCATGCGCCGGGTGCCAACTCGGCGGCGTCGGGCCGGCACCGACGGCCCGGAGACGCCCACGGTCCGGTCACGCCGGCAGGGTCCGAGCGCTGTCCGGCGCTTGGCGCCCTGCATCCGTTCAGACCGCTTCGGTATCGCCGACGGCCGTGGCGGTCAGGCGGACGTTCAGCGCCTTCAGCACGCGCAACGCGGTGTCCAGGCTCGGATTGCCCTCGTCGGAGAGCGCGCGGTACAGGCTCTCTCGCGACAGCCCGGCCTCTCGCGCGATCTGCGTCATGCCGCGCGCGCGCGCCACGACGCCGAGCGCGTGCCGAAACAATGCGGGGTCGTTCTCCTCGATCGCAGCGGCGAGATACTCGGCCACGGCCGTATCGGAATCGAGATACTGCGCGGAGTCGTAAGGTTTGATGTCCGTCATGGCGGCGCTTCCTCATACCGTTGCGGCGAGCGCCTTCGCGCGCTCGATGTCCTGCGTCTGGCTGCTCTTGTCACCACCGCAGAGGAGCAGGATCACGGTCCGATCTCGACGGGCGAAATAGACCCGGTAGCCCGGGCCATAGTCGATCCTCAATTCGCTGACGCCGCCGCCGACGGACGTGACGTCGCCGGGATTTCCGAGCGCAAGGCGATCGATGCGGAGTGCGATTCGGGCCTTCGCACGCGGGTCGCGCAACCCGGCGATCCAGGCGTCGAACTGAGCGGTCCGCGAGACCTCGAACATGCGTCATCGTAGCCTATAGGCGACGAGGCGGCAAACGCCGGCCCTCCAGGCCGGGTCGGGCTCCGGATCCTGAAACGCGCCGCCGCGCCGGCACCCGGACGTCACGACGTCCTCACGCAGCCCGTTACCGTCCAAGCTTGGCGAGCGACAGGACGCGAGGGGCCTCGAACACGACCGCGGCCCGTCGTTCCGGAGCGCCCGACCCGATCCCGCCCCAGGCACGGCCGGATAATGGCGGCCCGCCGCATTCTGGCCCCAGAGATGACCATGCTCCGTCGAGCTCGGCCGTTCCGGCGGCCAGGGCCTCGACCACCAAAAAGGGGATACCGGAATGACCTCCTCCACCGCGAACCGCCGCCGTCAGCTCGAGACCGAGCTGCAGGGCTACGAGCAGGCGCTCGCCGAGATCCGCAGCTCCGCCGGCCAGGGTGCCAACAGCCGCGCCCTGCAGCTCCAGCACGCCCGCCTCATCGACCGGGCCCGCACGGAACTGGCAGCCCTCGACGCCGAGGACGATCGGGCCTGAGACAGGCGGCCCCGCGGGAGAAGGGCCGCGGGGCCGCACCGGAGTCAGTGGTAGGGGTCGGCCGCGTCGCGCAACCCATCGCCCAGGAAGTTGAAGGCCAGCACCACCACCACCACCGGGAGGATCGGCGCCAGCAGCCAGGGATGCAGCTGCACCGCCGCGAGGTTCTGGGCCTCGTTGAGCAGCACGCCCCAGCTCGTCACCGGCGGGCGCAGACCGAGCCCCAGGAAGGACAGGGCCGTCTCGCCGAGGATCATCGAGGGGATCGACAGGGTCGCCGAGGCGATCAGGTGGCTCATGAAGTTCGGGATCAGGTGCCGGCCGATGATCCGCGCCTTCGAGGCGCCCATCAGCTCGGCCGCCCGCACGTAATCCTCCTCGCGCAGGGCCAGCAGCTTCGAGCGAACCGCGCGGGCGAGGCCCGGCCAGTCGAGGAGGCCGAGGATCAGCGTGATCGCGAAGAAGACCAGGACCGGGCTCCAGTTCGGCGGCAGCGCCGCCGAGAGGGCGAGCCAGAGCGGCAGTTCCGGCAGCGAGCGCAGGATCTCGATCAGGCGCTGCACGAGGTTGTCGACCCAGCCGCCGAGATAGCCCGCGAGCCCGCCGAAGAAGAGCCCGAGGGCGAAGGACACCGCGATCCCGACGATGCCGACCGTGAGCGAGATCCGCGACCCCGTCACGATGCGCGAGAACAGGTCGCGCCCGAGCCGGTCCGTGCCGGCGACGAACAGGGTGCCGCCCTCCGGCGGGCAGACGAGGTGCCAGTCCGTCCGTACCAGCCCCCAGAAGGCGTAAGCGTCGCCCCGGCACAGGAAGCGAAGGGGCTGCACCCTGGTGTGGTCGACCGTGTAGGTGCGGTGGAAGCGCTCGACGTCGAAATGGAACGTGTAGGGATGGGTGTAGGGCCCGACGAGCCGGCCCTCGTGGAACAGGTGCACGGGCTGGGGCGGCGCGTACAGGAAGTCGCCGTGGCGCTTGGCCGGATCGTAGGGGGCCAGCACCTCCACGAAGGGGATCAGCGCGTAGAACAGCACCAGCACGAGGCCCGCCGCCACCGCCACCCGGTGCTTGCGGAACTTCCACCAGGTGAGCCGCCAGGAGGAGGCGCGGTCGAAGACCTCGCTCTCGGCGCCCGCCGGCTCGGTGCGGCCCGGTTCGAAGGGCGCCGGGTCGACGAAGTGGCGGGGACGGACCTCCAGGTTCATCGGCGGGAGCCCCCGAGACGGATGCGCGGGTCGAGCCACGCGAGGAGGAGGTCGGAGATCAGCATCCCGATCACCGTGAGAATGGCCACGAACATCAGGATGAAGCCCGCCAGGAACTGGTCCTGGCTCTTGAGCGCGGCGAGCAGGATCGGCCCGACGGTCGGCAGGCTCAGCACCAGCGACACCAGCACCGAGCCGGAGACGAGGTGCGGCAGCAGGTTGCCGATATCGGCGATGAATGGGTTGAGCGACATCCGGAACGGGTATTTCAGCAGCGCCCGGGTCGGCGGCAGGCCCTTGGCCTTGGCGGTGACCACGTATTGCTTGCCGAGTTCGTCGAGGAGGTTGGCCCGCATGCGCCGGATCATGGCGGCGGTGCCGCCGAGCCCGATCACCAGGGTCGGCACCACGAGGTGGGCGGCGAGCGACTGCACCTTGTCCCAGGTCCAGGGTTGGCCCGCATAGGCGCTGTCGTAGAGCCCGCCGATCGAGATCCCGAGCCAGCGGTTGGCGTAGAACAGCATGATCAGGGCGAGCAGGAAGGACGGCGTGGCGAGGCCGATGTAACCGATGAACGTCGCCACGTAGTCGCCGACCGAGTATTGCCGGGTGGCCGAGTAGATCGCGATCGGGATCGACACCAGGTGCACGAAGATCACCACCGCGATGTTGACGACGAGGGTGAGCCAGAGCGCCTCGCCGACCACGTCGCGGACCGGCCGGTCGTACTCGAAGGACCAGCCCCAATTGCCCTGCAGCAGGCCGTTGAAGGCGCCCTCGGGATTGGGCCATAGGCCGATCCAGCGCAGGTACTGCTCCCAGACCGGCCGGTCGAGGCCGTATTGCTGCATCAGGAACTGCGCCTTGGCGACCGAGGCGGCCTCGCCCTGGGAGCGCAGCTCGGCGATCTGGTTCGTCAGGAAGTCCCCGGGCGGCAGCTTGATGATGAAGAAGACCAGGGCCGAGATGATCAGGAGCGTCACCGCCATGGTGAGCGTGCGGCGCAGCAGGTAGCGGATCACCGGGCGGCCTCCTTGCGCTCCGGCCCCCAGAAGAACTCGTCCATGCGGTAGATCCCGATCATGGCGGTGGGCTTCCAGCTGTAGGTCGCCTTGTCGGGCAGGTTGACGAGGCGGCTCTTGCCGACGACGGGCTGCAGCGCCCCCGAGACGGTGCCGATCACCCACTGGTTCTCGGCGCGGTTCCGGAGCATCTCGCCCCAGATCCGGGCCTGCGCGGTGGCGTCGCCGGTCGCCATCCATTGCGCGTTGAGGTCGAGGAGCGCCTTGGCCTCCGGGATGTCGACCGCCTCGCCCTCCTTGCCCTTGGTCTCCACGTACTGGCCCCATTTCGGCCAGGCGTAGGTGTCCTGGTGGTCGGGGGCGATCTCGTCGGGCGGCATCTCGGCCGTCGGCATGGCGAGGTCGAGCCCCTGCGCCGCCACCATGGTGGTCAGGCCCGCATAGGCGCGGTTGCGCAGCACCGTGCGGTCCTGCGGCTTGACGAAGAGCTTGACCCCGACCTCGCGCCAGAACTCCGCGATCAGGGTGAGCCCGTCCGTGAGCATCATGCTCTCGCCGTCCGTCTCGACGACGATCTCCAGCTCCCGCCCATCCGGCAGCAGCCGGAAACCGGCGCCGTTGCGCTCCGTGAGGCCCACCGCGTCGAGGAGGCGGGAGGCCTCCTCCGGATCGTAGCCGGCGTAGAGCGTGCGGTATTCCGGCTTGAAGAGGGGGCTTCCCTCCACGATCGTGTCGTTCCCCTCGGTGCCGAGCCCGAACAGCAGCGCGTTGTTCAGGGTGCGCCGGTCGATCGCGAGCGACAGGGCGCGGCGGTAGCGCACGTCGCGGTTGAGCTTGCGCCAGACCGGGTCGGCGGCCGTGAGGTTCGGGTAGAGGGCGATCTCCGAGCCGCGGGCGGTGGGCCAGAGGTGGGTGCGGTA
This sequence comes from Methylobacterium sp. JK268, assembly GCF_054052225.1. Lineage (NCBI taxonomy): Bacteria > Pseudomonadati > Pseudomonadota > Alphaproteobacteria > Hyphomicrobiales > Methylobacteriaceae > Methylobacterium > Methylobacterium sp. JK268. The sequence continues at coordinate 262,706 of NZ_JBSVZN010000001.1, read as the reverse complement.
GCCCTTGGCCGCCTCGCCCTCCCGCAGGATCGGGATGTCCTCCATGGTGAGGCCGCGGAACAGCAGGTCCGCCTCGCCCGCATTGGCCTTGGCGGCGAAGAGGCCGGCCGCCGCCACGTCCATCAGCACCCGGTCGATGTAGGGCAGTTGCTGCCCCTGCCCGTCGACCCGGTGATAGTAGGGGTTGCGCACGAAGACGAACCGGGGGGCCGGCGCCGTGTTGGTGACGCGCCAGGGCTGCAGCGTCGGCAGGTCCGGGTTGGTCTGCTCGAACATCGCGTCGAGGCGGTTGTGCAGCGCAGCCCAGCCCTTGGCCTTCTGCGCCTTGACCGCCGCGTCGAGGTCCTTCTTCGGCGCGTACTTGGCGTGGAAGGACTTCAGGTAGTGGGCCGGGCGGTAGATGAAGGGGTCGCGCGGGGAGGCGAGTTCCGGCAGGAAGCGCGGGTTCGGCTTCTCCCAGGTGAAGCGGACGCGGAGCGGGTCGAGGAGCTCGAAGCGGGGCAATTGCCCGTCGACCATCATGAATTCCGGCGGGCCGGAGGGGCTCAGCTCCTTGTTGAGGGCGACGTCCTCCCACCAGTAGCGGAAATCCTCCGCCGTGAAGGGCTGCCCGTCCGACCAGCGGTGCCCCGACCGCAGCGTGAAGGTGAAGACCTTGTCGTCCTGGGAGTCGAACCGCGCCAGGAGGTCGGGCTGCAGCGTGAGCCTCTCGTCGTAGCCGACGAGGCGGGTGTAGCTGTAGGCCGAGATGTAGCGGATGTCCCGCGGCTTGGAGACCAGGGTGACGACCTCGCCCCCGGGCCGGCCCACCTGGCGCCCCCGGGCCGGGAGATCGACCACGAGCGGCTCGGCGGGAAGGCGGGCCGCCGGGCCCTCGTCGGCGGCGCGGGCGAGGGGCGGGGGGAGAAGGGCGGCGAGGAGGAGGAGGGCGAGGCCGGCCCCGATGCCGCGGCGGGTGGAGGAGAGCCCCCAACCCTCCCCCCTCTGCTGGGGAGGGTGCCCCACGGCGTGGGGCGGGAGAGAGGAACCACCGTGCCGGGTATCGCTGAACCCGTTGTGACACGCGCCCCCTCCTGAAGCGTTGCTCCCCTCTCCCGGCCTGCTCCGCAGACCACCCTCCCCCGCAGAGGGGGGAGGGTTGAGGCGCCAGGGCATGCTCATCCGGCATCTCCCGTCTCGCGGTCGCGCAGGGCCACGTAGGTGATCCGCGTCGGCGAATACCCGGTCGCCGCGTGGAGGTCGTCGAAGGGATGCGCGAGCCGGATCGCCGCGCGGGCCGCGCGCGCCTCGTCCCCGTCCGGGTGGTAGACGAAGTCCCGGCCGTTGCGCCGCCAGCGCACCGGCTCGGGTCCCGCGCCCTCGTCGAGGAGCATCGCGATCGTCGGGAAGGCCGGACCGCCATGGGCGTGCAGCCGGTGGGCCGCCGCGTCGTCGTCGAAGATCAGCCGGGTGAGGCCGCGCGCCCGCGCCTCCAGGACCCGCCGGGCCTGACTGATGTGGTCGTCGAAGAAGCCGACGCCCTGCGCGAGGTCGAGCCCGGCGAGGTCGCGCTCCGACCAGTCGCCCGCGTGGTAGCGGGCGCCGGGGTCCCGGTAGCGCAGCCCCGACAGGTCCGGGTCGAAGCAGAGGATCTCGGCCGCCGGGCAGGCCTGCCGGGTGATCCAGGTGGTCAGCCCGCGAAAGACGCCCGATTCGATCACCACGCGCGGCTGCAGCGCCCGCATCAGGACGTAGAGCTGCAGCGCGCCGTTGAAGCCGTTGCCGCCCCGGCGCTGGGCCACCGGCGCGGCGGCGATCAAGTCCCAGAAGGTCTCGACCGCTTGCTTCGCGCCGCCCGGCAGGGCGAGCCCGCAGGCGGCGAGATCCGCGTCGAGCCGCGCCGCGGCGGCACCGATCAGCGCCTCGGTCTCCCGCCGCGAGAGCGGCCGGTGCGCCCAATCCGGCACCGCCGGAACGAGGTCGTAGCCGAGCCGGTCGAACAGGCGGCCGAGGAAGCGCCGCCGCAGGCGCTCCAGCAGCGGATGTGGACGGGTTGCGGCGGCGGGCGGCATCAGGCGGCCCGCCGGAGCGAGGGTCGGGACACCCGCACGCGGTGGCCGGGCGAGACCTCTTCCATCAGGCCGGTCTCCGGCCCGGTCAGGCGGAAGGGCTCCGGCCAGGCGGCCGGATCCGAGAAGCGATCGCTCATCAGGAGCTTGAGGTCCAGCGGGTGGTCGAGGTCGGGCTCGGGCACGGCGGCGAGCAGCGCCCGGGTGTAGGGATGCATCGGCTCGCGGAACAGGGCCGCCTTGGGCGCCTCCTCGACAATGAAGCCCCGGCACATCACCGCGATCGTGTCGGCGATGTAGTCCACCACCGCGAGGTTGTGGGAGACGAACAGGTAGGAGATGCCGAGGCTCGCCTGCAGGTCCTTGAGCAGGTTCAGCACCTGCGCCTGGACCGAGACGTCCAGCGCCGAGACCGGCTCGTCGCAGAGCAGCACCCGGGGCTTCAGGGCGAGCGCCCGGGCGATGCCGAGGCGCTGGCGCTGGCCGCCCGAGAAGGCGTGCGGATAGCGGCGCAGGGAGCGGGCATCGAGCCCGACCATGTCGAGGAGTTCCTTCGCCCGCTCGTAGCGCTCGTCCGAGGTGCCGACCCCGTGGATGCGCAGGGGCTCCGTCAGGATCTCGTAGACCGTCATGCGCGGGTTGAGGGACGAGAACGGATCCTGAAACACGAACTGCACCGCCCGGCGGAAATCCTTCAGCTCCCTGTCCTTGAGGCCGAAGACGTCGCGCGGGCCGCGGCCCGAGCCGTCGTCGAAGCAGACGCTGCCGGAATCCGGGCGCAGCGCCCGCATCACGATCTTCGACAGAGTGGTCTTGCCGCAGCCGGATTCGCCCACGAGGCCCAGCGTGCGCTGCGGGCGCAGCTCTAGGCTGACCCCGCGCACGGCCTCGATCCGCCGCACCGTGCCGCTGAACCAGCCCGCCCGCAGGGTGAAGGACTTGCGGATGTCGCGGATCGCCAGCAGCGGCCCGGGCGGGTCGGGGCGGTGGGGCTCGCCGGCCTTGCGGGCGAGGACCGCGCTCGTCACCTCGCGGATCGGGGTGAGGCGCTCGCCCTCCGCCATCTGGAAGCGCGGCACCGCGCGCATCAGCGCCCTGAGATAGGGGTGGCCCGGGCGGCGGAAGATGTCCTCGCGCCCGCCCGCCTCCGTGACCCGGCCGCGATAGAGCACCACGACCTCGTCGGCCATGTTGGCGACGACGCCGAGATCGTGGGTGATGAGCAGCATCGCCATCCCGGTCTCGGCCTGGAGGTCGCGCAGCAGGTCGAGGATCTGGGCCTGGGTGGTGACGTCGAGCGCCGTGGTCGGCTCGTCGGCGATCAGCAGCGCGGGCCGGGTGATCAGCGCCATGGCGATCATGGCGCGCTGGCGCAGGCCGCCGGAGAGTTCGAACGGGTAGGTGAGGAGCGCCCGCTTCGGGTCGGGGAAGCCCACGCGGGCGAAGACGTCGACGGCGCGGCGCTTGGCCTCCTCGACGGAGACGTCGGCGTGGAGACGCAGGGCCTCCGTGACCTGGTCGCCCACCGTGTGGAGGGGCGAGAGCGAGGTCATCGGCTCCTGGAAGATCATGGCGATGCGCCCGCCGCGCAAAGCCCGCATTTCGGGCGTATCCGGCCCCAGCCGCCCGATCTCGGCGGTCCGCCCCGTCGCCGGGTCGGTGAAGCGGATGGCACCGCCCGTGATGCGCGCCGATTTGGGAAGGATGCGCAGGATCGCCTGCGCGGTCACCGACTTGCCCGAGCCCGACTCGCCCACGAGGGCCACGGTGCGGCCGGCCGGCACGTCGAGGGACAGCCCGTCGACCGCCCGGAACGCTCCGGTATCCGCCGAGAAGTCGACCGTGAGATCGCGGATCGACAGGAGAGAAGCCGTCATGCCGATGCTTTTCGTCCCTCGGGATCGTCCTCGGGCGAGGACGGGTCCCGCGCGGTGACCGTCGTGCCGGGTTGTGACACGGGCGACGCCTCCGGCGCAAACAAACGCGCCGCCCGCGCGACGCGGACGGCCGGATGTTCTGCCAGACGCTCCAAGAACGCGGCGCAGAAGGTCCAGGTTGCGCGACTCTGCGCGAGATGATGGGTCAGGAGTCCCACCGGCTCGCCGATGCTCGCCGGATCCGCGACGATCTCTGCGGCGCGCCGGATCAGAAGCACCGGATCGACCAGTCCGCGCCCGGTCCCGTGCCAGTCGACCGGGTCGAGATGGGTGTTGACCTGGACGAGGCCGGGCAGCCTCGGCGCGCGCCGCCCGAAGGTCGAGAGCCCGCGGTAGCCGAGACTTGGGAGACGCCCCACGAGGTCCGGGGCGATCCGGTTCCAGGGCGGCACCAGGACGGGCAGGAGCCGGGGGCCGCAGCGCTCGGCGGCGAGGGCGAGGCCGCGCCGCGCCTCCTCGGCCAGCACGGCGGGCGGGCGGTGGAGGCCGAACTCGGCCTTCTTGTCCGCGCCGGCGTGGTTCGCGTGGGAGAGGCCGTGGACCAGGAGGTCGACCTCCGGCTCGTCCGCCACGCGTGCCGTGAGGGAGGGCTCGGTGCTGGCGGGGATCGCCGCGAGCGCCACCGGCCAGCCGCTGCGCCGGCTCAAGGTCAGCAGGCGGTCGAGGGCGGGGGTGTCGGCCACCGCGTCGTCGTCGCGCCACCACAGGGTGACGGTGCGGCCCTCCGCGGCGAGCCGGGCGAGGGCGGCGTCAAGGGGCGCCCAATCGAGGGCGTCGACGGCCCGCGCGTCGGCGAGCATCGCGGCGACGATCGCGACCGAGCGCGCGGCCCCGTCGAGGGCGACGGGATCCGAGTCGTAACCCTCCCCCCTCTGCGGGGGAGGGTGCCCCGCGGCGAGTGCGCAGCACTCGTGCGCGGGGCGGGAGAGGGGAACCCCGGTGCCGGATAAACCTGAAGCATGGTGAAGCGCGACAACTGAAGAAGCGTCGTGCTGCCCCTCTCCCGCCCCACTCCGTGGGGCACCCTCCCCCGCAGAGGGGGGAGGGGTCACCGCCCTCCCGACCATCGCCTCCACCATCCCGGCGAGCCGCTCCGCCGAGAGGTCCGCCTCCGGCAGCACCCGGGCGAGCCCGCGCCCGGCCAGGGTCTCGGCCCTCAGCCGCTGCTCGGTCTCGCCCCCGGCCTCGAAGGGCACGAGCAGGGCCGGGCAACGGCTGCGCAGGAGGTCGAGCACCGTGTTGTAGCCGGCCTGGCTCACCGAGAGCGCCGCGCCCGCCAGCAGCGCCCGGAAATCGGGCCGCGCCCGCTCCACCACGGCGTTGCCCGGCGCCCGCGCCCGCAGGTCGGCGAAGGCCGCTTCCGGAACCGCCCGGCCCACCAGCACCCGCCAGGCGAGACCCGGCAGGAGGCGCGCCGCCCCGAGCGCCGCCTCCTGGAGGGGCAGTCCCGCCGCGCTCGACCCGCCCGAAACCACGATGCCCGCGCGCTCCGCGGCCCGGGCCGGACCCGCCTCCTCGCCCTCGTCGACGTAGCCCGTGTAGTGGAGGCGCGGCCGCAGGGCGGCCTCCACCGGCCAGGAGGCGTCGAGGGGCAGGAGGTCCGGGTCGCCGTGGACCAGGGCGCCGTCATAGGCGTCGAAGCGGGCATGGGTCGCGGCGACGCGCTCCGGGCGGCTCGGCCGGGCGAGGATGTCGCGCAGCGAGGCGAGGAGCAGCGGGCGGGGCCGGCGCGCCGCCACCGCTCCGGCCAGCGCGTCGAATTCCGGTGCCAGCACCCGGCGGCCGAAGGGATGGAGTTCGGTGATCACCGCGTCGGGATCGGCCTGCGCGACGGCGGCCAGCAGGGCGGCCCGGCGGGCCTCCAGCCGCTCCGGCCCGACCGGCGCGAGATCCTCGTCGAGGAGGGTGGTGAAGGCCGTCCCACGGATCCGCACCGGCGGCAGCTGCACGAGCCGGATCCGGTCGAGACGCGGCAGGGCGGCCGGCATGCCGCCCGAGACCAGGGTGACGGCGTGGCCGGCCCCCGCGAAGGCCCGGGCGAGGGAAGCCGCCCGGGTCAGGTGGCCGGCGCCGAGCAGATGCGTGACCGCGATCAGGATCCGGCTCATCGGACGAGGTCCGACAGCGCGTCGCGCAGGCGCGCGGCGGCGGCGGCGAGGCCGCGCTCCTCGCGGGCGAAGGCCAGGGCCGCCCGTCCCATCGCCGCCCGGGCGGCCGGGTCGGCGGCGAGGCGCCGGATCGCGGAGGCGAGCGCGACGGCATCGCCCGGCGCGGAAACGAGGCCGGTGACGCCGTCGCGGACCACCCCCGGCACGCCCCCGTAGCCGCCGGCGACGACCGGGCAGCCCTCGGCCTGGGCTTCCAGCAGGACCATCCCGTAGGCCTCGCGGACGGCCGGCCAGACCAGGAGGTCGGCCCGCGCGTAGAGGGCCGCGAGCGATGCGGGGTCGGGGGCGCCGTGGCGGCGGACGCGCTCGCCTAAGGGCGCGAGGAGCCGCGAGACCTCCCCGGCCGCTGGCCCGTCGCCGGCGACGTCGAGGGTCCAGGGCAGGTCGGCGCAGAGCGCCAGGGCCTCGGCGAGGAGGCGGTAGGAGGCGAGCTTTTCGCCCTCCCGCATCATCGCCACGGTGAGGAGCCGCAGGGCGCCCGCGGGCCGGACCGGCTCCCGCGCCAGGGGCCAGTCCGCGGGGTCGAGGAAGGGCGGCAGGTCGGCGAGGATCTGGCCCGCCGGACGGGCCGCGTCGAGGGCGGGCCGGTCCTTGGCGTTCATGACGAGGACGAGGTCGGCCGCGTCGAGGGCCGCCTCGGCGCCCGCGTGGCCGAGCGCGTGGGGGCCCGCGGCGCGCTTGGCCGCCCGCGAGCCCTCGGCGATCACGTAGGGGATGCCCAGCGCCCGGGCGACGGCGGGGCCGATCCAGTCGGGCGCCTTGTAGTAGACGTGATAGGTGAACCACAGGCGCGGCGGGTCGGCCGCGAGGGCGGCCGCGAGCCGCGCGGCCTCGGCCGCTGCGGCGGTCTTCAGGGCGGCGTGTCGATCCCCCGCGGCGTCGTAGCTGCGAAGGTCGCTCGCCGGGAACGGCGCGAAGCCGGCCGCCGCGAGCGCCCGCAGCAGGAGCCGCGCCATCGTGCGCTCGCCGGAGGGCACCGGGTGATCGGCGGGCTTGAGCGGGGCGTAGAAGGCGATGCGCCGGGAGCCGGACTCGGATGCCTGTGGGCGGCCACCCTCCCCCGCAGAGGGGGGAGGGGCCGGCGCGGCCCCTGATCCCGGGATGGGCTGGTTCACGCCTCCCGCCCCCCGAGCAGAGCCGCGATCCGGTCGAGCCCCGCCTCGGCCCCGAACGCCTCCCGCAGCCGCGCCAGGGCCGCCGTCCCGAACCGCTCGCGCTCCGCCGGGTCCCGCCCGAGCAGGTTGACCGCGTTCGACAGCGCCGCCCAGTCGCCCGGCGGCACCAGCCGGCCCTCCACGCCGTCGCGCAGGAATTCCGGGATGCCCGCGAAGTCGGTGGCGACGATGGCGAGCCGCTGCGAGGCCGCCTCCATGATCACGTTCGGCAGCCCGTCCCGGTCGCCGGAGGGCGCGCGCTTGGCCGGCAGCACGAACAGGTCCGCCTCGCGCAGGAGCGCCACGACGTCGGGCTGGGGCTTGGCCCCGAGGAAGACCACCCGCTCCCCGAGCCCCAGCGCCGCGGCCCTGGCCTTGAGCGCGCCGAGGGCCTCGCCGTTGCCCACGTGAGCGAAGCGCCAGTGCAGGCCGGGCGGCAGGGCCGCGAGGGCGTCGAGGAGGTCGTCGTAGCCCTTCTTGGCCACCGCCCGCCCCACCGAGACGAGGCGCAGGGGATCGCCCGGGTCGCTCCCGTCCCGGGGCGGTCGCGCGGGCGGCGGCTCCGGGAAGCGCCGCAGGTCGAGCCCGTGATAGACGAGCCCCACCCGCGCGGGCGCCGCCGCGACCTCCCGCAGCCGCGCCGCACCCGCCGCCGTGCAGGTCACCGCGAAGGTGAGGCGCGGATCGTCGAGCTTGCCCGCGAGATCCCACGCGGGCGTCGTCCAGATGTCCTTGGCATGGGCCGAGGCGCTCCAGCTCCGCCCGGTGAGCAGGGCGGCGTAGCGGGCGACCGAGGCCGGCGTGTGCAGGTAGTGGACGTGGATGTGCCGGACCGCCTCCGGCAGTTCCCGGGCGAGGACGAGCGCCTGGCCGAGGCGGCGCAGGCGGTTGCGGCTCGGGTCGCGCGCGAAGTCCCGCCAGACCAGGGCGAGGAGCGGCCGCAGGCCGGGGCGGGGCAGGGCGGCGAGGAGCCCGCGCAGCACGCGCAGCGGCGCCTCGTGCAGGTATTCGGGCAGGTAGGCGACGGGGGCGCGGATCTCCCGGTGCATCGGGTGCACGGCCCCGTCATGCGGCCGGCGCAGGGACCAGATCGCGAGGGAAAGCCCGCGCGCTTCGAGTCCGAGCAGTTCCTGGGCGATGAAGGTTTCGGACAAGCGCGGATAGCCCTTGACCAGGACGGCGATGGGAGCGGGCATGGGACGGGACGCTACTCCGCCGCCACGCAGGCCGCGGCGTCCGGCGCCTCGACGAGCCGGCGGATCGTCGGCAGGCCGTCGAGCAGGCGCGGGATCGGTCGCGCCGAGGGGCGCGGGCGCTCAGGGAGCGCCGCCAGCGCCGCCGCCATCCGCTCCGGCCCGGATTCCGCCGGGTCGAGCGTCTCGACGAGCCCGAGCCGGGCCGCCGCCACGGCCCGGATCAGTTGCTCCCGGCGGGGCCGGGTCCGCGGCAGGATCAGGGCGGGCCGGTCGAAGGACAGGATCTCGCAGAAGGTGTTGTAGCCCCCCATCGCCACCACGCCCGCGGCGCGGCGCATCAGCCGCTCCAGCCGCGCGTCGAAGCCGAGCGCGGAGAGGCGCGGATGGGCGTCGATGCGCGCCTGCAGGGCGTCCCGGGCGGCGGGCGGGAAGAAGGGACCGAACACCACGAGCGCCCGATGGGGCAAGGCTTGCGCCTCGTAGGCGCGCACCACCGCCTCCACGAGGTCGACGCCGTCGCCGCCGCCGCCCGGCGTGACGAGGAGGAAGGGCGGCTCCTCGCTCTCCGCGGCCTCCGGGGCCGGCGCCTCCCGGCGCAGGTAGCCCGTGTAGGTCAGGCGCTCCCCCACGCCCTCGGGGAGGGCGAGGCCCGAGAGCGGCGCGTAGATCGCTTCCAGGCCGTAGACCCAGAGCGCGTCGTAGAGCGGCAGCACCGCGAGCGCACCCTTGCGCTCCCATTCCGGGGCGAGCAGGTCGGGCGCGTCGAGCACGTCGCGCAGGCCGAGCACGAGCCGGCAGCCCCGCGCCTTGAGGGGCGCCAGCACCGGCAGCACCTCGCCGTGGAACCCGGTCGGCTCCTTGTCGACGAGGAAGAGGTCGGGATCGAAGCGGCGGGCGACGTGGCGGATCAGCGCCGCCCGGGTCTCCACCACGGCGTCGAGGTCGTGGGCCGCGCCGAGGCTGCGGTAGCCGCCATCCTCGCGCTTCACCACCCCCGGCAGCCGGCGGCAGGTCACGCCGGGGGCGAAGCGGAAGGCGTGGCTCACGGGCGAGCCCGACAGGATCAGCACCCGCCGCTCCGGCGCCTGCGCCACGAGGGCGTGCGCGATGGCCCGCGCCCGGCGCAGGTGCCCGAGGCCGAACGTGTCGTGCGAATAGATCAGCACCCGCTGCGGGGCGCCGGGGACGAGCGGCGGCCTCATCAGGCGGCCCGCATCCCGCGGGATGCGCCCATCCCGACGGGCGGCGGCGCGTCAACCGGCGACCGGGAGCGGCACGGGGACAACGGCATCCTGCGACGGACCTCCCGGATCGGAGCCCGCCTGTCCTAGCGCATCCTCCCCCCGCTGGGCTACCCGCCCCGGATCGTTACCCCGGGCCGCGCGTCAGCTTTGTCCGGCGCTGCGTGCCGAAATGGGCGGCCGCGCCGGCCCGGAAAGCGCCGGTTGCTGGGAGAAGCACACGCAACCCGCATCAAGAAGGCGGTACGACATCCACCTGGATTCCGCTGTAATAGGCGGCGAGGTCGGCGATGTCGGTCTCCGACAGATCCTTGGCGGCGACGGACATCACCTCGTTCTTGCGCACGCCGCCGCGGAACTCCGTCAGCGCCTTGACGAGGTAGGGCTCGACCTGGCCGGCGAGGTTGGGCGCCTCGGGGAGCTTGGACAGCCCGTCGAGCCCGTGACAGGCTTGGCAGGCGACGGCCTTCCGCCGCCCGGCCGCGGCATCGCCCGCCCGGGCCTCGCCTGCCCCCGACAGGGCGGCGGCGGCGACGAGGGCGGAGGCGAGGGGCAGGGCGCCGGGAATGCGGGGCATGGCAGGGCTCCGGGTGGACCCTATCATCTCGGCCGGACGGCTCCCGCGGCAAGGGTTGCACCGCGCTGCGGGCCGGCCCGGCGCCCGAGGGGAGTCCACGCGACCCGCGATTTGCTCTAAGGCTTCCACCGGGCGGGCGCAGCCGCGCCGCCCTTAGGTCCTCGAACTGTCCCGGGAATCCCACGCGTGGCCGGCGAACGCTTCACCATCACCACCGCGATCTCCTACCCGAACGGGGCGCCGCATATCGGCCACGCCTACGAGGTGATCGCCGCCGACGCCATCGCGCGCTTCAAGCGCATCGACGGCTACGACGTGTTCTTCACCACCGGCACGGACGAGCACGGGCTCAAGATCCAGCAGACCGCCGTGAAGGCCGGGATCACCCCGCGGGCGTTCGTCGACCAGATGGCGCCGCGCTTCCGCACCATGGCGGAAACGCTGAACTGCGCTTTCGACCGCTTCATCCGCACCACCGACCCCGACCACATCGCGTCGAGCCAGGCCCTGTGGCGGCGGATGGAGGCGGCCGGCGACATCTACCTGTCGAAATACGCCGGCTGGTACTCGGTGCGCGACGAGGCCTATTACGACGAGGCCGAGCTGGTGCTGGGCGAGGACGGCGTGCGCCGGGCCGAGAAGACCGGCACGCCCGTCGAGTGGGTCGAGGAGGAGAGCTACTTCTTCCGCCTCTCGGCCTACGCGGACCGGCTGCTCGCGCATTACGCGGCGAACCCCGACTTCATCGGCCCAGAGACGCGGCGCAACGAGGTGGTGAGCTTCGTGCGCTCGGGGTTGCAGGACCTCTCGGTCAGCCGCACCACCTTCGACTGGGGCGTGCCCGTCCCGGGGGCGGACGGCCACGTCATGTATGTCTGGGTCGACGCGCTGACGAACTACATCACGTCGTGCGGCTTCCCGGACGAGGCGGATCCGCGCTGGCGCCGCTGGCCGGCCGACCTGCACGTGATCGGCAAGGACATCATCCGCTTCCACGCGGTCTACTGGCCGGCCTTCCTGATGTCGGCCGGGCTGCCGCTGCCCAAGCGCGTCTTCGGCCACGGCTTCCTGCTCAGCCGCGGCGAGAAGATGTCGAAGTCGCTCGGCAACGTGGTTGATCCGATCGAGCTCGCCGGCCTCTACGGGGTCGATCCGCTGCGCTACTTCGTGCTGCGCGAGGTGCCGTTCGGCCAGGACGGCAACTACTCGCACGAGGCGATCGTCAACCGGACCAACGCCGACCTCGCCAACGACCTCGGCAACCTCGCCCAGCGCTCGCTGACCATGATCGCCCGCAACTGCGACGGGGCGGTGCCGCGGCCGGGCGACCTGACGGAGGCCGACCGGGCGATCCTCGCCGCGGCGGACGCGCTGCCGGCGGCGGCCCGGGCCGCGATGACGGATTACGCGCTGCACCACGCGCTCGCGGAGATCTGGGCCGTGGTGGCGGAGGCCAACCGCTACTTCGCCGCCCAGGAGCCCTGGACCCTGCGCAAGACCGACCCGGCCCGCATGGCGAGCGTGCTCTACTGCACGGCCGAGGTCCTGCGCGCCGTCGGCATCCTGGTGCAGCCCTTCGTCCCGGCGGCGGCGGCCAAGCTCCTCGACCTCCTGGCGGTTCCCGAGGCGGCGAGGGGGCTCGACCGGGTCGGGGAGGGGAACCGCCTCGTCCCCGGCACGCCCCTGCCGGCCCCGAGCCCGATCTTCCCGCGCTTCGTCGAGCCGGAGGCCTGAGGCGCGATGCTGGTCGACAGCCACTGCCACCTCGACTTCGAGGGGCTCGCCGGACGGCTGCCCGAGGTGCTTGCCGACGCGAAGGCGGCGGGCGTGACCCGGATGGTCACGATCTCGACCCGGGTGCGGCGGGCGGAGACCTACCGAGCCCTCGCCGAGGCGCATCCCGAGATCTTCTTCACGGTGGGCACCCACCCGCACCAGGCGGGCGAGGAGCCGGACATCCCGGCCGAGGAGATCGTCGCCCTGTCGCGCCATCCGCGCTGCGTCGGCATCGGCGAGGCGGGCCTCGACTACCACTACGACAATGCCCCGCGCGATGTGCAGGCGCGGGTGTTCCGGACCCAGATCGCTGCGGCGCGCGAGACCGGCCTGCCGCTGGTGATCCACGCCCGCGACGCGGATGCCGACATGGAGGCGATCCTCACCGAGGAGATGGGGCGGGGCGCCTTCAAGGCGGTGCTGCACTGCTTCTCGTCCGGGCGGCGCCTCGCGGAGGCCGGGGTGGAGCTCGGCCTGTTCGTGTCCTTCTCGGGCATCGTGACCTTCCGCCGCTCGGAGGAGTTGCGGGCGATCGCCGCCGCGCTGCCGCGCGACCGGCTCCTGGTCGAGACCGACGCGCCCTTCCTGGCGCCCGAGCCGCATCGCGGCCGCCCGAACGAGCCCGCCTACGTGGCCGAGACCGCCCGGGTGCTCGCCCGGACCCTCGACGTCGCGCCGGACGCCCTCGCGCAGCTCACGACCGAGAATTTCTACCGGCTGTTCGACAAGGCCGCGCGGGCGGATGCCGCGGCGGCGGCCGCCCCGTGAGGTCGCCCCGATGCCCGCGCTGACGCTCCGCCTCCTCGGCTGCGGCTCCTCCGGCGGCGTGCCCCGCGTCGGCTCCGGCTGGGGCGCCTGCGACCCGGCCGAGCCGAGGAACCGCCGCCGCCGCTGCTCGCTCCTGGTCGAGGGGCGGCGGGACGGGGGCGCGGCCACGACGGTGCTCATCGACACCTCGCCGGACCTGCGCGAGCAGCTCCTCGACGCGGGCGTGACCCGGCTCGACGCGGTGCTGTTCACCCACGCCCACGCGGACCACACCCACGGCATCGACGACGTGCGCCCGCTGGTGATCCACATGCGCCGCCGCATCCCGGTCTACGCGGACGCGGTCACGGAGGCGCTGCTGCGGGTGCGCTTCGCCTATTGCTTCGACACGCCGCCCGGGAGCCAGTACCCGCCGATCCTCGACCTCCACGCGCTGCCCGACGATGCGCCACTCACCCTCGACGGGCCGGGCGGCCCGGTGACCGCGACCTCCTTCCGGATGGAGCACGGCAACGAGGAGGCCCTGGGCTTCCGCTTCGCGGACGCCGCCTACGCGCCCGACGTCAGCACCATGCCGGCCGACGCCAAGGCGCGGCTCTCCGGCCTCGATCTGCTGATCATCGACGCCCTGCGCGACACGCCGCACCCGACCCACTACTCGGTCTCGGACGCGCTGGCGCTGATCGAGGAGGTGCGGCCGCGCCGCGCCATCCTGACGAACCTCCACACCGACCTCGACTACGAGGCCCTGCGCCGCCGCCTGCCGGAGGGCGTGGTGCCGGCCTATGACGGACTCACCGTCACGGTCGACGGCTGAACGAACAGGCAGAGCCAGACCGTCGCGGCCGCGGGGTCGGTCCACTCGACCCGGTGGCGGCAGCCGGCCGGGAGCAGCAGGTGGTCGCCCGGCCGCAGGGCGCGGTCCTGCGCCTCGCCGGCGACGCGCAGCCGGGCCGCGCCCGCCACCAGCAGCACCCACTCGTCCTCCCGTTGGTCGTACCAGAAGCCCGGCGGGCTCGCCTGGCCGGTGGAGACGATCCGCTCCAGGCGCAGCCCCGGCCGCGCGAGGAGCGTCGCCACGCTCTCCTCCGCGGCACCCGGGAGCGGCAGGCCGGCGAGCAGGCTGGCAGTCGGTGCGGCGGGCATGCGGCCTTCCTCGTCGGACGATCGAGAGCTTGCGAGGTGATCCTGCACGCGCAGGCGAGACCGATCCAGGCCTGCGGGCGGCACTCGCTTCGCAGGGATCGTCGAGGGGGCACGCGACGTCCTTGATGCGGCATGGCAGGGGAGCGTCGGCTCGGGCGTGCGACCGGTCGGTCGCCGTCATTCAACGTCGGAACGCTCCGTTGCCGCAAGGTAACATTATTATCCCGCCGGTTGCCCTAACGTCTCGGCCGCATCGTCGGACGAGTCATCATGCGCGCAGCTCTCATCGTGGGTTCTCTCGTCGTCGCGTCGGTTGCCGGACCCTCGACTGCGCGGGCGGCCGATCCGGCGGGGCCGGGGGGCGGGCTGCCGGCGGGTTGGACGGGCTTCTCCGCCGGGCTGTTCCTCGGCTACGGGGCCCTCGACAACCGGCTCGCCCCCTCCTGCATTTCGGTGGCCGGCATCCCGCAGGGAACGGGCTGCCGGATCGGCCCCGTCCTGCGGCCTGTCACCGAGGACGTCGTGGCCGGCGGAGAGGTCGGGTACGACCGCGAGATCGGAGCGGGTCTGGTCCTCGGCGTGGCTGCGGACCACACCGTGACGCGCCTGCGCGGCTACGCGGACCAGGAAGGGCTCACGATCGTCAACGGCCGCGCGCTCCCGTCCGGCACGGCCCATGCCGGCCAGCGGCTCGACGGTTTCGGCACCCTGCGCGGGCGCGTCGGGCTCGCCATCGACCGGGCGCTCGTCTACGCGACGGCGGGTCTCGCCTACGGGACGGTGCGGATCGACGCCACCGAGACGCGGTCGACGGGCGCGAGGAGCGCCTATGGCGGCTTCTCCGACGCCCGCGACGGCGACGAACGGCTGGGCTTCGCGGTGGGCGGGGGCATCGCCTACGCGTTCGGCGAGCGGGTCTCGGCGAAGGTGGAGACGCTCTACTACGATCTCGGAAGCCGCACGGTGATGGCGCACGGGATCTCGCGGAACACGTTGGCGGAGAGCAGCATCCGGATCGGGACCCGCGCACGGACCAGCGGCGTCCTCGCCCGGATCGGCCTGACCTACCATTTCGGCGACGGGGCGCTGGGTACGGCCGACGCGGCGCCTGCCCGGGGGGCGCCGGCGTCCTTCGACCTCGAAGCGGGCCTGCGCTACTTCGGCAGCACCGGGACCCAGCGCGCGACGATCGCGGCCCCGGGCAACGCCGCGCAACTGAACTCGCGCCTGACCTATGCCGGCCTGGCGGCCCATGCGGGCGAGAGCTTCGCCCGCCTCGACCACCGTCCGACGGGATTGTTCGTCAAGGGGTTCGTCGGAGCGGGCGGGCTCACCTCGGGCCGGCTGGCGGACGAGGACTTTGTGCCGGCCCGCGCGCTCACGGCGCGGTCCGACTCGACGATCCGCGACGGCGGCATCGCCTACGGGGTCGCGGATGCCGGATACAGCCTGCTGTCCGGCGAGGATTACCGGCTCGGGGCGTTCCTGGGCTACCAGTTCCTGCAGGAGGGACCCAACGCGGTCGGGTGCCGCCAAGTGGCCGGCAGCGCCTTCGGCTGCGGCCCGTTTGCCGTGGGGAACGTCCGGACGATCAGCGAGGATGCGCATTGGAGCGCACTGCGGATCGGCCTCGCGGGTGAGATCCGCCGCGACCGCGTCCGGATCGGCCTCGAGGGCGCGTATCTCCCGGTCGCCGCGATCCAGGCTTACGACCGCCACTGGCTGCGCCCCGACATCAACCCGCAACCGCAATGGGGATCGGGAGACGGGGTCTTCGTGCAGGGCGTCGTCTCGTACGACGTGACGCCGGACCTCAGCATCGGCGTCGGCGGCCGCTACTGGCACATGGAGGCCGGCAACGGACGCAGCCGCTTCCCGCTCGCGCCCGCCAGCCCGACCCGCCTGGAGGCCGACCGCCTCGGTGGCTTCCTCCAGGCGTCCTACCGCTTCTCGGTGCCGAGCCTGTGATCGGACCGGCACGAAGAGCAGTTCCATAATGTTTCTTATGCGAGTTGGCCGTGTAGGCGCAAAGTTAGAATGTCCCAGCTGGGCAAAGGTGGAATGGCACACTCCCCTGTCCGCATGGGCGCGGGAGCAAGCAGCCCTCACCGCATCGGTCGGCTTCGCACCCCGAACGGCCCTGCTGACCATCCGCTCTTCGGCAGCCGGCCTCCGCGCCGGTCGAGCCTGGCGGCTCGCCCGGGTCGAGAGAGCGGAGATCCGCGGACGACCCTACGCCAGGCGGATTGCGGCCGAGCTCTGCGCGGCATGGAACCTCCGCGCCCGCCCACTGCCCCACACGGACGTGAGGCCTCTCCCCGGCGTCTACAGCGGCGTGTCGGGGCGCCGTTGACATCTCCCACCCATGCGATGGTGGAATCGCATCCTCCCCTGTCGACGCGGCGCAGGGACTTGTTCCAATACCCACGCGGGACCGGGCCGTCCCCCCCTCGCGGCCAGGAGATCGGATGCCGATGTCACGCCGCTACCTCGACCGGCGCCTGAAGCTCTCCCAACTCCGCGTCGTCGATGCCCTGGAGGCGCACCGCAGCCTGGTCAGGGCCGCGTCGGTGCTCGGCGTGACGCAGCCCGCCCTCACCAAGAGCCTGCACGAGATCGAGGATATCCTTCAGGCCCGCCTCTTCGACCGGCACGCGCGCGGCGTGCGCCCCACCGAGGCCGGCATGGTGCTGGTGCGGGCCGCGCGCCGCATCCTCGCGGAGATCCACGACCTCGACGAGGAACTCGACCGGCACATGGAGAACCGGGGCGCCGCCGTCGCGGTGGGAGCGCTCCCGGTCGCGGCGTCCGGCGTGCTGCCCGGGGTGCTGGCGCGGCTCAAGGCGGCCCATCCGGACATCAGGGTCGGGCTGCAGCAGGGGCGGACGGAGGACCTCCTGCCGCGCCTCGCCGCGGGTGAGCTCGATCTCGTCGTCGGGCGCCTCTACGCGCCCGCCGTCCCGGACCACTTCATCCGCGAGCCGCTCTGGACCGAGCCGATCTCGATCCTGGCCCGGGCGGAGCACCCGATCTTCGCCGGACCGGCGACCGTCGCGGCCCTGCGCCAGTACGAGGTCGTCCTGCCCACGGTGAGCCAGCGGGTCGGCCAGGAGATCGAGCACGTGCTGTCGCTGCTCGGCCTGGTGCCGTCGGCCTCCCTCCGCTCCAGCTCCCACGGCTTCATCCGCGAGATGCTGCACGCCTCCGACCTCGTCGCCGTGATGCCGCGGCTGATGATGGCCGGGGATCTGCTCCGCGGGACCCTGCGCGTCGTGCCGCTGCCGATCTCCGCCCCCGATCGGCCGGCCGGGCTGATCCTGCCCTTTGATCGCCCGCTGCCTTCCGGCGGGCGGCTCTTCGCGGAATGCCTGCGGGCCTATATCGGCGAGATCTCGCAGCGCGGCCTCGCCGATATCACCGATGGTGATAGCAAGCGGCGAAAAAAGAAATAGGACTCGGCCCCGGCGGGCAATGTACGACGCAAGCAGCGTCCGATCCTGCAAAGACACGGCGGGCGCTCGCAAGCAGAGAACGCCACCCCGATGGTCGTCCCAGGGAGGGATCGCCGATGAGACCGGCCGCGCGCCCGCATGTCCTCGATTCCGTCGCAGCCTTTCCCGAGCAGCGCCCGAACGCGTTGCGAGCTGTCGCGGCCGCAGGTGTTTGTGTCTGCCGCATTCTCTGCGCTGAACCGGCATCCGTTTCGGCGGAGGTTCCCGCCGCACCGCGCCGCCCCTGAGGAGGCGGGAGGGCCGCCACGCGGCCGGACCCGCGCGACGAGAGACCGCCAGACATGACCCATTTCGCCATCGTCGGGTTCGGCGAGGTCGGCAGCCGCTTCGCCCGCGACCTGCGGGCCGCCGCTCCCACGAGCCGCATCACGGCCTTCGACATCGATCCCGCGGCGCAGGCGCACGCCGCCGCGACCGTCGCGGTCGGCGCCGACGCCGCGGAGGCGGTGAGAGAGGCCGACATCGTGTTCGTGGCCGTCACGGCCGGCGCCGCGCTGTCGGCGGCCGCGGCGCTTGCGGGCGGTCTCGGGCACGGCCCCCTCGTCGTCGACGTGAACTCGGTGGCGCCCTCGACCAAGCGGGAGGCCGCCCGCCTCGTGGCGGCGGCGGGCGGGCGCTACGTCGAGGCGGCCGTGATGACGAGCGTGCCGCCCCACGGCCTAGGCGCGCCCATGCTGCTCGGCGGCCCCCACGCGCCGGATTTCGCGGCGGCGATGGCCCCCTTCGCGATGCGCCTGACGGTCTTCTCCGACGAGATCGGACGCGCCTCCTCGGTCAAGATGTGCCGCAGCGTCATGGTCAAGGGTCTGGAGGCCCTGGCGAGCGAGTGCCTGCTGGCGGCGCGCCGCTACGGCGTGGAGCGGGAGGTGCTGGCCTCGCTCGCCGACACCCTGCCGCACGAGGACTGGCCGGGCCTCGCCCATTACCTCATCGGCCGGACTTTGCTGCACGGCCGGCGACGGGCCGAGGAGATGCGGGAGGTGGCGCGGACGGTCGGGGATGCGGGCATCGCCCCGCTCATGAGCGGCGCCATCGCGGAGCGCCAGGACTGGGCCGGCGCGCTCGGACGCCACGTCGACCGCGCCGCCCTGTCCGCCGGAACGCTCGACGCCCTCCTCGACGGCGTCACCGGCGCGGCGGCCGCGCGCGCCGCCCCCTCCCCGGCCGCGGCCTGACCGCTTCCGTCGCGGGCCGCCCCCGCGTCCCGATCCACGCGCGAACGCATGCCTCCCGCTGCCGCGCGGGGCGGCGTCCACCACGGAGACGACCTGTGACCAGCGAGCCGATCCTCGACGTGGCCCATCTCGGGCACCTCGAACTCCTCACGCCCAAGCCCGAGGAGAGCCTGCGCTTCTTCGTCGACGTGATGGGCATGACGGAGAGCGGGCGGCAGGGCGATTCCGTCTACCTGCGCGCCTGGGACGATTACGAACGCTACTCGCTTCAGCTCACCGCCTCCCGCGTTGCGGGCCTCGGTCACGCGGCCTTCCGGGCGCGCAGCCCGCAGGCCCTGGAGCGGCGCGTCGGCGCGATCGCGCAGACCGGCGCCGGGATCGGCTGGCACGAGGGCGAGCTCGGCCACGGGCCCGGCTACCGCTTCCACGACCCGGACGGCCACGTCATCGAGCTCTACTACGAGACGGAGTGGTACGAGGCCCCGGAGGCCCTGCGGCCCGCACTCAAGAACCAGGCGCAGCGCTTCCCGGCGCGCGGCCTCAACGTGCGCCGGCTCGACCATTTCAACTGCCTCGCCGTCGACGTGAAGGCCAACCGCGAGTTCTTCGAACGGCATCTCGGCTTCCGCCTCACCGAGCAGATCGTGCTCGATTCCGGCGAGGAGGCCGGGATGTGGCTGACGGCGACCAACAAGAGCTACGACTTCGCCTACACCAAGGAAGCGCACGGGATCAAAGGCCGCTTCCACCACATCACCTACGCGCTCGACAGCCGCGAGGAGATCCTGCGGGCCGCGGACATCTTCCTCGAGGCCGGGGTGCCGATCGAGACCGGTCCGCACAAGCACGCCGTCCAGCAGACCTTCTTCCTCTACGTCTTCGAGCCCGGCGGGCACCGCGTCGAGGTCGCGAATGCGGGCGCGCGCCTCGTCCTCGCCCCCGACTGGAAGCCGATCCGCTGGACCGAGGCCGAGCGGAGGAAGGGCCAGGCCTGGGGCCTCAAGACCATCGAGAGCTTCCACAGCCGCGGGACGCCGCCCCTTCCCGGCCAGCCCGGGGCCGGCGACCCCCCGGAGGATCTCCGCCCCGAGGCGGGATCGCCCCGCTGAGACGCAGGCCGCACAAGCATCACAAGATCTCATCGGCACAGGGAGGAGAGGCGGGCATGTCCAGGACGGTCGACATCAAATCGTTCATCGATAGCCGACCCATTTCGATGGCCCAATGGGCCCTGGTCGCGATGTGCTTCATGGTCGTCGTGGCCGACGGCATGGACGTGGCGATCATGGGCTTCGTCACGCCGTCGATCCTGCAGGAATGGGAGATCTCGCGGCCGGCCTTCGGCATCGTGATGAGCGCGGCGCCGTTCGGCCTCGTGATCGGCGCCCTGGTCGCCGGTCCGTCCTCGGACCGGTTCGGGCGCAAGATCGTCCTGCTCACCGCGGTCCTGGTCTTCGGCCTGTTCACGGTGGTGGCGGCCTATGCCTCGTCGCCGGCCGAGATGGCGCTCCTGCGCCTGTTTGCCGGTACCGGCATGGGCGCGGCCATGCCCAACACCACGACGCTGCTGTCGGAATACGCCCCCCAGCGGCGGCGCTCGCTGATGATCACGATCATGTTCACGGGGTTCACCCTCGGCTCGGCCGCGATCGGCTTCGCGGCGGCCGTCCTGATCCCGCTCCACGGCTGGCGGTCCGTGCTGCTGCTGGGCGGCGCCGTGCCGCTGACCCTGCTGCCGATCCTGGCGCGCTTCCTCCCGGAATCGGCGCGCCTGCTGGCGCTGCGCGGGGCCGCGCCCGGGACGATCGCGGCGACGCTCTCCGCAGTCACCGGCCACCGGTTCGCCGGTGACGAGACCTTCGTGTCCGACGAGCCGCCCCTGCGGACGAAGACGCCGATCGGGGTCCTGTTCTCTCGCGGCTACGCCCTGATGACCGTGTCCCTCTGGGTCACCTACTTCATGGGCCTGATGGTCATCTACCTGCTCACCGGGTGGCTGCCGACCCTGCTGCGGGATGCCGGCGTTCCGGTCGAGACCGCCTCCACCCTCACGGCCCTGTTCCAGATCGGCGGCACGCTGGGCGCCGTCGTGGTCGGCTGGATCATGGACAAGGCCCGGCCCCCGCTCGTCATCGCGGCCGCGTATCTGGGCGGCAGCCTCTGCATCGTCGCCCTCTCGGTGCTCGGCATCGTCTCGTCCTCGCTGGCCGTCCTGATCCTCGCGGCCGGGTTCTGCATGAGCGGGGCCCAGACCGGGCTCAACGCCTTCGCGCCCGGCTGCTACCCGACCGCGGCGCGCGCCACCGGGGTGAGCTGGATGCTGGGCATCGGGCGCTTCGGCAGCATCCTCGGATCCGGCTTCGGGGGCGCCCTCCTGGGCTCGGGATGGGATTTCAGCGCGATCCTCCTGGTCCTGGCGGCTCCCGCCACCTGCGCCGCCCTGGCGATCGCGGTGACGCAGTTCGGAAGCGCCGACGCCGCCAGCCCCAGGGCCGCATCAGCGCACTGACCCGCGGGGGGCTCCGGCCCCGGCCGCCCAAGACGGGCCCTCCTCCTCAAGACGGGCCCTCCTCCCGCACGAAGAGCGAGACACGATGATCATCGACTGCCACGGACACTACACGACGGCGCCTCGGGCGCTCGAGGAGTGGCGCAACCGCCAGATCGAGGGCCTGCGCGACCCGGCCCGCCGGCCGCAGCGCTCCGATCTGCGGATCAGCGACGACGAGATCCGCGAGTCGATCGAGAGCAACCAGCTGCGGCTGATGCGGGAGCGGGGCAGCGACCTCACGATCTTCAGCCCGCGCGCGAGCTTCATGGCGCATCACATCGGCGATCTCGCGGTCTCCTCGGAATGGGCCGCGATCTGCAACGCCCTCTGCCACCGCGTCGCGCAGCTGTTCCCCGACCACTTCATCGGCGCCGCTATGCTGCCGCAGAGCCCCGGCGCCGATCCGAAGACCTGCATCCCCGAACTCGAAAAATGCATTCGCGATTACGGCTTCGTCGGCATCAACCTCAACCCCGACCCGTCAGGGGGATACTGGAAGAGCCCGCCGCTGACCGACCGCTCCTGGTACCCGATCTACGAGAAGATGGTGGAATACGACATCCCGGCGATGATCCACGTCTCGACGAGCTGCAATGCCTGCTTCCACACCACGGGCGCGCATTACATCAACGCCGACACCACCGCCGTCATGCAGCTCATCGAGGGCGACCTGTTCGCGGACTTCCCGACGCTGCGCTTCGTGATCCCGCATGGCGGGGGCGCGGCGCCGTATCACTGGGGGCGCTACCGCGGGCTCGCCCAGGCGCTCAAGAAGCCGGAGCTGCGCGAGCATCTGCTCAAGAACGTCTACTTCGATACCTGCATCTATCATCAGCCCGGCATCGACCTGCTGACCGACGTCATCCCGGTCGACAACATCCTGTTCGCGAGCGAGATGGTGGGCGCGGTGCGGGGGATCGATCCCGAGACCGGGCACAACTTCGACGACACGAAGCGTTACATTGAAGCCGCCCGGCACCTGAGCGCGGAGGACCGCCGGAAGATCTACGAGGGCAACGCGCGCCGCGTCTATCCGCGCCTCGACGCCGCCCTGAAGGCGCGCGGGCGCGAGAGCATGTCCCGCTGAAGGGGTTGCCGGTTCAGCGTGCAAGAACCGGCAAAACCAAACGCGGAGACGGGGCCAGCCGTCAGCCTGGCCCGGGCTTCCGAATCCTCTCCCTCTTCTGCGGCGGACCGGCCGCTCTTCGCCGGACCACATCTCGGAGCCGAGCCATGGTCGAACTTGGGATCGTGAAACGCACCATCGCGCGCGCCGACCGCGCGTCCGTCGAGACGCTGGGGACCCACGGCGTCGCCACGGTGCACGAGGCGATGGGCCGCGTGGGCCTGATGAAACCGTCTCTGCGGCCGATCTATGCCGGCGCGCAGGTCGCCGGGACGGCGGTCACCGTGCTGCTGCATCCGGGGGACAACTGGATGCTGCACGTCGCCGCCGAGCAGATCCAGCCGGGGGACATCGTCGTGGCGGCGGTCACGGCCGCGTGCACGGACGGCTATTTCGGCGACCTGCTGGCGACGAGCTTCCAGGCGCGCGGCGCCAGGGCCCTGATCATCGATGCGGGCGTGCGCGACGTGAGGACCTTGACCGAGATGGGCTTTCCCGTCTGGAGCCGATGCATCTCGGCCAAGGGCACCGTGAAGGCGACGATCGGGTCCGTGAACATCCCGGTCGTCTGCGCGGGCGCGCTGGTCCATCCGGGCGACGCGATCGTGGCCGATGACGACGGCGTCGTCGTCGTGCCGGCGGAGGCGGCCCGCCGCACGGCCGATGCGGCGGCCCAGCGCGCGGCGAACGAGGAGGCCAAGCGCGCGAAGCTCGCCGCGGGCGTGCTCGGGCTCGACCTCTACGCGATGCGCGAGCCGCTGGCCAAGGCGGGGCTGCGCTACGTCGATTGAGCGCCGTGACGTCGTCCCATCCTGCCCGGGAGTCCTCGATGACCGATCCGATCACCGGCCTGTCCTCCATGGCGACGCGCCAGGTCCTGGCCGATCTGGCGGCCTCCTACGAGCGGCGGACCGGCCAGGGCGTCGCCATCCGGTCCATGGGCGGCGTGGATGCGGCGCGTCTGGTCCGCTCCGGCGCGGGGGCGGACGTCATCGTCCTCGCCTCGGCCGTGATGGAGCAGCTGGAGGCGGAGGGGTTCCTGGTTGCCGGCAGCCGGGTGGCCTTCGCGCGATCCGGGATCGCCGCCGCCGCGCCGTCGGGCCGGCCGCGGATCGCGATCGACGACGAGGCGGCCGTGAGGGCGGCGGTTCTCGGGGCGGAGCGGATCGCCACCTCGACGGGCCCGAGCGGCGACCATCTCGGGCGGTTGTGGCAGCGGTGGGGCATCGCCGACGCGATCGCGGGGCGCGTGGTCCAGGCGCCGCCGGGCGTCTCCGTCGGTTCGCTGCTCGCGCGGGGCGAGGCCGATCTCGGCTTCCAGCAGCTCAGCGAGTTGCGGGACGTGCCGGGCATCGCCGTCCTCGGGATGCTGCCGCGGGAGATCCAGGCGGTGACCGTGTTCTCGGCCGGACTCGGCGCGGCCTCACCCGATCCGGCGCGGGCGCGGGCCTTGATCGCGTATCTCACCTCCGCGGAGGCGCGCCCCGCGAAGGAGCGATGCGGCTTGGAGGCCCCCTGACCGTCCTCGACGCGAGGGCGGCCCTGGCTATCCGGCGGGCGAGGCGGGCCTCGTCGTTCCGGTAATGGGCGGCGGCGACGACGGGGCCGCCGCGGCGCGGAGAGCGGCACCCCGCGCCTCCCGGGCGATCACGTCAGCGGGATGATGAGCAGCGCGTTGAACGGCAGGCCCGTCGCGAGATTGCAGTCGCGACCGGGACGTCCATGTTCAGGTTGAGCGCCCGTCCGGAAAGTCTGTCGATGCGCAGGCCCGGACCCGGATAAGGCCGATCGGTTGGTATCGGGAAGGCTGATGGTGTTGATGCGGTCGTTGGTGAGCTGCTGCAGGCCGTAACCGTCGAGCCCGAACGCGATGCCCTGCGAGATCTCCTGCGATACGGTGAAGTCGACGCCGTCGCGCCTCGGGACGCTGCGGCCAGGCGGGAGGAGGCCGGCGGGCCGCCGCGATCGCCGCCGTCACGGCCTCCCGGCGCGGAGCGGATCTGCCGCCGGGTCCCGCGATGCCGCGGCGAGGAGCCGGTCGATCAGGGCGGACAGCGCCCGCCGCTCGCCTTCGCCGAGGTCGCGCAACAGGGCCGCCTCGTAGCCGCGGGCCAGGGGGACGATGTCCCGATAGGCCCGCCGGCCCTCCGCCGTGAGGGTCAGGAACGCCTCCCGCAGATCGTCGGCGTTCGGCCGCCGCTCGATCCACCCGCGCGCCGCGAGCGCCGCGACGGCCCGGCTCACCTTCACCTTGCTCATCCGGGCGTGCTGCCCCACCGCCGTCCCGGTGATCGACCCGTATTCGCCGACCGTGGCGAGGACCCGCCAGCCCGGGATGTCGAGGTCGAACCGCTCCCCGTAGAGGCGGGCCAGCCCCTCGCTGATCACGGTCGCGAGCACGTTCAGCCGGTAGGGCAGGAACGTGGCCAGCGCGAGACCCTCCTCCCCGTTCCCGGGTTCCGGCGCGCTGAGGGTTGACAACGGTTTCATCGGAAACTATCACCCCGCCAATAAGTTTCATTTGAAACTATAAACCGTCGACCCGGGAAGCAACCGCCATGACCGCACCCGTCATGACCGCATCCGCGACGACCCCGCCCGCGGCCCGCCCGGAGGCGGTGGCCTACATGTCGGGCTTCGGCAACGGTTTCGAGACCGAGGCGCTGCCGGGCGCCCTGCCGGTCGGCCGCAACTCGCCCCAGCGCTGCCCCTACGGCCTCTACGCCGAGCAGCTCTCGGGCTCTCCCTTCACCGCGCCCCGCACCACCAACGAGCGCTCCTGGCTCTACCGCATCCGCCCCACCGTGATGCATTGGGGCGAGTTCCGGCAGGTCGCTTCCGGCCCCTGGCTCACCGCCCCGGCCGAGGCGGCCGCGCTGCCGATCGCGCCGCAGCGCTGGGATCCCGTGCCGATCCCCTCCGAGCCCCTGTCCTTCGTCGAGGGCATCCGCACCATGACCACGGCGGGCGATGCGGGGGCACAGGCCGGGATGGGGGCGCATCTCTACTTCGCCACCCGCTCGATGCCGGACGAGTACTTCTACGACGCCGACGGCGAGCTGCTGGTCGTGCCCCAGGAGGGCGGCCTGCGCTTCCGCACGGAGTTCGGGATCATCGACGTCGAGCCCGGCGAGATCGCGGTGATCCCGCGCGGGGTGAAGTTCGCGGTCGACCTGCGCGACGGCCCCGCCCGCGGCTACGTCTGCGAGAATTACGGCGGCGCCTTCACGCTGCCCGAGCGCGGGCCGATCGGCGCAAACTGCCTCGCCAATCAGCGCGACTTCCTCACCCCGGTCGCGGCCTACGAGGACCGCGACGCACCCGGCACCATGCTGGTGAAGTGGGGCGGCACGCTCTGGGCGGCGGAGATCACCCATTCGCCCCTCGACGTGGTCGCCTGGCACGGCAATTACGCGCCCTACAAGTACGATCTCAGAAAGTTCTCGCCGGTCGGCCCGATCCTGTTCGACCACGCCGACCCGTCGATCTTCACGGTGCTGACGTCGCCCTCCGAGACGCCGGGCACCGCCAACATCGACTTCGTGATCTTCTCCGACCGCTGGCTGGTGGCGGAGAACACCTTCCGGCCGCCCTGGTACCACCTCAACGTGATGAGCGAGTTCATGGGGCTGGTCTACGGGGTCTACGACGCGAAGACCGGGGGCGGGTTCCGCCCGGGCGGGGCCTCCCTGCACAACACCCTGCTGCCGCACGGGCCGGACGTGGACGCCTTCGAGCGGGCCTCGACCGCGGCGCTGGCGCCCCACAAGCTCGCGGGCACGCTCGCCTTCATGTTCGAGACGCGCTTTCCCCAGAAGGTCAGCCCCTTCGCCGCCGAACATCCGGCCCGGCAGCGGGACTACGCCGCCTACGGCCGCAAGCTCGCCAAGCATTTCGACCCCTCCGCCGGGCCGGCGCGGTAGACCCCGGCAGGACGCCCCGCCATGACGGACGAACCCGACGCGGACGGCCTCGACCGCACCCATGATGCCGGCCTGCGCTCCTTCGTGCCGGGGGCGGACGGACATCCGGATTTCCCGATCCAGAACCTGCCGCTCGGCATCTTCGCCCCCCGGGACGGGCGGCCGCGGGCGGGCGTGGCCATCGGCGAGGCCATCCTCGACCTCCCGGCGCTGCTCTCCGCCAAGCTCCTGGCGGGCGAGGCGGCGGCCGCGGTCGAGGCAGCGGCCGGAGGCAGCCTGAACGGTCTCCTCGCCCTCGGGGCCGGCCCCCGCCGGGCCCTGCGGCGGCGCCTGTCGGCGCTGCTGGCGGTGGGCTCGGCCGAGCGCGACCGGGTCGCCCCGCTCCTGCACGCGGCCTCCGCCTGCAGCCTGCACCTGCCGGCCGCGATCGGCGACTACACCGACTTCTACGTCGGCATTCACCACGCGGAGGCGATCGGCCGGCTGTTCCGGCCCGACAACCCGCTCCTTGCGAACTACAAGCACGTCCCGATCGGCTATCACGGCCGCGCCTCCTCGATCCGGCCCTCCGGCGTCCCGGTCCGACGGCCCCGCGGTCAGACCAGGGCGCCGGACGCGGCGGCGCCGGAATTCGGCCCGACGCGGCGCCTCGACTTCGAGCTCGAACTCGGCGTGTGGATCGGGCCCGGCAACGCCCCCGGGACGCCGATCCCGATCCGGGAGGCGCAGGCCCACATCGCCGGCCTCTGCCTGCTCAACGACTGGTCGGCCCGCGACATCCAGGCCTGGGAGTACCAGCCGCTCGGGCCGTTCCTGTCGAAGAACTTCGCCACGACGGTCTCGCCCTGGATCGTCACCGCCGAGGCGCTGGCGCCGTTCCGGATCCCGCAGCCGCCCCGCCGGGAGGGCGACCCGGAGCCCCTGCCCTACCTCGCCGACGCGGAGGATCGCCGCCGCGGCGCCTTCGACCTGGCTCTCGACGCCTTCCTGTTGACGCCCGGCCTGCGGGCGGCGGGTCTGGCGCCGCACCGGCTCTCGGCCTCGAACGCGCGGTTCATGTACTGGACCGTGGCGCAGATGGTGGCCCATCACACGAGCGGCGGCTGCGACCTGCGGCCGGGCGATCTCCTCGGGACCGGGACGCTCTCGGGGCCGGGCCGCGACGCCTGCGGCAGCCTCGTCGAGGCCACGCGCGGGGGCCGGGAGCCGCTGCGGCTCGAATCCGGCGGGGAGCGCCTTTTCCTGGAGGATGGCGACGAGATCATCCTGCGGGCGCGGGGCTTGCGCGTGGGCTTCGCGGCGATCGGCTTCGGCGAATGCCGGGCGCAGGTCCTCGGGGCGGTGGCCTGATACCAACGGTCATTTTTGATGATCGTTGGTTCCGTTCTCGAATTTTCGCCAAGCCTTTGGTTTGGTGTCGAAAATTCGAGATGGGCAACGACCCCGTCGATCTCGGGCCTGCCCGAGATCGAATCGATGCGTCAGCATCCTGGGCCGTTGGTATGAGGCCCTGCGACTTCCGACGCGATCAGAGCCGGTCGGTCGCATCGGGCTGTGACAAGAGGCGCCGGCGGTCGTATGCGCAGCCTGCGGCAGCAAGAGCGGAGCACCCGATCCGATGGACATTCGTGCGCAGCTGATCGAGCGCTTCCTGCGCTACGTGGCGGTCGAGAGCCAGAGCGATGCCCGCGCGACGGCGCTGCCGAGCACGCCGGGCCAGCAGCGCCTCGCCGCGCTGCTGGCGGCGGAGCTGCGCGATCTCGGTCTCGCCGACGTGCTCGTCGACGCCTCCGCCACCGTCACGGCGCGCAAGCCCGGGACGGTGCCGGATGCGCCGCGCATCGGCTTCATCGCCCATCTCGACACCGTCGATGTGGGCCTGTCGCCCATCGTGCATCCGCAGCTGCGCCGCTACGAGGGCGCGGATCTCTGCCTCAACCCGCAGCAGGACATCTGGCTGCGCGCGGCCGAGCATCCCGAACTCGACCCGTGGGTCGGTGCCGACGTGCTCTTCGGCGACGGGACCAGCGTGCTCGGCGCCGACGACAAGGCCGCGATCGCGATCATCATGACGCTGCTCGCCCAACTCGGACCGGACGACCGCCACGGCGACATCCACGTCGCCTTCGTGCCCGACGAGGAGATCGGGCTGCGCGGCGCGAAGGCTCTGGACCTCGCCCGCTTCCCCTGCGACTTCGCCTACACGATCGATGCGACCGAGCTGGGCGAAGTCGTCACCGAGACCTTCAACGCCGCCTCGGCCGAGATCGTCTTCACGGGCGTGACCGCCCATCCGATGTCCGCCAAGGGGGTGATGGTCAACCCGCTCCTCATGGCCCACGACTTCATCGCCGCCTTCGACCGGGCCGAGACGCCCGAGCGCACGGCGGGACGGGAGGGTTACGTCTGGTTCCACGACCTCGTCGCGCATGCCGGGCAGGCGCGCCTGACGGCGATGGTGCGCGACTTCGACCGGGAGGTCTTCGCGGCGCGCAAGCAGCGCCTCGCCGCCGTCGCCGAGGCGATCGCCGCCCGCTATCCCACCGGGCGGGTCGAATGCCGGATCGGCGACACCTACGGCAATATCGCCGACAGCCTGGGCGGGGACCGCCGCTGCGTCGATCTCCTCCTCGCCGCGCTGGCCGATGTCGGCGTCGCGCCCAAGCCCCTGGCGATGCGGGGCGGCACCGACGGGTCGGCGCTTTCCGCCCGGGGCCTGCCCACGCCGAACTTCTTCACGGGCGGCCTGAATTTCCACTCGCGCTACGAGTGCCTGCCGGTCCCGGCCTTCGCGGCGGCCTACGCGGTGGCCGCCGCCATCTGCAGGCTGGCGCCGGACTATCCCGCGGCCTGACGCGTTCGGGGCCGTTGCGCCTGGAACCATCGTCTCGCGGGTCGCTTTCTGGGGACCATGCGGAGCACGTCCCCCCTTCTCCCGCATGGGAGAGGGGATCCCGCGCCAGTCTCGAAGACCCCGCATCGGTGCACCTCAACACTGCTTCGGGGCCTCGACCTCGTGATCGGCATCGCGTGCCTGCCGCGCCGCGTCGCTGCCGAGATGCGGCCAATCCGGTCTCCGCGTTCCAACCACGGTCGGGACCTCGCCTCGGCGCGCGAGGGACCACCGCGCGGCTTCGCCGAACGGCACGACCCGTGCGCCCCTACCTTCGAATTGTTATAAAAAAGCAACAGACTGCCTGAACGTCAATTCGGCACATTGCACGAAACACATCACTCCGACATATGGGGAATGTCACGTAAATCTGGCGGCGACCGGACGGTGAGGCCGATATTTCGCGCCTCGGCGCGCCATCAGGATTTGGGCAATTCGTGTAGGATTGAGTGCAGGCGAGCATGCTTAACCGTATTGCCGACTGGTTCGGCCTCCGCAAAGCCGGTCGGACGACGCGGCCCTGCGGGACCGGTGGTCCGCCCTCGCGGGACCAGGGCAGTCCGAACGCCCGTGACCTGATTCGCATGGCGCAGGCCGCGCGCCTCCGCGCGACGGCCGCGGAGGAGAGACGCGCCGATCCCCGTGCAGCCGGACGCGGCGGATGGGCCGCGCCGGTTTATGGTCAAGCTTGACGAAGGCGAAGCTCGGCCATGTCCATCGGCGTGGAGGCGTGACGACGAGCGCCCATTCGCTGCCTCTGTGCCTTGCCTCATCGCTGCAAACCGGTCTGCCGCAGGCCAATCTCGACGATTTTAAGCGATGTTTAGCCGCTTTAAACGGTTCGTTAACCAGTTTGCTGCTTTTCAGCAGGGTATCTGCAGCGCCGCGATGCCGGCGCGCCGCTCCTCTCACCGG
Source organism: Methylobacterium sp. JK268 (assembly GCF_054052225.1). Lineage (NCBI taxonomy): Bacteria > Pseudomonadati > Pseudomonadota > Alphaproteobacteria > Hyphomicrobiales > Methylobacteriaceae > Methylobacterium > Methylobacterium sp. JK268. The sequence continues at coordinate 232,600 of NZ_JBSVZN010000001.1, read as the reverse complement.
ATGTCCGCCATGCCTGCTGCCCAGCACTCGCCCGTCGTCCTGCTGCTCGCCGGGGACGAGTTCACGCGCCGCACGACCACCCACTGCCTGGAGGGGTTCGGCTTCACGGTGATCGGCACCCGCAGCGCCGCGGAGGCCGGCCGCCTGCTCCACGCGCAGGCGGCGGGACGGCGCATCGACGTGCTGGTCACCGATACCGATGTCCGCGACGAGGTGGACGGCCTGTCGCTCGGCGCCCTGGCCCGGCGACTCAACGCCCGCACGAGCGTGATCTACACCGCACGCATGCCGCACGCGATCCCGCGGGCCGGGCGGGTCGACGGCGCGCCCTGCCTGCGCACGCCCTACCAGGGCCACCAGCTGGTCTCGGTCATCAACGGGCTGCGCGCGACGCCCGCCGAGACCAGCCGGAACGCGGCCTGAGGCACGGCGTTCCGGACCGGCCGCTACGCCGCCACGCGGACTTGGTCGCGGCCCATGCGCTTGGCGGCGTAGAGCGCGCCGTCGGCCGCGCTGAACCACTCCTCCGCCGTGCCTCCCCGGAAGCGGTCGGCGTGCATCACGCCCGCGCTGACCGTCACGAAACCGGAGGGTTGGCCGACATGCGGGATGCGCGCGCCCGCCACCGCCGCGCGGATCTTCTCGGCGAGCGCGACGGCGGCGTCCTCGCCGATCCCCCGCGCCACGAGGGCGAATTCCTCGCCGCCGATCCGGCAGGCGAGATCCCCTGGCCGGTCGGCGTGCCGCCTGAGAATGCGGCCGATCGCCTGGAGCACCCGGTCTCCCGCGGGGTGGCCGTAGATGTCGTTGTAGGGCTTGAACCGGTCGGTATCGAACAGCAGCAGCGCCAGGGGCTCGCGCTCCGCGTCCTGCCGGGCCTGCGCGAGGGCGTCGTCGAAGGCCCGGCGGTTGGCGAGCCCGGTGAGGCTGTCGGTCGAGGCGAGGCGAGCGAGTTCTTGGCTCGTGGCCCGGGCCGCCTCCTCCGCCGCGGTGCGGCGCTGCAACTCCCCGGCGAGCCAGACCGTGAGCACGCCGATGCCGGCGCACATCACCAGCGCGAGCAGGCCGATCAGGGCGGCCTTCGGGCGCCAGACCGCATCGATGTCCTGCACGCTCAGCGAGACGGCGAGTCGCAGCGGCCATTGGCCCACGCGCGTGAAGACGTGGGAGCGCGTCACGCCGTCGGAGGGCGACACCGCCACGAACCGACCCTCGCCCTCGCGGAGGATGCGCCGGACGTTCGGGTTCTCCGCCGCCTCCCAGCCCGGGCTCCACCGGCCCACGGGGGTGCGGATGAGGAGCACCCCGTCGTCGCGCAGGAAGGTGACCGCGCTGCCGAGCGCGCCGCCGAGGCGCTCGAACAATTCGGCGAAGTGGGCGAGTTCGATGGTTCCGACCACCACGCCGGCGAAGGCCCCGTCCGCGTAGGTGACGCGCCGGCTCAGCGGGATCATCGCCTTGCCGCTCACCGCCGAGGTGAGCGGCCGCCCGATGTGCAGCCCGTCCCGGGGATCGGCCCGATGCGCCAGGAAGTAGTCGCGGTCGGCCGCGTTCAGCTGCCGCGGCACGATGGCGCTGGCGTCGATATAGGCCACCCCCTGCGCGTCGAGCACGAGAATCGACCCGAACCCGCGTGCGCTGGCCGCGCGGTCGAACAGGGCGAGGCGCCGGACCTCCGGCGACACCCCCTCGAGGGCCGGGTTCTGGAGCCCCTCGACCACACCCTGCAGCGACAGGTCGTAGAGCTCGATGTCGCGATCGAGGGCGTGGGCGAGACTCTGCAGCACGGTCTCGGAGTTGCGGGCGGCCTCGCTCCAGGCATTGGCGCGCAGGGTGAGGATCAGGCTCCCCGCCAGCGCGCAGAGCGCGACGGTCACGGCGAAGCTGAAGACCACGAGGATCCAGGGGGGCCGCGTCGGACGCTCCGGCCGATTCAGGTTCTGGCGCCTCAGCTGCATCGTCCGTGATCGCCGGTCTCGACCCACCGGTCGTCGCACGCCCGTGCTAAGGGCTGGTTACGGAGCCCGGCCGCATTTCATCGGGCCTCGCCGCCGTCGAGGATCGTGCAGCGGTGGTCGAGCAGCTTCTCGGCCGCCGCGTAGGGCTGCCGGACGAGGAGGAGGTAGAAGCCGCCCGCGGGATCGTCCGGGGGCGCGCTGATCGCCGCGAAGGTCGTGTGGCGCAGGCCGGCCGCCGCGCCGGGCGCCGCGGCCAGGGCCGCGAAGGGGTTGAAGTCGTCGACCGCGGCGGCCGGGACCCGCATCGCCGCGAGCCGGCCGCCCTGGATCGTCGTCGGCAGCACCACCCAGCCCGCCGGGAGGCTGCGCGCGTAGCGCCGCAGGAGGGCGCGGGTCTGCGGCCGGACGCAGTCGACGTGGATGTGCAGCTGGTCCTGGCTGCGGCCGGTGGGGGAGTTGACCGCGAGACCCACCTCCGCGCCCGGCAGGCGGTCGCCGAAGACCTCGGTGACGTCGCGCCGCGCCGCCAGGGCCGCGCGCCAATAGGCGACCCCGGCCGGCCCCTGGAGCACGGGCGCCTCGAGGCCGATCACGTCCGCGGTCGGCATCACGACGAGGTGGGTGCGCTGCCCGGGCGCGCGGAGGATGGCGGTTCCCGGCCGGTCGGGGGTCCCGAGGTCGACGGAGAGGCACGGGAAGGCGCGCCCCGTGGTGCGCTTCGCGACGATGCAGCCCTGGAGGGCCGCCCAGAGGATGTTCCGGGGGACGTCGGCTGCCGCCGCGACGGCCGCGGTCGCGAGCGCCGCGACGAGCAGCAGGATGCGGATCGACCGCCTTGACCTCACGGGGAACCACCTTCGCTGGTGTGGGAGCCTCGCCTCCCTCATGCCCGTGCGGCCGCGTTCCCGCCAGGGTGTTCGCGCGCGGGGTGACGGGCCGCCGCGCGGTCGGCTATCATCGCGCCCGGGGCCGGTCGGTCCCGCGGCGGAGGGGCGTGCTGATGGCGAAAGGCCGCTTGCCGAAGCGCCGGCTCGCTCTGGCGGCGATTCTCCTGCTCGCCGCGGCGCCCGAGGCGATCGCCGAGACCCGCTGGACCGACCCGCCGATCCGCACCGCGGCGCCGCCGGACGCGCCGACGCCCCCGCCCGAGGGCGGTCCGTCGCGCACGGCCTCACCGCGCCCGGCGCGGCAGCTGCGCCAGCCCGCCGCCCGCCTCCGCCCGGCCCTCCGGCGAGAGGCCGCGCGGCGCGCGGCGCCCCGTCCGCGCCGGGAGGCGACGGCGGTGCGGCGGATCGCCCGCGGCCGCGCCCCGCGCCCCGCGGCGATCGAGCACCGGCGCGTCGTCGCCCGCGCGCGGCCCGGTCCGCGGCCGGCGGGTCCGCTCCTGCGGGCCGACCCGTGGTCGATCCGCCTCGGCCCCTGGGCCGGGGACATCGACTGCTCCAGCCCCGGCACCCCCGACGCCCGGCGCGGACTCTGCCCCTTCGCCCCCGCCGGGGACGCGGCCGCCGACGACCCGTGACGGCGGCCCGATCCGGTCCGGATCAGCCGGCGCAGCCGGACGATCGGCTCGCCGCCGGGCGCGGCCTCGGCGGCGCTCCCGGGAGGGACCACCCGGCCGAATCGGCTCAGGAGCAAGCCGGTCCGACGCACCGCCTCCTGGGCTCCGGCGGCGCCGGAAGGGCGCTCGATCATTCGGCGATCCTAGCTCAGGTGAATGCGCCGGCCGGCCCGAGATGGTTCGCTCACTTGGCCCATCGATCTCTTCGGCCCGCCCGGCACCCTCCTGCCTGGCGGGTCCTTCTTGTGCGTGAAGGCCGTGTCCACGGCTGGTCCCGCGCGTCCGTTGCTCCAGCCACCCTTCATTCATCTGTATTGCTCGGATAGGGCTGGCGGATCGGATCTTATTCGCACAAGATAGGCTCTGTGCCGCACGCGGTACGATTGGTACGACCTGCCGGTGGATGCCCCCATCACGGCCGGCAGCTTGGCCCGAGACTTCGCCCGCCCGGTTCCGCCGCGGCGGGCTCTTTGTTCGACCGCCGCGGCCGGCGACCTTCGCTCAGGCCGCCGGGAAGCCGTAGAGCGCGGCCGGGTTGTCGACCAGGATCCGCCGCCGCGCCGGCTCGTCCGGCGCCCAGGCGGCGAGGAGGTCGAACAGGCGCGAATCGTCCGGCATGTGCTTCTCGCCGCGATGGGGCCAGTCGCTGCCCCAGACCATGCGCTCGGGTGCGGCCGCCGCGAAGGCCCGTGCCACCGCGCTCGCATCGGCGTAGTCGGGCGGGCCGCTCGCGGTGTTGAGGTAGGCGCCCGACAGCTTCATCCAGGTCCGGCCGCCGTCGAGCAGCCCGCGCACGACCGGGTAGGCGCGATGCGCCGTGCCCTCGCCGGGCGGCAGGCGGGCGAGATGGTCGATGACGAGCGGCGTCGGCAGCCGCCGCAGCACCTCCGCGTGGTCGGCGATCTGATCGCCGGTCATGTAGACCTGCACGTGCCAGCCGAGCGGGTGGACCTTGCGGGCCATGGTCTCCAGGCGCTCGACCGTGGTGACGCCCCAGGATTGCGGCGTCACGAAATTCACCCGGATCCCCACGGCGCCCGCCGCCGCCATCCGCCTCAGCTCCGCGTCGGGGATGTCGCGGTCGACGACCACGACGGCGCGGGCGCTCGGCCCAAGCTGGGCGACCCCGTCGAGGGTGGCGCGGTTGTCGGTGCCGTAGGTCGAGGGCGTCACCACGACGACGCGGCGCGTGCCGAGCCGCGCCTGCAGCCGGCGATAGGCCGGGACGTCGCTGTCGACCACCGGTTCGCCCTTCCAGTGCGGCGAGGCGGGGTAGCGGGTCGAGAAGATGTGGATGTGCGCGTCGCAGGCGCCCTCCGGCGCGGCGTTGCGCGGCCGCCCGGTTCCGGACGAGAACGGCACCGCCTCCTCCTCGGCCCGGCCGCGCCCCAGGCCTACGGCCATCGCCGCGCAGGCGCCCATTCCCGTCAGGATCGCGCGCCGCGACCGGTCCGGCATCGTCATGGTTCAGCCTCTCTCTTGAGATCGTTGTCGTTCGCGGGTCGATGCGGCGTCCGCTCGATGGCTCCGCCATGCGGGAGACCGGCTTCGCGCGGGCCTGCGGCATGAAGGTCCGCTGCGCGGGCTCGCCGATCCGCCCCCCGCTTCGACCCGGCGGCGGGCGGATCAGAAGCCGTAGAGCCGGGCCGGGTTGTCGACGAGGATCCGCGTCCGCAGAGCCGGGTCGGGCGCCCAATCCGCCAGCCGGTCGAGCAGGACGGCGTCGTCGGGCTTGGCGTCGGCGGGGGATGTCGGGTGCGGCCAGTCGCTGCCCCAGACGAGCCGCTCGGGGGCGAGCGCCACGAAGGCCCGCGCGAGCCGCCCGCGATCCGCGTAGGCCGGCGGGCCGGACCGGGAGAGGATGTAGGCGCCGGTGAGCTTCACCCAGGCGCCGCGTGTCTCGATCAGGCGGGCGATCACCCCGAAGGCCGGGTGGTCGGGGCCCTCCGGCTCCGGCAGGTGGCCCATGTGGTCGAACACCACCGGCACGGGGAGGCGCTCCAGCACGTCCCGCAGCGCCACGATCCGCTCGCCCTCGGAGACGAGCTGGATGTGCCAGCCCAGTTCCGCGATCCGGCGGGCGACCGGCTCCATGTCGTCGATCGGGGCGCCGCCCGGCAGCCGCGTCCCGAACCGCACGCCCCGGATGCCCGCCGCGTGGAGGCGCCGCAGCTCGGCCGGCGCGACCGAGGCGTCCAGCATCGCGACGCCGCGGGCGGTCTCGCCGAAGGCCGCCACCGCCTCGACGAGGAGCCGGTTGTCGGTCCCGTAGGTCGAGGGCTGCACGACGACGTTGCGGCTGAGGCCGAGCCGGCCCTGCAGCTGCCGGTAATCGGCGACGCTCGCGTCCGGCGGCCGCAGGGTCGCGGCGGGCGACGCGGGGTAGCGGCCGTCGTAGACGTGGTGGTGGCAATCGGTGGCGTTCGGCGGCAGCGGGACCGCGGGCGGCGCCGTGCCGGTGGACCAGCGCACCTGGGCGGCGGCCCGCCGCGTCCCCGCGAGGGCGAGCCCGGCCGCGAGCAGCCCGAGCTGCGCGCGCCGCGTCGTGCGGGTGATGTCCCGCTCCCTCGTATCCCGCTCCCTCATGCCCCGATCCCTCATGGCGCTCCCCTCAGGCGTGCGAGAACAGGGCCTGGCCGGGCGCGGGCATGCGCGCCGTCAGGATGCTGCCGGTCTGGGACTCGGTGATGAACAGGGTCGCGCCGTCCGCTCCCCCGTAGGCGACGTTGGTGGTCGAGATCCCGGCCGGGGATTTCACCCGCAGCAGCGGCTCGGCGACCGGGGACAGGCGCCAGACCGAGCCGAAGCCCGTATGGGCGACGATCAGGCAGCCCTCGGCGTCGAGGGCGATGCCGTCGGGGCCGCCGAGCCCGCCGTGGAGTTGCGCGAAGACGCCGACCTTGGCGACGAGGCCGCTCGTGCCGAGCGGGATCCGCCAGATCTGCTGCGCGCGCGTCACGGCCACGAACAGGCTGGTCATGGCGGTGTCGATCACGATGCCGTTCGGGCTCGGCACCGTGTCGACGAGGCAGGTCAGTTCGCCGGTGGGGCGCAGGCGGTAGACGCGGCCGGTCGGGTCCTGCAGGCCGGTCTGGCCCTGGTCGGTGAAGTAGAGGTCGCCGTTCGGCGCGAAGGTCAGGTCGTTGACGCCCCGGAACCCCTCGGAGCCGGCCGTCTCCAGGAACGGCGTCACGGCGCCGGATCCCGGGTCGAGCAGCATGATCCCGCGCTTGTAGCAGGTGATGAAGATGCGCCCGTCGCGGTGGATCTTCAGCCCGTTCGGCCAGCCGTCGTATTCCGCCACGAGGTCCCAGGTCCCGTCCGGCGCGATGCGGAAGATGCGGCCGAACGGGATGTCGGTGACGTAGAGCCGGCCGGCGCGGTCGAAGACCGGTCCCTCCAGGAAGGAATCGATCGCGTGGCCGCCGCGATTGGCGGTCGCCCACGCCGTGGGCCGGGCCTTGCGGTAGCGGTCGGGAAGCCGCGTGAAGATCTCGGCCGTCACGGCCGGCGGAGGAGCGAAGAACGACATCGTGCGCCCTCAAGGGAGGATGGGAGGATCGATGACCGCTTGCCGTCAGGCCGGGGCCGCGGCGGTGCGGGCCGTCCGGGCATGCGCCCGGCTGATCATCACGACGCTGATCGCGGCCGCCGCGTCGAGGGCCGCCACCGGGAGCATTCCGACGGCGAAGCTGCCCGTGTGCTCCTTGACGAGGCCGACGATGTTCACCATCAGGCCGCCGCCGATGAGGTTCGCGATCGCGTTGATGCCCGCGAGCCCTGCCGCGAGCACCCCGGGGGACAGCCAGCCTGCCGAGAGCGCCCAGAACGGCCCCTTGAAGGCGTAGGCGCCGACGAGCGCGCAGGACACGGCCAGGATCGTCGCCGCGATCCCACCCGAGAGCGTCAGGGAGGCGAGCCCCGCGGCCGCGAGAAGCAGCGGAATCGCCGTGTGCCAGGTGCGCTCGCCGGTGCGGTCGGAGCGGCGGCCCCACAGGATCATCAGGACCGTGGCGAGCCCGTAGGGAATCGCGTTGACGAACCCGGTCTGCAGGTTCGTCAGGCCGAAGGCCTTGATGATCTGCGGCTGCCAGACCGAGAGCACGGTGCCGGTCGCCGAGGCCCCGGCGCAGACCAGCGCCATGGTGGCGAAGACCGGGTTGCGGGCGAGCTGCCACAGCGAGAGGTGGCCGACCGGCGTCTTGCGGGCGGCCTCCTCGGCGAGGCGATCGACGAGCCAGGCGCGCTCGGCCTCGCCGAGCCACGTCGCGTCCCGCGGCCGGTCGGTCAGGACGAACAGGCAGCCGATGCCGAGGAGCACGGTCGGCAGCCCTTCGAGCACGAACAGCCACTGCCAGCCCCGCAGGCCAAGCGCGCCGTCGAGTTCGAGCAGGGACACGGAGAGGGGCGAGCCCAGGAAGGTCGCGAGCGGGATCGAGACCGTGAAGGTCGCCAGGATCCGCGCCCGGTAGGCGCTCGGAAGCCAGTAGGTCAGGTACAGGATCGCGCCGGGGAAGAAGCCCGCCTCCGCCGCGCCGAGCACGAAACGCATCGCGTAGAGCGAGGTCGGGCCGGTCACCAGCGCCATGCCCATCGTCACCACGCCCCAGGTGATCATGATCCGGGCGATCCAGCGCCGCGCCCCGAAGCGCTGCAGCGCCAGGTTGCTCGGCACCTCGACCAGGAAGTAGGAGACGAAGAACAGGCTCGCGGCGAAGCCGAACATCGCCGGCGTCAGCCCGAGATCCTTGTTCATCTGCAGCGCGGCGAAGCCGACATTCACCCGGTCGAGCAGGGCGAAGAAGTAGCAGAGCATCAGGAAGGGCACGAGCCGCAGGATCACCCGGCGGATGGTCGCCGCCTCCAGGGATTGCGGGTTTGGTTCGGCGACGCTCACGGTCCGTCCTCCCAGGTTCTGTTTATTTCGCGTTGCGGCCTGTCAGTCTCATCGACCGCCTTTTCCGGACGACTGCAGCGTCAGCGGAAGGAGATCCGGAAACCAGATTAGGAAGTGCCGCGAAGCGGCTCTGTCTTTGCGACGGCGTCGACGAGCGGACGCTTCGCGACGTCTTGCGCTGGTTTCCGGGTCGCATTCCGCTGGCGCTGCATGCGCCCGGAAAAGGGCGGAGAGCGTTCGGCCCGTCAGAAGTCCCGCCCTACAGCCCCTCGCAGCCCGCCTCGCGCAGGGCGCGCTCGACCCAGGACCGGTCGACGGTGCCGGCCCGGATCGCCGCCATCGTGCCCTCCTCGCCCTGCTGCTTCTTGTGCGCGGCGGCGTAGACCGCCTCGGTCAGGGCGAAGGGCACGCAGACGACGCCGTCGTCGTCCCCGACGATGAGGTCGCCCGGCTCGATCACCATGCCGTCGAGGGCGATCGCGACGTTCACCTCGCCGGGCCCGTCCTTGTAGGGGCCGCGATGGGTGATCCCGGCCGCGTAGACCGGAAGCGCGTTGGCGCGGATCCAGGCGGAGTCGCGCACCGCCCCGTTCAGGACCACGCCCGTGACCCCGATCTGCTGCGCGTGGGCGAGCATCAGCTCCCCCATCAGCGCGTTGCTGAGGTCGCCGCCCGCGTCGATGACGAGGACGTCGCCGGGCTTGGCGCGGTTGAGGGCCGCATGCACCATCAGGTTGTCGCCCGGACGCGTCTTCACCGTGAGGGCGGCGCCGGCCAGCACGCCGCTCGCGTGGAGCGGCCGCAGGCGCGGCCCACCATGGACCATGCGGTTCATCGAATCGCTGATATTCGCGACCGCGATGCTCCTGAATTTCTCGATGGTGGCGGCGTCGACCGTGCGGGCGCGGGGATGGATCTTGAAGCCGATGGACATGGCGCGTTTCCTCAACGGGGAGCGGGGGGTGAGATCAGGCGGGGTCGGGGCGCTTGAGGCCGGCCTTGAGCACCATGGCGTCGAGCGCCTCCTGGTAGGTGGCCGGCACGACGCCGTGGAAATGGTCCTTGAGGCCGAGGCTCTCCTTCCAGCGCAGGCGCTGCGCGACCGCGCGGGCCATGATCGGCTCGACCCCGGCATCCGCGACCGCCTCGGCCGACATCTCCAGCTCCTCGGCGCGGCGCTTGGCGTGGATCGCGCCCGAGGGCGTCAGGCTCTGGACGGTGTCCATCCAGGGGCGCGCCAGGGTCTTGCAGGCGGAGGCGAGCACGACCTCGTCGATCCCGTACTGGCGGGCGGCGAGCAGCATCTCGTCGGTCAGGGCCTCGATGCCCTTGATCAGGACGGAGCGGATGATCTTGATGCCCGAGGCGGTCCCGAGCTGCGGGCCCGTATAGGTGATCTGCATGCCCCAGGGCACCAGCAGGTCGCGGACGCGCTCACCGGCCGGGCCGCTCGACAGCATCCGCATGGAATAGCCGTGCAGCGGCGTCCCCTCGATCGAGCCGTCGCCGAGGAGGGCCCCGCTCGCCGCGAGACGGGCGGCGACGCCCTGCTTGATCTTCGGGGTGGCGGAGGCGAAGTCGAGGAAGGTGTGCCGCGCCGTGAGGACCGGCGCGAAGGCCTCCGCGCTCTCCAGCGAGGACGCGCCCGGCGTGACGCTCAGGATCAGGTCGCTCGCCTCGGCGAGGTCCGCGTTCGACCGCACCAGGGTGACCCCGGCCTCCCGCGCGCGGGCCTGGATCAGGTCCGCGAAGGGCCCCTCGAAGGCGTACTTGTCGTAGCAGGCGATGGACTCGAGGCCCGCCCCGCGCAGCCCCGCCCCCAGCGTGCTGCCGATCTCGCCATAGCCCACCAGGCCCAGCCTGAACTGCCTGCGCTCCGCCATCACGTGCTCCTTGGTGTCGATGCGATCGGGTCTGCGCCGCGCGCCGGTGCGGCCGCGGCGGGGTTGTCCCGCAGGTGGTCCCGCAGGATCTCGACGGGGTGCCGCAGCCGGACCCCGTCGATGATCCGGGCCTGCGTGCGGCAGGAATAGCCGTCGGCGAGCAGCCGGCCCGTCCGGCCCTTCTCGGCCACCGGCGCCGCCCAGCTCAGGCCGTAGATGCGCTCGGACAGCGCCCGGTGCTCGGCCTCGTGGCCGAAGGTGCCGGCCATGCCGCAGCAGCCGGCGGGCAGGGTCGCGAGGCGAAGCCCGAAGGCCGCGAAGACACGGGACCACGCCGCCAGCGCGGGCTGCGCGGTCGCCCGCTCGGTGCAGTGCGGCAGCAGCCAGTAGGTCTCGCCGCTCGGCGGCGCGCCGCGGTCGAGGCGGCCGGCGAGCCATTCCTGGACGAGCAGGACCCGCGGCAGGTCGCGCCCCGGCAGGGCCTGCGCGTAGTCCGACCGGTAGGTCAGCGTCATCGAAGGGTCGAGGCCGATCAGGGCGATGCCGGTCTCGGCGAGGCGGGCGAGATCGGCCGCGGTGGCGGCCGCGACCCGTTCGAACCGGCCGAGGAAGCCGTGGACGTGCAGCGGCTTGCCGTTCGGCCGGTAGGGCGCGAGCCAGGGCCGGAGGCCGATGCCGGCCAGGAGGTCGATGAGGGCGAGGAGGACGGGCGTGTCGTAGTGGCTGGTGAAGGCGTCCTGCACGATCACGACGCTGCGCAGGCGCTCGGCGGCCGGCAGGGCCGCCAGAACCTCCGCCCGCGCCACCGCCACGTCCCGCCGCGCGATCTCGCGCCCGAGGTCGAGCCCCGACAGCCTCGGCGCGTGGACGAGGCCGACCGCGCGGGCGAGACCGAGGCCCGTGACCGCGTTCGCCAGGCGCGGCACCCGGGCGAGGTGGGGCGCCACGCTCTCCAGCGCCGCCACCGCGTGGTGGCGCAGGGGCCGCAGGTAGCGGCCGTGATAGAGTTCGAGGAACTTCGCCCGGACGCTCGGGACATCGACCTTGATCGGGCAGAGGCCCGTGCAGGACTTGCAGGCGAGGCAGCCCGCCATGGCCTCGTGCACCGCGTGGGAGAAATCGTCCCTCCGCCGCAGGGTCGCGGCGAGGCGGGCCGGGAAGGCGCGCCAACCCGGCCGCGCGCGCAGCCGCCGGGCCTCGGCCAGCGGGTCGGTTCCCTCGGCGGCGAGCCGCCGCAGCCACTCGCGCAGGAGCTGGGCGCGCCCCTTGGGCGAGTGGCGGCGCTCGCGGGTGCCCTTCCAGGAGGGGCACATCGCCTCGTCCGGGTCCCAGGTGAAGCAGGCACCGTTGCCGTTGCAGTGCAGCGCTTCGTCGTAGGCTGCCCGCAGATCCGGCGGGATGGCGCGGTCGCGGCCGCCCTTGGTCGGCACGCCGTCGATGGAAAGGAGCGCGCCCCCCTCCGGCACGGCGATCTTGCCCGGGTTGAACTGGTTGCGCGGGTCGAAGGCCGCCTTCACGGCCTGGAGCACCGGGTAGAGCTCTCCGAAGAACCGCGGCGAGAACTCGGACCGCATCCCCTTGCCGTGCTCGCCCCAGAGGAGCCCGCCGTAGTGGCGCGTCAGGGCGACGACCTCCTCGGTGACCGCGCGGATCAGCGCCTCGGCGCCCGGCGCCTTCATGTCGATCGCCGGGCGCACGTGCAGCACGCCCGCATCGACGTGGCCGAACATGCCGTAATCGAGGCCGCGCCGGTCGAGCAGCGCCCGGAACTCCGCGATGAAGTCGGCGAGGTGCTCGGGCGGCACCGCGGTGTCCTCCACGAAGGCGACCGGCCGCGCCTCGCCCCTCATGGCGCCGAGGAGCCCGACCGCCCGCTTGCGCATGTCCCAGATGCGCGCGACCTCCGCCTCGCCCCGCGCCACGGTGTGGCCGCGGCGCTCGCCGGCCGGGCCCGCGGCCAGGGTCTGCGTCAGCCGGTCCACGGCCGCCTCGACCGCGTCGGCATCGTCCCCGACGAACTCGACGAGGTTGACGCCCCGCGCCCGCTCGCCGCCGTCCTCGGGGAAGAAGGCCGCGACGCCCGCCCAGACCGGGTCGTCCTGGGCGAGGGCCAGGACCTTGGAATCGACCGTCTCGATCGAGGCCGCCCCGAAGGCGGCCAGCGCCCGCGCGTCGCGCAGGGCCGCGTCGAAGCTCGCGTAGCGCAGGTTGACCAGGGCGGCGTGGCGGGGCAGCGGCAGCACGTTGAGGGTTGCCTCGGCCAGGAAGCCGAGCGTCCCCTCCGACCCGCACAGGATCGCGTTGAGGTCGAAGCGCCCGTCCGGGCGGCGCAGATGGGCGAGGTCGTAGCCCGTCAGGCAGCGGTTGAGCGGCGGGAACAGGGACGCGATGGCCTGCGCGTTCTCGCGCACCAGCCGGTCGACCTCGCGGTGGATGACGCCCGCCCGGTCCGGCCGGGCCTGGACCGCGCGCAGCTCCGCCGCGTCGAGGGGCGCCGAGTGCCAGACGGTCCCGTCCGAGAGGACGCTCGTCAGCGCGAGGACGTGGTCGCGGGTCTTGCCGTAGAGGCAGGAACCCTGGCCGCTCGCATCCGTCGCGATCATGCCGCCGATCGTCGCGCGGTTCGAGGTCGACAATTCGGGCGCGAAGAACAGGCCGTGGGGCCGCAGCGCCGCGTTGAGCTGGTCCTTGACCACGCCCGCCTCGACCCGCGCCGTCCGGGCCTGCGGGTCGATCGCCAGGATGCGGTTCATGTGCCGCGACAGGTCGACCGCGAGCCCGTCCGTGAGGGACTGGCCATTGGTGCCGGTCCCGCCGCCGCGGGGCGCGACCCGCACCTCGGCGAAGCGCGGATCGGCGAGCAGCGTCGCGATGCGCACGAGGTCGTCGCGGTCGCGCGGGAACGCGACCGCCTGGGGCGCGAGCTGGTAGATCGAGTTGTCCGTGGCCAGCACGATGCGGTCGGCCAAGCCCGTGGGGAGTTCGCCCGTCGGGAGTTCGCGCGTCGGGAGTTCGCCCGCCGAGAGCTCGCCCGCGAAGCCGCGGACGCGCAGTTCGGCGCAGAAGGCCGCGTAGACCGGCAGCCCGGGAGGCTCGGGGGCGAGGCGCGGGATCATGGCGCTCAGGCCGCGACCGGGGCCGCCGCGGCGTCCCGCCGGGCGCGGCGCCCGAAGGCGAGCATCAGGGCGGCGCCCATGAGCAGGATGGCGCCGACCGCGACGAGCGGGGCCGTGAACCCGCCCGAGAGGTCGCGCACGAAGCCGATCATGTAGGGGCCGGCGAAACCGCCGAGATTGCCCACCGAGACGATCATCGCGATCCCACCCGCCGCCGCGCGGCCGGTGAGGAACTCGGACGGGACCGCCCAGAAGGTCGCGACGTAGGAATTGATCCCCGCCACCGCGACGCAGAGGGCGGCGATGGTGACGAGCGGCGTCGGGGTGACGGCGCTCGCCAGCAGGGCGAGGGCTGCGACGCCGAGGGCGGCGGCGGGGTAGAGGGTGCGGTCGCGGCCCCGGTCCGACATCCGTCCCCATGCCACCATGGCGACCGCGCCGCACAGGTAGGGGATCGCCGCCACCACGCCCACGGACGCGGCGTCGAGGCCGAGATGCCGGATGATCTGGGGGAGCCACAGGCCGATGCCGAGCGACCCGATGATGCTGCAGAAGTTCACCGCCGCGAGCGTCAGCACGCGACCGTCGCGCAGGGCCTGGCCCAGCGTGAGCGCGTGCTTCTTCTCGATGGCGGCCTTCTCGGCGGCGAGGCGCTCGACCAAGTGGGCGCGCTCGGGCCCGGTGAGCCAGGACGCCTTCTCGGGCCGGTCGGTGAGGACGAACAGGCAGGTGACGCCGAGGATCACGGCGGGCACGGCCTCCACCACGAGGAGCCACTGCCAGCCCTTGAGCCCGAGCCCTTCGAGCTGGATCAGGGTCCCGGAGATCGGCGAGCCGACGATGTTGGCGACCGGGATCCCGAGCAGGAACAGGGACGTCGCCCGGGCCCGGACCGCGGCCGGGAACCACATCCCCAGGTACAGGAACACGCCGGGGACGAAGCCGGCCTCGCCGAGGCCGAGCAGGAAGCGCGCGATGCCGAACTGCACCGGCCCGGTCACGAAGGCGGTCCCGGCCGAGACCAGGCCCCAGGTGATCATGATTCGGGCGATCCAGAGCCGCGCCCCGACCCGCATCATGATCAGGTTGCTGGGGATCTCGGCGGCGAAGTAGCCGAGGAAGAACAGCCCCGCCCCAACCCCGAAGGCGGTCGCGCTGAGGCCGATGTCCTTGTTCATCGTCAGTGCGGCGAAGCCGACATTCACGCGGTCGAGGTAGCTGACGACGTAGCAGACGAACAGGAACGGCAGGATGCGCCGCATCAGCTTGCGGTGGAGCGCGGTCTCGTCGACCGCCGCCTTCACCGGTCCGGGCTCCGCCGGGCGCTGCCCTGCCATGGTGCTTCCTCCTCGGCCGCATTTTGCAACGGCGTTTCATTTTTGATAGAGCAGACGGGCCGGGGGGTCAAGGGGCGGGGCGCCGTTGGCGCAGCTGGGCCGCCCGGCTATGGGGGGCGGATCGGAACTGGGGCGGGCGGAGGGCGAATGCCGAAGGCGGTGCGGGCGAGGCCGAAACTGGAGGGCGTGGCCTCGGCCGAGCGGGTCCTGGCCGTCCTGACGGCGTTCCAGCGCGGGGACGACGCCCTCGAACTCTCGGAGCTCGCCCGGCGCACGGCGCTCGTGAAGAGCACCATCATGCGGCTGTGCATCTCGCTGGAGAAGTTCGACCTGGTCGAGCGCCTCGACGACGGTCGCTACCGCCTCGGCGTCGAGGCGGCGCGGATCGGCTCGGTCTACCAGCAATCCTTCGCCCTGGAGGAGCGGGTGGTCCCGGTCCTGGAGCGGCTCGCGGCCGAATCGCTGGAGACGGCCTCGTTCTACATCCGCCGCGGCCAGCAGCGCCTGTGCCTGTTCCGGGCCGACTCGCCCTATCCGCTGCGCATGAACGTCCGCCCCGGCGACATGCGGCCCATGGACCAGTCGGCGATCGCCCAGGTCCTGTCGCTGTTCGGCGAGCGGGGTGCGTCCGGCCGGGCCGAGGTGACGCCGCCGCTCTACACCGCGGGGGTGACGGACCCGCACGTCGCGTCGATCGCCACGCCGGTCTTTGGGGCAGGCGGGCGGCTGATCGGGGCGCTCGCCCTGTCGGGCCCCTCGTCGCGCCTGGACGCCGCCCGGGCGGACGCTCTGGCGCCGCGCCTGCGCGAGGCGGGCGAGCGGCTGTCGTCGGAACTGGGCGCGCAGCTCTGAATGGAAACAAGTCTTCTCGGCGATCGAGAGGGCTGGTCTTTTGTGAGACTCCCCTTTTCCGGACGACTGCAGCGTCAGCGGAAGGAGATCCGGAAACCAGCGCAAGGACTCGCCGCGAAGCGGCTCCGAATGCCAGCAACGCTGCTGACAAGCGGTCGCTTCGCGAGTTTTTGCGCTGGTTTCCGGGTCGCATTCCGCTGGCGCTGCATGCGCCCGGAAAAGGGGGCGGTGGTCGATGGGAGAAACACGCCATTGGACCGCGCGTTACGCGGCCTCGACCGCGGAGGCCGGGACGGCGCCGTCCCGTCGCAGGATGTTGCCGACCGAGCGGACGGATCCCCAGCCTCCGGCCGGGCGGCGGCAGGGCTTGTCTTCGGGCTTGTCCAACGCCGGCCCGCCGTCATCCTGGCGGGCGCCGCTTGCCTCGCCTCGCTCGCCCTGGTGGGGCTGCTGCGCGGGCAGGACGGCGCGCGCCGCTCCGACCAGGGCCCGGTGCGCGGGGGTCAGCCCTCGTGGCCCGGCCCCTCGTAGGTGCGGCGCGCGTCCCGCGGCGCCTCCTCGCGGCGGCTGAGGGCGGCCCGCACCCGGTCGGCGAGTTCGCCGCGGCGGTAGGGCTTGCCGAGCACGTCCATGCGGGGGACGGCCGGTCCCTGCGCCACGAGATCCTCGTTGTAGCCGGTGGTCAGCAGCACCGGCAGGCCGGGATGGCGCGCCTTCGCGCGCTCGGCGAGGACGAGGCCGTTCATGCTGCCGGGCATGATCAGGTCCGTGAACAGGAGGTCGACCCGGACCTCGCCCTCCTCCAGGAGCCCCCAGGCCTCATCCGCGCTGTGGGCCGGCAGGACGTGGTAGCCGAGCGCCGTGAGGTGCTCGCGGGCCAGCGCCAGGACGTCGTCGCTGTCCTCCACCACCAGGATGGTCTCGGCGTTCCCGCGCGGGTCCCCGCGCAGCGCCACGGCCTCGGCCGCGGCGGGACGAGACGGCAGCGCCCGCTCGGCCGCGACGGGGAAGATCATCCGGATCGTCGTGCCCCGGCCCGGCGCGCTGTCGATCTCCAGCCGCCCGAGCGACTGCTGGACGAAGCCGTGCACCATGGCGAGGCCGAGCCCAGTGCCCTTGCCGGTCGCCCGGGTGGTGAAGAAGGGCTCGGTCGCCCGCTCCAGGACGTGGGGCGGCATCCCTTCGCCCTCGTCGGTCACCGTCAGGGAGACGTAGTCCCCGGGGGGGAGCGGCGCGTCGGCGTCGACGCGCAGGGAGGCGGTCTCGACCGTGATCGTGCCGCCCCTCGGCATCGCGTCCCGCGCGTTGATGAGCACGTTGAGGAGCGCCATCTCCAGGTGCACGGGGTCGACCAGCGTCGGGGGCAGCCTTCGGCGCAGGTTGAACTGCAGCCCAACCTGTCCCCCGACCGCGCTGTCGAGCATGTCACCGAAATCGTTGATCAGCGCGCTCAGGTCGACGGGCCTCGGCTCCAGCCGGGTCTTGCGCGCGAAGGCGAGGAGCTGGCGCGTCAGCTTGGCGCCGCGCTCCGCGGCCTGGGAGGCGGACTCCGCGTAGCGCTGCAGCCGCTCATCCGTCAGCCGGCCGCGCAGGATCTCCAGGTTGCCCGAGACCACCTGGAGCAGGTTGTTGAAATCGTGCGCGAGACCCGCGGTGAGCTGGCCGACCGCCTCCATCTTCTGGGCCTGCCGGTAGGCCTGCTCGGAGGTGCGCCGCCGCGTGACGTCGAGTTGGCTCGCGAAGAAGTAGAGGAGTTCGTCGTCCGGGCCGAAGACCGGGGCGACGTAGACCGCGTTCCAGAACGGGGTGCCGTCGCGCTTGTAGTTCAGGATCTCGACCGACACGGCGCGGCGGGCCGCCACGGCCTCGCGCAGCTCGTCCACCGTCTCGCGGTCGGTCTGCGCGCCCTGGAGGAAGCGGCAGTTGCGCCCGACGATCTCCTCGCGCTCGTAGCCCGTGAGGTCCGAGAAGGCGCGGTTGGAGAAGACGATCGGGTTGTCGGGCTGGCTCGGATCCGTGAGGATCATCGGCATGCGGGTCATCTCGACCGCCGCGAAGAAGACGTCGCCGCGGTCGTCCAGTCCCGGCTTGCTGATCGTGGCTTCCTGCCAGTGGCGCAGCCCCGGGCCGCCGGTCGGCGAGAAGGACGTGCCCTCGTGCCGGCCGGCCGCCGGCACGCCGCGGCTCCGGCCGCCCGCCTCGACCTCCGGCACGGATTCGTCCGCCGCGGAGGTGTCGTGCGGCTGCCTGTCGGTCTCGTCGGTCACGGGGTCTCCGGTCTCACCTGCAGATCGGGTGCGCGGCCGTCCTTTCCCGCGGGCCGATCTCTGCCGCAGGCGCTTGCCGGATAGGGGTACGGGACGATCCTGCGCGATGACAAGGGCACCGGCCCTGCCTGCACGCAACGCGCAAGGCGGCGCGTCGATCCCGCCGGCGGCCGGCACGCGTCGCGGCGCCGCCGCGCCGTCCACAGCGCGTTCGGGCGGCCTTGCCGGGGCGTGAGCGTCCGCACCCGGATTTTCGCGGCTTCGGCAAGACTTCGTTAGGGACGGCGCTCCGATGCCCTCCCGGCCGTCCCGGTGACGGCGCCCGACATCGCGCGCGGAGGTCGCCATGCCCGATCCCACCCTGGTGGTCCTGGAACTCGTCTCCGAACTGGCGGACCTGCGTTCGCAGCTCGCCGAGGCGCAGGACCACTGCGTCGAGATGGCGGTCGATGCCGGCTACCTGAACGAGGAGATCCGCGCGCTCCGGCGGGACCTCGCGGCCGCGCGCCGCGAGGCGGAGGCGCTGCGGACCCGGCTCGGCCGGCCGGGCGGCCGCGCGGCCGCGTAGCAGGGCGATGGCGCGATCCCGCGTCGCCTCGTACCAACGGCCCAGGATGCTGACGCATCGATTCGATCTCGGGCAGGCCCGAGATCGACGGGCCGTTGACCATCTCGAATTTCCGATGCCGAGCCAGAGGCTTGGCGGAAACCCGAGAGTGGAACCTACGGTCATTTCCAATGACCGTACCTATCAGAGGGCCCGGTCGCGGCTCTCGGGCAGCGCCGCCATGGCCGCGGCCGTGACGAGGCTCGTGGCTGTCACGTACCAGGCCGGTGCGACCGGGCTCCCCGTCCGGCCGATCAGCCACGTGATCACGACCTGCGTGGTGCCGCCGAACAGCGACACGCCGAGCGCGTACGAGACCGCGAGGCCGGTGGCGCGGACGGAACGCGGCAGCAATTCAGGGATGACCACGAAGGCGGCCGCGCTGCTGATCGCGTTGAGCGTCGTGAAGACCGCGGTGGCCAGGAACAGCGTCGCGGGCGTGGGAATCGCGGAGATCCAGAGGAAGAGCGGGACGATCAGCACCGCGAGCGCCACCCGCGGGATCAGCATCACCGGGCGGCGGCGCCAGCGGTCGGCGAGCCAGCCGCCGATGAGCGCGCCCGCGGTGATCGACAGCCCCACCACCACCGTCGCGGCGAGCGCCGTCGAATCCGGGAAATGCAGCGTCGCGATCGCGTAGGTGGTCATGTAGGTGGCCACGTAGGTCGAGACCGTCCCGCCCAGGATGACCAGGACCGCGAGGCCGATCAGGCGCAGGTGCGGCCGGATCGAGTCCCGCCCGGCCGGGTCACCCCCGCCCTGATGCAGGGTCTCCGGCATCGCCCGGCGCAGCATCACGGCGACCGGGATCAGCGCGAGGCACAGCCCGAAGGGCAGGCGCCACGCCCAGCCCTCCAGGGCCTCGTGCGGCAGGACGAGGGACAGGGCGAGCCCGGTCAGGCCGGCCGCCAGCGAGGCGAGGCCCTGGCTGGCGAGCTGCCAGCTCGCGTAGAAGGCCCGCCGGCCGGCCGGGGCCGCCTCGATCAGGAAGGCGCTCGTCGGGCCCACCTCCCCGCCCAGCGCCAGTCCCTGGACCAGCCGGCAGGCCACGACGATCAGCGGCGCGGCGAGGCCGATCGTCGCGAAGCCGGGCGTGCCGGCGAGGCCCAGCGTGCCGACCGTGATCAGCGCGATGGTGAGGAGCATGGCCGGCCGCCGTCCGGCCCGGTCCGCGTAGGCGCCGATGAGGAGGCCGCCGAGTGGCCGGAACACGAAACCGACACCGAACACCGCAACCGAGAGCAGGAGGCTGGCGTAGGGCGTCTCGGCGGGGAAGAAGGTGCGGCCGATCGGGACGGCGAAGAACGCGTAGGTGACGAAATCGTAGAATTCGAGGGCGTTGCCGGCGACCGTGGCCGCGACCACCCGTTTGGAGACGTCCATCCTGATCATTCTTTCCCGGGCTGCGTGACACTGATGGTGGTCTGCCGAAACTCGGGCCGATGACCGGTCACGTCCAGATCCCGGAATGGAAGATTGGCCGGACATGCGGATCGACGAAAAATTGACGTCGCGTGCAGGCCGGGGCCGGCTGCTGCGGCGTCGATCGGCTGGCCGCGGAACCCGCCTGTTCGTAAGATCCGCGCCGATCCCACGGAGAGCCGATGGAGGACGGCTTTGCACAAACCCGTCGAGCGCCGCCTCGCCGCGATCCTGATCACCGACCTCGTCGGCTACAGCCGGATGATCGGCGCGGACGAGGCCGGCACGCTGCGCCGCCTGAAGCGGCTGAGGCGGGACATCGTGGATCCGCGGATCGCCGCCGCGCGCGGCCGAGTGGTCAAATCGACCGGCGACGGCGTCATCGCCGAGTTCCCGAGCCCGGTGCGCGCCGTCAGCTGCGCGGTGGCGATCCAGCGCGCGGCCGCCGCGGCCAATGCGGGGGTCCCCGAGGCCGAGGCGATGCGCATGCGGATCGGCATCAACCTCGGCGACGTGGTGGCCGAGGCGGACGGCGACCTCTACGGGGACGGCGTGAACGTGGCGGCCCGCCTGGAGCCCCTCGCGGAGCCGGGCGGCCTGTGCATCTCGCGCGCCATCCACGATCAGGTGCGGGACCGGTTGCCCTATCGGTTCGAGGATCGCGGCGAGCACACCCTGAAGAACATCGCGCGTCCGGTCGGGGTCTTCACGCTGCCGGCCGCGGCGGTCCTGGATTCGTCGGAGGATGAGCCGCTGGACGGCGGCACGGCGAGGCGCGGCCGGCGGCGCCTGCTCGCCGCGGGCGCGGCCGGCCTGCTGCTGGCGGCGGGCGCGGGCTGGTGGGTCTGGAAGGCCGCGGACCCGGCGGCCCAGCGCTGGCCGGGTCCGGCGAGGGAAGGCGCGACGGCGCTGCCGCGGCTGTCGCTCGTGGTCCTGCCATTCAGCAACCTGAGTTCCGATCCGGAGCAGGAGTTCTTCGCCGACGGGCTGACCGAGGATCTGACGACCGACCTGTCCCACCTCTCGGGAAGCTTCGTCATCGCGCGCAACACGGCGTTCACCTACAAGGGTAAGGCCATCGACGTCAGGCAGGTCGGACGGGACCTCGGCGTGCGCTACGTGCTGGAGGGCAGCGTCCGCCGGACCGGCGACGCGGTGGTCGTCAACGCGCAGCTGATCTCCGCGGAGACCGGCGCCCATCTGTGGGCGGACCGCTTCGAGGGCGATCGCGGCAAGCTCGGCGAGCTGCAGGCCGATTTCGTGGCGCGCCTGGCGCGATCCCTCGACATCGCGCTGGTGGGGGCGGAGAGCCTGCGCAGTGCGCGCGAGCGGCCGCTCTATCCCGACGCCTCCGACATGGCCATGCTGGGGCGGGCCGCCCTGAACAGGCCGAGGACCAAGCAGAGCACGCTCGACGCGCGCAGCGCCTTCGAGGGCAGCCTCGCCATCGATCCCACCGACGTGATGGCCAAGATCGGTCTTGCCCGCGCCATCGTGCAGCTCGTGAACGCCCGCTGGAGCGCCGATCCGGCGACCGATCTCGAGACGGCCAACCGCCTCATCGCGGAGGCCCTGCGGGCGAGTCCGGGAAACGCCCTGGCGCATTTCGTCATGGGCGAGATCTTCCGGTTCACGAAGAACTTCGACCGCTCCTTGAGCGAGGCCAGGATCGCGATCGACTACGACCCGAACCTGACGCCCGCCTACGCGTCGGCCGGCCTCGTCAGCCTCTACGACGGTCACGCGGGCGACCTGTTCCCCTATGTCGAGAAGGCGATGCGCCTGAGCCCCAAGGACCCGCTGATGAGCACCTGGGAGTACTATATCTGCCACGCGCACACGCATCTCGGGCACTGGCAGGACGCGATCACGTGGTGCAACCGGTCGGTCGGGCGAGCCCCCTACTGGGCCGCCTACATCGACCTCGTCGTCGCCTATACGTTCACCGGCCGGACGCAGGAGGCCGCGGAGGCGATGGCGGGTGTTGTCAAGCTGATGCCGGGCTACACCGTGCAGAAGTGGATCGAGGCCGACTGGTCGCGTAATCCCACCTTCCTGGCCGAGTACCAGACCATCGTGGATGGCTTGAGGAGGGCCGGATTTCCCGAGCGGTGACGGAGCGCCGCAGCGCCGCCCATCCGCCGCCCCGCGTCACCGCCCCGCGGCCTCCCGCTCCGGCAGGTGCAGGTAGGCCGGGTTGAACTCGGCGCGCGCGGCCATCGCCTCCCAGTCCAGGATCTCCAGGGTGCGGTCCTGCCACCGGATCAGCCCGGCGCCCTTCAGCTCCTGCATCGTGCGGTTGACGTGCACGGTCGTCAGGCCCAGGGCGTCGGCGAGCTCGGCCTGGGTGGGCGGGAACTCGTAGCGGTACTGCGCGGCCAGCCCGATCGCCTCGAGCTTGCGGTAGATCTCGCAGATCATGTGCGCGAGCTGCGCGGTCGCCGATTGGCGGCCGAGGCCCACCATCCAGGCCCGGAACACCGCCGCGTCGATGACGGTCTCGCGCCAGAGGGCGGCGGCGAGGTTGGGACGGGTCGCCACGAGGTCTCGGACGGCCGCGTGCGGCACGAAGGCCAGGGAGGCCGGCGTCAGCGTCGCGATCGCATGGTCCATCACCGGCAGGAACAGGCTGTGCAGGTCCGGCATGTCGCCCGGCACGTGGAACGCGAAGATCTGCCGCCGCCCGCCGCGCAGCATCCGGTAGCGGTAGAGCCAGCCGCTCAGCACGATGCAGCATTGGGCGGGCCGGCTGCCCTCCGCGACGACGTCGCGGCGCACCGGGACGGCCTGGACCCGCAGCGGCAGGCCGAGGAGCGCCCGCCGGTCCTCCTCCGAGAGCGGACCGTGGAGTTCGAGGTTGCGCAGCAGGGGCCGAAGCACGTGTTCGGGGTGCAGGTCCATGGCGTCGGCGCCGGTTCCGCGGATGTGTCGGACGTCGCGCGCGTCATAGCGCATGATCGTCCCCCGGGTCACGGGCCGTCCCGTCTCACGGGGCCGGATCGGCCGCCCTCGCCCGGCTGCGCCGCAGGACCTTGCGCAGCGCCCGCGAGACCTGGTCGGCCGAGTAGGGCTTCTGCAGGAGCTCGAAGCCGTGGGACCCCTCCTGCGCCAGGACGTGGCTGTAGCCCGAGGCCAGCACCACCGGCAGCTTCGGCAACCGGCGGCCGAGGAGCCGGGCGAGCTCGATCCCGCCCATGCCCGGCATCACCACGTCCGAGAACACCACGTCGTAGCCCGCCCCGTCGACGCCGAGGCTCGTGAGGGCGTCCTCCGCGTTGGCCGCCCAGGTCGTGCGGTAGCCCAGATCCTCCAGGATCTGGGTGGCGAAGCGGCCGACCTCGATGTTGTCCTCGACCACCAGCACCCGCTGTCCCGCGCCACCCGGCTCGACCGGCAGGGCCTGGCCCTCGTCCTCGACATCCGGCGCCTCGGGCGCGACCTCCGGCAGGTAGAGCGTGAAGGTGGTGCCCTGGCCGACGGCGCTCGCCACGTCCACGTCGCCGCCCGACTGCTTGGCGAAGCCGAACACCTGGGACAGGCCGAGGCCGGTGCCCTTGCCGACCTCCTTGGTGGTGAAGAAGGGCTCGAACACGCGGGCGAGCACGTCGGGGGCGATGCCCGAGCCGGTATCGGCGAGGGAGACCGCCGCGAAGCGGCCCGCCGCCGCCGCGTGGCCGCGGATCGGCGGCAGGGGCACCCGGCAGCGCAGCCGCAGCGTCAGGGTGCCCTCGCCCGCCATCGCGTCGCGGGCGTTCACCGCCATGTTGACCAGCGCCGTCTCGAACTGGCTCAGGTCCACCCGCACGAAGCAGGGGGTCTCGGGCAGGTCCGTCACCACCCGGATGCGCGCGCCCGTGACCGTGTCGAGGAGGTCGGCGACCCCGCGCAGGCGCGCGCCGACGTCGAGGGTCTCCGGGTTCAGGGCCTGGCGCCGGGCGAAGGCGAGGAGCTGGCCGGTGAGCTTGGCCGCCCGGTCCACGGTCTCCGAGACGGCGTTGAGGTAGCGCCGCCGCCGCTCCTCCGGCAGGTCGGGCCGGCGCAGGAAGTCGACGGAGGAGCGGATGATGGTGAGCAGATTGTTGAAGTCGTGCGCCACACCGCCGGTGAGCTGGCCCACCGCCTCCAGCTTCTGCGACTGGCGCAGGGCCTCCTCGACCTGGCGCAGGGCCTCGGCCTGGGTCCGCTCGGCGGTGACGTCGCGCCCGTAGGCGTAGACGAGGTCCCCCTCGACGGAGGTGCGCCAGGAGATCAGCCGCAGGCTGCCGTCGCGGTGGCTGTAGCGGTTCTCGAAATCGGTGAGGTCGTCGGCCGCGGCGGCCTGGTTCAGGGCCGCCTGGGTCGCCCCGGCATCGTCCGGCCAGACGAAGTCGAGGAAGCTGCGCCCCACCACCTCGGCGGGGTCGTGGCCCAGGATCGCCTGCCAGGCCGGGTTGACCGCCCGGAAGATGCCGTCCGCCCCGATCACGACGAGCAGGTCGCGGGAATTGCGCCAGACCCGGTCGTGCTCCGCCGTGCGGGCCGCGACCCGCTGCTCCAGGGTCTCGTTGAAGCGCACCAGCTGGGCCATCACCCGCTTCTGGTCGTCGACGTCGGTGCTGGTGCCGACCCAGCGCAGCACGGCGCCGCCGTCGCCCAGCACCGGCTGCGCCCGGGCCAGGAACCAGCGGTAGCTGCCGTCGGCGCGCCGCAGGCGGTACTCGGACTGGAAGCCGGTGCGGGCCTCGACCGCCGCCCGCCACGCCTCGGCCGCGCGCGGCAGATCCTCGGGATGGATGATGGCCTGCCAGCCGGCGCCGTCGAGGTCGCCCGGGCGGACGCCCGCATAGGCGTAGACGCGCTCGTTGAACCACTCGGCGCGCCCGGCCGCATCCGTGGACCAGACGAAGTTCGGCAGCACCTGCGAGAGGACGCGGAACTGCTCCTCGCTGGCGCGCAGCGCCTCCTCGGCCCGCTTGCGCGCCGTGACGTCGATGGCGGTGCCGACCACGCGCACGCAGCGGCCGTCCTCGAAGATCCCGCGCCCCTTGGCGGCGACCCAGCGGACGATCCCGTCCTCCTTGCCCACCGTCCGGTACTCGACGTCGTAGACCGGTCGCGTGCGCGGATCGAGGGTGGCGAGGTAGGCGGCGCTCGTGGCCTCCCGGTCCTCCGGATGCAGGCCCGCGAAGTAGTCGGTCATCGTGACCGGCACGTCCGGCGAGATCCCGAACATCGCCTTGACCCGCGGCGGCCAGAACAGGGTGTCGTTGACGACGTCCACGTCCCAGAGGCCGACCTCCGCCGCCTCGGTGGCGAGCCGCAGGCGCGCCTCGGTCTCGCGCAGGCCCGCCTCCGCCTCGACCCGCCCGGTCGTCTCGGTGCAGGCGCAGAACATGCCCGCGACCCGCCCCTCTTCGTCGCGCAGCGGCGAGTACGAGAAGGTGAACCAGGTCTGTTCGTCGTAGCCGCGCCGGTTCATGACGAGCGGCATGTTCTCCGCCCAGGTCGCCTCGCCCGCGAGCGCCCGGTCGATGAGCGGCGCGATGTCGGACCAGATCTCCGCCCAGATCTCGCGGAAGCGGCGGCCGAGTGCCGCCGGGTGCTTGCCGCCCAGGATCTCCGCGTAGGCGTCGTTGTACAGGAAGGCGAGGTCCGGCCCGAAGGCCACGAACATCGGGAAGCCCGAACCCAGCATCAGGCTCACGGTAGAGCTCAGGCAGGGCGGCCAGGTCGACGGCGGCCCGAGCGGCGAGCCGGACCAGTCGTGGTTCCGGATGCGCTCGCCCATCTGCCCGCCCCCGACGAGGATCTGCCCGCCTCCGGCGACGATGTGCCCGCTTCCAGCGAGGTCATGCGGGACGGCGGGGACGGCGCTCTCGGACATGCGGGACGGGGTCTCGATGGCGGGCGGATCTGCGGCCTTCCTAGGGAATCGCGCTCCGGGAAGGTAGGCGCAAGCGGGCACACCTCCAGATCAAGGCCGCGCGAGCAGCCCGGCGAGGGCGGGCGCGAGGGCCGCGTAGCCGCCCTCCGAGAGGTGCAGGCGGTCCGCCGCGAGGTGGAGCGGGGCGCCCGCCTCGCCCCCGAGGAGCGCGTCCGCGTCGAGACAGGCGAGGCCCTCGCGCCGCGCGAGGTCCGTCAGGCAAAGGTTGAACCGGCGCCGCTCGCCCTCGCGGGCCGGCGCGTCGCGCCACGGGATGGTGGCGAGGATCGGGGAAGCGCCGGGCCAGACCCCGCGCAGTTCCCCCGCGAGCGCCGCGAGGCCGGCCGCGATCGCCGCGGCGGCGTCGCCGTCCGCGAGGTTGTTGGTGCCCACGAGGAGGAGCGCCGCGCGGGGGGCGAGGCCCCGCAGGTCGACGGCGCGCAGGCGCCAGCGGGTGGTCTGCACCCGGTCGCCCGGGAGGCCGAAATTGAAGCTGCCCGGCGGCAGAAGCCGCGCGGGCCAGCCCGCCGCGAGGGAATCGCCGAGGAGCACGAAGGCGGCGTCCCGCGGCACGGCGGCGGCGAGCCGGGCGTGCCGACGCAGGGCCGAGGGCTTGGCCGGCGGGCGGGCATCGAGGGGAGGAGCCGTCACGGCGCCGTCGCGCGCGGCCCGTCCCGGCGCAGGCCCATCGCCGCCAGGACGAGGCGGCCGATCCGCGGCGTGTAGTGCAGGTTGTCGAGCCACGCCTCCGTCGAACCCTTCTCCGGGTCGAAGGGGAAACCAGCGCCGAGTTCCGTCAGGTCGAGGACCCGGATTCCGTGCGCGGCGCCCCTGCGCAGCACCGCCCCGCGCCAGAGCTCGAAGTCGTCGCGCAGGCCGAGATCGGCCAGCACCCGGCGCTGCACGTCGCTCACCGGCGAGAGGTAGGCGGTGACGTCGAGCCGCGACAGGCGCTCCAGGGTCAGGTCGAGGGCCGCCAGGGTCTCGGGCCGGAAGGGCGCGGTGCTGCGGCGGCGCGCCGCGTCGTTGGCGCGGGTGAGCGCGGCCGGCAGCGGCGGCGTGATGCGGAATCCCGCGTGGGTCCAGGCGCCCGGGTCGTCCCCGCCCGCCACCGCGGCGAACCGGCTGTCCTCGATCGCGTAGCGGCCGAGCAGGCTCCCCGCCAGGGCCGTGAAGCGGCCGGTCGCCGTCGCCAGACCCGGATCGAGATGGACCGGCACGGTGGGGCGGGAGAACATGTAGTAGTCGAGCCCCAGCACCGCCCGCTGCACCCCCGCCCGCGAGGCCACGACGCTCGCCACCAGCGGCAGTTCGTCCGCCAGGATCGCCGAGATGCCCGCGTTGAAGACCGGGCCCTGCCCCTCGACGTCGGCCGGGTCGAGGCCGTGATAGACGGTGGAGCTGCCGATCAGCACCAGCGCGTAGGGCCGGGTGAGCGCCTGCAGCACCTTGGCGCGGCGGGTCTGCCGGTCGAGGAGGCGGTTGCCTCCCTGGGTGAGCGCGCGCCAGGGCGGGTCCTCCCGGAACACCCAGTAGGCGTCGAACCACGCCACCCGGCCGGCGATCAGTGCGAGGAGGAGCGCGAGGCCGGCGCCCGTCAGGGCGAGGAAGCGGCGGGCCGCGCCGTCAGAAGCGCGCATAGATGAAGGCCTGGTTGGCGTCGTTGCCGACCTGCAGGATCACCGCGGCGAGCGCCAGGGCCGTCGCGGCGGCGGCCGGGGCGCCGAGCGGGAGCCGCGCCGTCGCCTCCCGGGCGGTCGGCCCCGCGACCGCGAGGGCGAAGGCGAGCGCCGCGAGCGGCCAGAACTCGGCCGCCCCTCCCCCCGCCCCGCCGAAGCCGACGAGGCCGCGCAGCATCGCGTCCGCGGCGGCGAAGTCCGGCGCCCGGAACGGCACCCAGGCGAGGATCACGAAGGCGAGCGTCAGCGCCCAGCCGGCCGGCGCCGGCAGGGCGCGCCCCGCCCGGCGCCACAGCAGGTGGAGGCTGAGGGCGAGCCCGTGCAGCAGTCCCCAGGCCACGAAGGTCAGGCCCGCCCCGTGCCACAACCCGCCGAGCCCCATCGTGACGACGAGCGCCAGCACCTGCCGCGCCAGCCCGTGCCGGCTGCCGCCCAGCGGGACGTAGAGGTAGTCGCGCAGGAAGAGCGACAGGGTCACGTGCCAGCGCCGCCAGAAATCCTGGATCGACACCGCCCGGTACGGCGCGAGGAAGTTCTCGGGAAGCCGCACGCCGAGCATCAGGGCGAGGCCGAGGGCCATGTCGGTGTAGCCGGAGAAGTCGAAGTAGAGCTGGAGCGCGTAGCCGAGGACCGCCTGCGCGGCCGCCGTCATGCCGGGCGGGCCGGATGCGGCCTCGGCCCAGACCGGGTCGACGTAGCCGGCGAGCGCATCGCCGAGGAGCACCTTCTTGGCGAGGCCGGCCGCCAGCAGCAGCAGCCCGCGCGCGGCGAGCTCCGCCCAGGGCTCGGCGGGCGGCGCCCGCCATTGCGGCGCGATCTCGGCCGGCCTCACCAGCGGTCCGGCGATCACGCGCGGGAAGAACGCGACCGTGAGCGCGTATTCGGCGAGCGTCATCCGCGGGCCGGTGCCGCGGGTCAGGTCGACCAGGTAGGCGACGTGCTGGAAGGTGAGGAAGGAGAGGCCGAGGGGCAGCACCCAGTCCGGCCCGGCGAGCGTCGCGCCGGTCGCCGCGTCGACGAGATCGGCGAAGAAGCCCAGATATTTGAATAGCCCGAGGACCGCCAGGTCGAGGCCGATCGCGACGGCGACGATCGCGCGGCGGCCCGTGCGCAGCAACGCCTCGCCCGCCGCCCAGTTCAGCCCCGCCGACGCGAGGAGGAGCGGCATCACCCGCGGGTCCCACCACGCGTAATAGGCGAGCGAGACCCCGAGGAGCAGCGCCGGCCGCCATCCGGGGCGCCACGCGAGGCAGAGCGCGTGCAGCGCCAGCACCGCCGGCAGCACGACGAGCAGGAAGGCAAGGGAGTTGAAGGGCATCGGCCTCTCCGCGCCCCGAGAGCTCCCGGCCCCGCGGCGCCCGCGATCCTACCAGCCCGCGAGCGGGAAGGACCACCGGCTCATGGTCCGCATCTGGCCGTGCGGGTCGGGCTTCGCGCCCCGCATCCCGACCGTGAGGGTGATGCTGACCGCCGCCTCGGCGGATGGCGGGGCGGGCCGGCGGATCTGGATCCAGGCCTCGGGGAGCGATGCGGCGCACCAGTCGAGGAAGGTCTCGGCGCTGTCTCCGGCCGGCCAGGGGCAGGCGGCGAGGTCGCCCCTCAGGCCGGCGCGGTTCGTCACCTTGACGGCCGATCCCGGCCAGCCGCGCGGGTGGCCGAGGCGGGCATCGTCGCGCAACTCGTGGATCACCAAGCGGACCAGGGCCATGGCGGGGAGTTGGCCCGCCGCGCCTTACGATCCGGTTAGCCGGGCGCGCCCTTGCCCCACTGCCGGCGGCGGTCTTTCGGTCCGGCAGGCCGCATGTCCCGGCACGCCGAAGGCGTCGACGGATCGCCCGTCTCGGCCCGACGCGGCGCCGGTGGTGATCGCGTTCGATCCCGAGGCGCCTGGCGCGAACCCCGACCCTCATCCGGCCCGGGCACGGCGTCATCCGGCGGCGCCGCGTCCCGGCGGATCAAGCCGGATCGTTCTCCTTGGGGTCGAAGGGCTTGTCGTGCTCGTCGGTCGGCGACTGCGCGTCGGGGTCGAGGCGGCCGTCAACGACACGGTCATCGGTCCGGGGCCGCGGCGGTTCTCCGCTGCGCCGCTCCTGGGGACCCCCCTCGCTCCTGGGCTTCTCGTCGGACATGGGGGCGACCTCCTGGTGGAGACCGGCAGATAGGGCGCCCTCGACCCTGGGACGATGGCGGATGCGCGGTCATGTCCCTCGCAAGGGCGTCGCCGACCGCGAGGGGGGAGAGCCTACCGGTTGCGCAGAATGCCGTGCCCGTGGGCTCGCCCTCCTCGGCGCAACGGACGGGCTTGCCCGATCCATAGGCAATCTGGTTGAAGGCTGGGCCGATTCCCGAAGGGCTCACCGCATGCTCGCGCTCACCGCGCGGGGCCTCCCCGGCCTCCTGCTCCTGCTCGTCTCCGCCTCTCCCAGCCTCGCCGCCGCGCCCGCCCCGGACAGCGGCAGTACGGCCTGGATCCTCACCGCCTCCGCGCTCGTCCTGTTCATGACGCTGCCGGGCCTCGCGTTGTTCTACGGCGGGCTCGTCCACGCCCGAAACCTGCTGTCGGTGCTGATGCAGTGCTTCGCGATCTGCTGCATCGTCTCCGTCCTATGGGCGGTCTGCGGCTACAGCCTCGCCTTCGAGGGCGACGGCGCCCTGATCGGCACGCTGCACAAGGCCTTCCTGGCGCCGCTCGCCCCGCTGCGCGCCGGGACCGCCCTGCCCGAGCCCGTCTTCGTCCTCTACCAGATGACCTTCGCGGTCATCACGCCGGCCCTGATCATCGGGGCCTTCCCGGAGCGGGTCGCCTTTCCGTTCGTCGCCCTGTTCTCGGCCCTCTGGCTGCTCCTCGTCTACGTGCCGGTGGCGCACTGGATCTGGGGCGGGGGCTGGCTGGTCCGGCTCGGCACCCTGGATTTCGCGGGCGGCATCGTGGTGCACACCACGGCGGGCGTGTCGGCCCTCCTGCTCGCGATCCTGGTCGGGCCGCGCCGCGGCTTCCCGGCGACGCTGGCGCCGCCCCACTCTCCCGGCCTGACCATGACCGGAGCCGGGATGCTCTGGGTCGGCTGGTTCGGCTTCAACGGCGGCAGCGCGCTGGCGGCGGATGCGGGCGCCGGGAATGCCATCCTGGTCACCCACCTCTCGGCGGCAGCCGGCGCGCTCGCCTGGACCGCGGCCGAGTGGGTGAAGATCGGCAAGCCCACCTCGATCGGCATCGTCACCGGCTGCGTGGCGGGCCTTGCCACGATCACGCCCGCTGCGGGCTTCGTGGCGCCGGCGGCGGCCCTCGCCATCGGGACGGCGGGCGGCCTCGTCTGCTTCGCGGTGACGCTGTTCGTGAAGCACCGCCTGCGCGTCGACGATTCCCTCGACGTCTTCGCGGTCCACGGCGTGGGCGGCATCCTGGGCTCGCTGCTGCTCGCCGTCTTCGCCCTGCCCGCCCTCGGCGGGGCGGGGTTGCCCGAGGGCCGCACGGCCGCCGCGCAGCTCGGGATCCAGGTCCTCGCCGTCCTCGTCACGGCCGCCTGGTCGGGCGTGGTCACGGTCGGCCTCGCGCGGCTGCTCGGGGCGCTCACGCCCCTGCGGGTGGACGTGGAGGCGGAGCATGACGGCCTCGACCTCGCGAGCCACGGCGAGCGCGCCTACGAGTTCACCGCCTAAAGAATGTTCCGACGAAGTGGAGACCGGTTCGTCGTAGAAAATGCGTTCAAAATCAAAAATCTAGAGCAGTATCCGAGTGCAGCGTGATCGGATGCTGCTCGAGGGCCGCGCCGTCGCGCCCCGGGGATCGGCCCGGGGCGGCGAGCGCCCTGTCCTTGGCAGCCCGCGCGCGAGGGTCTATCGCGTGGGGCGGGAACGATCGTCTGCTTTCGTTCCCCTGCGCGATGACCGAGGGTCCATCGATCCCGGGCTCGTCCCGCCAAGTGGATCGTCGGCGTGATGACGAATGGGAAAGCCGTGCCTCGCGCCGGCAGCGTGCCGGCCCTGCCGCCCCTCGCCTTCGGCGGCCGGTCGGCCCGCGAGGATCTGGACGCGGAGGCCATGGCCGAGCGGTTGTCGCATGAGCGCGGGGCCACGATGGACTATCGGGCGCCCCGCCGCGGCGACGGGTTCCGCAGCCTCTCGGCCCTGGTCGGCATCAACGGCCAGTACCTGGTGGCGAACAGCTGCTCGGCCGTCGGCTTCCGGGCGGCGGAACCCCGGCGCCCCCACCTGCTCCTGCCCCTCGCGGGCCGCGGCGTCGTGCGGCAGGACCGGCGCGAGATCGCCTGGAGCGCGAACGAGTCCGCCGCGCTCCTGGCCGCCTTCGACAGCACCGGGACCCTGGGACGCCGGTCGGCCGTGGCCATCGAACTCGCCCCCGCGCCGATGGAGCGGCTGGCCTGCCGGATGCTGGGCCGCGAGCCCGGCGGGGAGGCGGTGCTCGACCTCGAGGTCCTGCGCGCGCTGCCCCTGACGGCCGGCCCCTTCGCCTTCGGGCCGTTGTTCCGGCACCTGTTCGGGGCGGTCGATGCGTGTCTCGCGACGCCGGCCCTGCTGGACCGGAGCGGCCTGGACGACGCCATCCATCGGGCCGTCATCATGCTGCTGCGGCCCGACCTCTTCGCCGAGCAGGTCACCCCTCCGAAGGCGCCGCGCCCCAAACTCGCCGACGTCTGCGAGTACATCCGCGCCAACCTGGATCAGCGCCTGACCCTGTCGGTCCTGGAGGAGGTGAGCGGCCTCTCGGCGCGTGTCCTGCAATACGCCTTCCGTGAGTATCACGGCTGCACGCCGCTGCAATGGATCGCAGCCCAGCGGCTCGACGCCGTGCGGGCGGCCATCCTGGCGGCCCCGCCCGGCACCCACCTGTCGGCGATCGCCTCCCAGTACTTCAGCAACCTCGGCGAATTCTCCCGGAAATACCGGGAGCGGTTCGGCGAGCTTCCCTCGCACACGATGGCGACCAGGCGCGAACCCTGACGCAGTCCCCTTCGCCGCGCCCCCCCCCCGATGCGGCGGCGCGGGGATGATCGCTCGCCGCCGTCAAATGGCGGGTGACGATCGGCCGATCCACCCGCCTTGCCGACGCGAGAGGGTGGGTCAGATGCGAAACCAGCGTGGCGGCGCGGGACGGACGGTCGAGCAGCGGCGGTCCGGTTGGCTCCTCGCCCGCTTGCCTCGACGGCGCTGGTGGCAGTGCCCCAGGCACGGGCGCCGTTCGGGTTCGGGTCTGCCGTCGATGCGGCCGATGCCGATGCGCCGGGCCGCGCGGGCGAAGGCGGCACGAACGGCGACGGCGGCGGTGGATCCGGCGGCAATGGCGCGGCGGACTCTCCTCATGCCTCGACACGCGGCTCGGGGCTCCCACGGCCCGGATCTGTGGCTTCGAGGGCGCTGCGGGCGACGCTCCCGCGCCGGAATGGCGAAAAAGGCCCGCCGCCATCTCTCCGTCAAACCGCCGCCACGCACCCGCGTTGTACTGGGGTCATCCACCCCGCGCGACCGACGGAGTGCACGCATTATGGTCCACACCCTCGAGCAGCGTGCCAGCCTGGCCATCTGGCCGAGCGAGCGGCCCGGAGGTGCGACGCCCGGACAAGAGTTCCAGACCGTCCGCGAGGCGATCCGCACGGCCGCCACCGTCCTCAAGGATCCGGCGGCCAAGCCGTGGATCGTGACCGAGGATGGCGCGATCCTCCGGCCCGGCTGGATCCGCGAGCAGGCCCGGATCCTCGGCTTCCTCGATTAGAGCATTTTCCGACGAAGTGGTTGCCGGTTCGTCGTAGACAATGCGGCAAAAACAATGACCTGGAGCAGCGCCCGGTTGCAACGTGATCGGGCGCTGCTCTCGAGGCGGGCGGCCGTCAGGCCGCCGCGATCTCGCCGCGCTCGATCTGGAGGGTGCTGTCGACCAGCGCCCGCAGCAGGTCGGGGCTGCTCTCGGTGATCAGGATCGCCACGTCGGGCAGGGCCGCGCGCAGACGGGCCAGGGCCTCGGCGTAGCGCAGGGCCAAAGCCGGGGCGAGACCCTGGAAGGGCTCGTCGAGCAGGACCGCCCGGGTGCCCACCATCAGGGCGCGCCCGAGCGCCACCATCTTGCCCTGACCGCCCGACAGGCCCGCGGCCTTGCGGGGCGCGAAATCCTTCAACTCCGGCAGCAGCCCGTAGACGGCGTCGAGGCGCCGCGCGATCTCGGGCCGCGGCAGGCCCAGCACCTGGGCGGGCAGGAGCAGGTTGTCGCGCACCGTGAAACTGCCGAACAGGTTGCGCTCCTCGGGCGCGTAGCCGATGCCGAGCCGCGCCCGGTGATGGGCCGGCACCGCCGTGGCGTCCTGCCCGTCGAGGACGACCCGGCCGCCGCGCAGCGGCAGCAGGCCCATCAGGGTGCGCAGGGTCGTGGTCTTGCCGGCGCCGTTGCGGCCGATCAGGGCGACGCGCCCGCCCGGCGGGATCGCGAAGGACACCCCGCGCAGGACCGTCACCCCGGCGATCTCGACCGCCGCCCCCTCAAGCGTGAGCATGCGCGCCTCCCGCCGGGACGATGCCGATCACGGTGCGCTGCACCTCGGGGTCGTTGAGGATTTGCCGCGGCGGCCCCAGCGCCGCGATGCGCCCCTGGCCCCAGACCGCCACCCGGTCGGCGAAGCGCCCGACCACGTCCATGTCGTGCTCCACGAACACCGCCGTGACGCCGGCGCCGCGCAGCACCCGCACCAGGGTCTCGACGATCCCCATCTTCTCGGCCGCGGCGACGCCGCTCGTCGGCTCGTCCATCATGATCAGGCGCGGGCGCAGCGCCACCGCCATGGCGATGTCGACGAGCTTGCGCGTGCCCTCGTTGAGAGCGTCCGCCCGCACCTCCGCCACGCCCGACAGGCCGAAGCGCGCGATCAGCTCCGCCGCCTCGTCCCGGCAGGCGGGGCGAAGGAGCGGCCGCCACAGGGGCAGCGAGCCCTCCCGGGAGGCCACCGCCAGCGCCACGTTCTGCAGCACGCTGTGCTCGGCGAAGAGCTGCGGCAGCTGGAAGCTGCGGGCGACCCCGAGCCCGACGATCCGCCGCGGCGACAGGCCGAGGATCGGCTGCCCGTCGAAGGCGATGCTCCCGCCCTGCGGCTTCAGGTAGCCGGTCGTCATGTTGATGAAGGTGGTCTTGCCGGCACCGTTCGGGCCGATGATCGCCAGGAACTCGCCGGCCTCGACGTCGAGGTCGATGCCGTCGGCGGCCTTCAGGCCCCCGAAAGCGAGGCGCAGCCCGCGCGCGGAGAGGAGCGTGCTCATGCGGTCCTCCGGCGGCGCGCGATCAGGCCCCACAGCCCGCCCGGCGCGAACACGATCACCCCGAGGAGCACGATCCCGAGCACCGCCTGCCAGGCATTGGCGACGAGGGCGGCGGCATAGACCCGGGTCAGCTCGTAGGCCGCCGCGCCCAGGAACGGCCCGAGCACGCTGCCCGCCCCGCCCAGGATCGCGATGAAGACGAGTTCGCCCGAGGTGGTCCAGTAGGCGAGCGCGGGCGTGACCTGGCGGGTGGTGAGCGCGATCACCGCGCCCCCGCTTCCCGCCATCACGGCCGAGGCCGCGTAGGCGATCAGCAGCACGCGCTTGGGCGAGACGCCCATGAAGTCGAGCCGGGTCTCGCGGGTCTTGATGCCGGCGAGCGCCTCGCCCCAGGGGGAGTGCAGCGTCACCCGCACCAGCGCCCCGAACCCGAGGGCGAGGACGAGCGCGAGGCCGAGCACCGCCCATTCCCCCGCCTCGCCCGAGAGGCGCTGGCCCAGGAAGGTGACGGGGCCGATCCGGATGCCGTCCGCCCCGTGCGTGATCGCGTAGAACTTCTCCAGCAGCGAGTAGAACACCATGCTCAGCGCGAGGTTGAGCATGCCGAAGAAGATCTCGCGGTAGCGCACCACGAACAGCCCGATCGCCACCCCGAGGAGCCCGGCGGCGAGGGCCGCCAGCGGCACCAGGAGCAGGGCCTCCGGCACGATCGCGGTCGCGAAGGCCACCACGTAGGCGGCGAGCGCGAGGTAGAGGGCGTGGCCGAAGCTGACCTGGCCGGCGCGCAGCAGGAGGAGGATGCCGAGCACCGCCAGCCCCTTGGCGAGCGCGATGGTGAGCACGAAGCGCAGCCAGGGCACCGCGTCGGCGAGGCCGAGGATCAGCGCGGCGCCGGCGAGCGCCAGCAGGGTTTCGCCGCGGCGGGTCATATGCGTCTCGTCTCCGCCACGCCGAACAGGCCCTGGGGTCGGAACAGCAGCACCGCCACCATGATGGCGTAGGGCACCACCACCTCGAATTCCGGGGCGACGTAGACCGCGAAGGAGCGGCCGAGCCCGATCAGCAGGGCGGCGACCGCCGCGCCCTCGATCTGGCCGAGCCCCGCCGTCGCCACCACCGCGAAGGAGAGGACGATGGTCGAAGCCCCGACGCCGGGCACCAGCGACACGGTCGGCGCCGCGAGCGCGCCCCCGAGCGCGGCGAGGATGGTCCCGGCCGTGAAGGTGAGGAGCGTGACCTTGGCGGCGTCGATGCCGAGGGCGCGGGCGGCCTCGCGGTCCACGGTCACCGCCACCACCATGCGGCCGATGAGCGTGTAGCGCAGGACGAAGGCCAGGATCGCCAGCGTCGCCAGCGCCACGCCCGGCAGCACGTAGAGCTGGTAGGCGGTGAACGGGATCGCGTCGGCCCCGAAGGGCACGTCGACGGTGCCGAGCCACTTCAGCGGCGCGTCGAACACCACCGGCTGCACCCCGAAGGCGAGCTTCTGCAGGTCCTCCAGGATCATGAACAGCGCGAAGGTGACGAGGAGCTGCAGCACCGGCTCCTGGCCCTGCATCCGCCGCAGCAGCAGCCGCTCGATCAGGGGCCCGAGCACGATGCCGACCAGGATCGCGGCGGCGAGAAGCACCGGCAGCCCGGCCCAGGGCGGCGCCCCGAGCGAGGCGACGAACAGCCCGAGCGAGGCCGCCGCGTAGCCGCCGATCGCGTAGAGGCTGCCGTGGGCGACGTTGAGCACCCGCAGCACCCCGAAGACGAGGTTCAGCCCCACCGCCACCATGAACACGGCGGCGGCGTAGGAGAGCCCGTCGAGGAGAGCGAGGCCGACGAGGAGGCCGTTCTCGGAGAGCCAGGACACCGGCGGCCTACTTGAACGCCAGCGCCTGCGGCACCTTGGCCACCATCGCGGGGGTCAGGGTCTTGAGCCAGTCGGCGCTCTTCTGGCCGACCGGGGCCGTGATCGTGTCGGCCGGGAACACCACCATGTCGGTGAGCACCGGGAACGGGTAGCGGTCGCTGTGGAGCGTCGTGCCGATGAGCTGGTTCTCCAGCCCCTGCCCGTCCTCGCGGATGCGCACGCTGGCGGTCGGCGAGGGGAATTGCAGCCCCTTGAAGGCACCGGCGAGCTCCGCGTCGGTGGGCCAGCCGCCGCCCTTGGCCGCCACCGCCTTCTCGATGCCGGCCTTCATGGCCGAGACCGCCTGGGCCATGTGGAAGCAGGGATAGATCGGGTAGGCGTTGAAGCGGCTGCGGTAGCTCTCGGTGAAGCGCTTCAGGCGCTCCGGGTCCTCGGGCGAGGGGTGCAGGAACCAGTGGTCGCCGCGCGCGCCCACGATCTGGCCGGCCGGCAGCGCCTTGCCGACCCGCTGCAGCGAGGATTCGGCGAGCGGCATCACGAAGGTCGCGCGCTCGAACAGCTTGCGGTCGGAGGCCTGCCGGATCAGCGTGTCGAGGTCGCCGCCCCAGGAGGTCGACAGCACCACCTCCGGCCGCAGGGCCAGGACGCGGGTGATCTCGGTCGAGAAATCGGTGGCGCCGAAGCGCGGAAACAGCTCGGCCGCGACCTTCACCCCGGGCTTCAGGATGTTCATCGCCGTGCGGAAGATGTCCCAGGAATCGCGGCCCCACGCGTAATCCTGGTTGATCACCGCGATCGACTTGAAGTCCGGCTTGACCTTCAGGAGGTAGAGGAGCGCGGCCAGGATCTCCGGCGTCGCGTTGGCCTGGGTGCGGAAGGCGAACGTGTAGCGGTTGTCCTCGAAGATGCGCTGCGTGCCGCAATCCCACAGCAGCGTCGGGCGCTTCAGCTCGTCCGCGAGCGGCGCGCAGGCGATGCAATCGGCGGACGAGATCGCCGCGAACACGACGTGGACGCCCTCGCTCTGCACGAGGCGGCGGTACTCGCCGACCACGTGGTCGACGCCGGGCCCCTCGTCGACGAAGATCGGCCGCACCTTGATGCCGGCGATGCCGCCGGCCGCGTTGATCTCGTCGAACAGCATCTCGGCGGTCTGCCGGCCGGGCACGCCGAACACGCTGGCCGGCCCCGACAGGTAGGTGGCGATGCCGACCTTGATCTCGGCGGGCTTGGCGGCCTGCGCCTGCGCGCTGCGGCCGGCGAGGACGAGGCCGCCGGCCCCGATCGCCCCGAGGGCGGCCCGCCGCGTCAGGGACGCGCGCGCGTCGTGGCTTCCCACCATCTCATCCTCCCTGTCGTCTTCTGTCGTCTTTGGTTCGCGCGGCGCTGCGACCGCTCGTCTTGAACGTACGTCAGTTGCGGCGCTGGCGCACGACGTCAATGACCGTCCCATCCCGATATTCCACGACCGCCACGATCCGCGCCCGCGGATCGACGGAGGGGCGCGGCGCCCCCTTCGTGAGCGCCGCCGCGCGATCGCGCAGTTCCGCGATGTCGACGAGGGGCAGGCCCGCGGCCGCGAGGCGCGCGGCGAGGTCGGTGCGGCGCGGGTTGACCGCCACGCCCGCCTCCGTGACGACGGCGTCGACCGTCTCGCCCGGCGTGGTCACGCATTCCACGGCATCGACGATCTTCGGGGCGCCGCCCGCGGCGAGTTTCGTGGTGACGAGGGCGAGCTTGGCGCCGGCCGCCGTGTCGGCGTGGCCGCCCGAGCCGCCGATGATCGCGCCGCCCTTCACCGCCGTGACGTTGACGTTGAAGGCGAGGTCGACCTCCGCGGCGCCCATCACCATGCAGTCGAGGTGGTTGACCAGCGCTCCCTTCGCGGCGGGGTTGGCGTAGAGCGAGGCCGACATCGCCACGTGGCCGCGGTCCTCCCGGTAGGAGGCGACCGCCGCGAGGTCGAAGCACTGCACGTCGAACAGGGTGCGGAACAGCCCCTGGCGGAACATCGCCACGATGCCCTGGTGGACGCCTCCCGCCGCGAAGCCGCCGACCACGCCCTTGTCGCGCATGATCGCCGCCACGTCCTGGGCGACCGCGAGCGAGATCCCGCCCGCCCCGGTCTGGAACGAGAAGCCGTCGACGAGGAGGCCCGAGGCGTCGATCACCTTCGCGGCGGTGGCCGCGATGGCGAGACCGACCGGGTCCTCGGTGACCCGGGTGGTCCCCGACACGATCTTCGCGGCGTCGCCGATCGAGTCCACCGCGACGACGGCGTCGACGAGGTCCTGGGCGATGTCGACGGAGGCGAGGGGATGGGGGGAGAGGGCATCGGTGATCGCCACCACGCGGTCGGCATGGCGGGCATCCACCATCGGGTAGCCGAGCGGACCGCAGGCCGAGGGGCCGTCGACGCCGTTGAGGTTGCCGTAGACGTCCGCGGCCGGCGCCGCCACGAAGGCGACGTCGATGGGAAGTTCGCCCGCCTCGATCGCGCGGGCGCGGCCGCCATGGGTCTGGAGCACCGCGGGGTGGCGCAGGTCGCCCGCCGCGATCGCCTCCGCCACCGGCCCGGTGACGTAGTTCGTCGCGAGGCGGGTGACGACGCCGCTGCGGATGTGGTCGACGAGGGGCGCGTGGACGGGGAAGAGCGAACTCGCCGCCACCCGGATGTCGCGCAGGCCGAGCGCCGCGATCTCCGCCATGACGGCGCGCAGCACGTCGTCGCCGTTCCGCAGGTGATGGTGGAACGAGACCGTGGCGCCGTCCCTCAGGCCGCAGGTGCGGATCGCCTCGCGGATCGAGGGCAGCACCTTGCCCTCGCCGGGCCGCTGGGCGCGGATGCGGGACGCCGCCCGGACGGAGTCGCGCGGCGCCGCGAAGGCGCCCGAGAAGGGCCGCACCTCGCCGTAGCCTTCGATGAAGGAGGGTATCGACATCGGCTCCCGTCCGCCGCTCGTTGGCTGTCGCTCCGAATAGGCGCGCGAGCCGGGCATAAATCCAATACGCAGAGTCCCGCCGATCGATAGCGGCGGCTTATGATCGAGGCCGGCGATTCTCTCCTCGTCCGGCCGGCCGGCGACGGTGCGGAGCTTGCCCCTTCCTTCCGAGGGAGCTTGCGAAAGCGCGGAATGTCCCGTGCATCAACTCCGGCTGGCCTCGCCCCATCGGGCATCGTTCGGGAGGTTCAGGTCCCGGTCGACCGTCTCGGGCACGGAGCGGGTGACCAGGAACGACACCAGCATGGTGAGCGACATGTAGAGCGCCACCGGCACCCAGGACTTGTCGAACCACAGCATCAGCGAGGCACACAGGATCGGAGCGATGCCGCCGCCGATGATGGACGAGAATTCCCGCCCGAGCGTGACGCCGGCGTAGCGGTAGCGGCAGCCGAACATTTCGGGAAAGAAGCTCATGTGGACGCCGGTGACGCCTTGTGCGGCCAGCATGTAGCCCAGCACGACGATCAGGACGATCAATGCCGGCGATCCCGTGTTGAGGCCCGGGAAGGTGAGGAACGGCGTCGCGACCAGCGTGCCGGTGAGGAGCAGGGTCATCCGGCGCCGGCCGTAAAGGTCGGACAGCCACCCGGCGACGAAGGCCGCGAGAGCGGCGAAGAGCGAAGCGGCGAGCTGCACCGGCGGGATGAACCGTGCCTCGACGCCGACGACCGAGATGAGATACGACATCAGGAAGACCTGATAGGTGTAGGACTGGGTGGAGACGCCCCAGTTCATGAAGATCACCTTCAGAACGCTTCGGATGCCGTGCCGGGCCACGACCTTCAGCGGGGCTTGCTCGGCGACATGGCCCTGCTCGCGCAGCGCGGCGAAGACCGGGCTCTCGGCGAGCTTGGACCGGATGACCATGGCGGCGATGGTGACGACGATGCTGCTCCAGAAGATGGCCCGCCAGCCCCAGCGCATCAGCTGCTCGTCGGGCAGCTGCTGCACGGCGATCCAGGCCACGGCCCCGAGGCCGGTGCCGAGGGCGGCTCCCACCATGATGAAGGAGGACAGGCGGCCGCGCTGGCCGCGCGCCGCCGTCTCCGTGAGCAGGGTCGCACCGCCCGATTGCTCGGCACCGGCGCCGAAGCCCTGGAGGAAGCGGCAGACCACGAGCAGCAGCGGCGCCCAGATCCCGATCGCCTCGTAGGTCGGCAGGCAGCCGATCGCGAAGGTGGCGCCGCCCATCAGGAACAGCGTCGTCACCAGCACCCATTTGCGCCCGAGCACCTCACCGAAATGGGAGAAGAAGAGGCCGCCGAGCGGGCGGGCCAGGAACCCGATCGCGTAGGCCCCGAAGCTGGCGATGATGCCCGCGGCCGGCGAGATGCTCGGAAAGAACAGCTTGCTGAAAACCAGTGCGGAGGCCGTGCCGTAGATCACGAAATCGTAGTTCTCGAGCATGGTTCCGACCAAGCCCGCGATCGCGGCCCGTTTGGTCGGGGACGCGTCGTGCTCGGTGGCGTCCGACCGCACGACGTAAGCGGCATCAGCCATGGACATCCTCCCCTTCGTTGCGTTCCATGATGAGATGTGCAGCGCGATGTCCGGCCCCGGACGGCGGCGGATGACGGCAGCCGCCCTCGGGCCGGGTGATGCGGGCCGCGGCGGCCCGAGACCGGTGCCCGGCCGGATGGCGCCTTCAGCCGGCGTGGACGACGTTGACGAGCGGGAGGCCCGCGTGGAGCCGCCGGATGTTGTCGGCCACGTCGCGCACCCGGCCCTCGAAGGTCTGCCGGGTGACGCCGGAGACGTGCGGCGTGAGCAGCACGTTGTCCAAGGCGCCGAAGTCGACGTCGCTCGGCGCGGCGTGGGCGCCCGCCGTCGGATAGCTGTACCAGACGTCGATGACGGCTCCGCCGATCCGCCGCTCGGCCAGGGCCGCGTGGAGGGCGGCGGCATCGACCAGGGGTCCGCGGCCGACGTTGATCAGCACGGCGTCGCGCGTCATCAGCGCGAGCCGGCGCGCGTCGATCAGGTGCCGGGTCTCGGACGAGAGCGGCAGGCAGAGCACCACGAGGTCGCTCTCGCCGAGGAGGCGGTCGAGACCCGTCATCGGCCCGATCCAGGCCAGCCCCTCGGCGGCGGCATCGGGCGGACGCCGCGTCACCGCGATGCCTCGGACACCGAAGGACCGCATCACTCTCCAGGTCTCGCGGCCGATATGGCCGTAGCCGACGATGCCGAGCGTCGCGCCCGCGAGCGTCGACGGCTGCGGCCGGTGCGGTTCGTAGACGGACGAGGCCCAACGGCCCTGGCGCAGGGCCCGGTCCTGGGCGAGAAGCTGGCGCCGCACCATGATGCCGGTGGCCGCGACGTATTCGGCGATCGAGGTTTCGTGACGGAATGTGTTCGCGCACGAAACCCCGGGCGGCAGGGCCGTGAGATCGATG
This sequence comes from Methylobacterium sp. JK268, assembly GCF_054052225.1. Lineage (NCBI taxonomy): Bacteria > Pseudomonadati > Pseudomonadota > Alphaproteobacteria > Hyphomicrobiales > Methylobacteriaceae > Methylobacterium > Methylobacterium sp. JK268. The sequence goes on along the minus strand of NZ_JBSVZN010000001.1, from coordinate 190,600 downwards.
CCGTCATGGCCCGCGCCGCCGACATGGACGAGGCGCAGGCCCTCGGCCGCGTCCGCCATCGCCCGCGTGAAGCGCGGCCCGACATAGACCGCGGCGCCGGGCAGGTCGCGCCGCACCGCCGCTTCGTCGAAGGCCGGGTGCCACGCCACCACCGCGCCGCCGGGCAGCAGCTCCTCCATCAGGGCGCGGTGGGGGTGGAAATTGGCGTCGGCGATCACGATGCGCATCGCTTCGGCGGCCCGACCCGGGCCGGACTCGAACGTCATCTCTCGTCTCCCCTGCGCCCGTCCCTCGTGGGATCGGACCCGCGTTCCCCCGACGGCCGCGCTCCGACCCGGACGGACGGGCGCGGCGCGATCTGATGTCAGGTTGTCATACAGCCGATAGCATGACAAGGTGGAGCCCATGATGAGTTCCGCGATGCACCTCGATGCGATGCAACCGCGCCCGAACCTGGCCCTCGACGCGGCGGATGCCCTCGCCCGCTCGATCCGGGACGGATCGCTGGCCCCCGGCGACCGCCTCCCCTCGGAGCACGAGATCGCCCGCCGCCTCGGGGTCAGCCGCCCCGTGGTCCGCGAGGCGATCGCCTATCTCAAGGCCGACGGCATCGTGGAGAGCCGGCGCGGGCTCGGCCTGTTCGTCAACACGCAGGACACGCTGCGCCTGCGCGTGGCGGAGATCGCGGCTTCGGAGCAGTCACTCCTCGAATTCCTGGAGTTCCGCCTGGGTCTCGAGGTCGAGGCGGCGCAACTCGCCGCCCTGCGGCACGCGCCGGACGACATCGCCCGCATGGAGGCGGCCCTCGCCGGACTGGCGGAGGCCGACGAGGCCGGCCGCGACAGTGCCGAGCAGGATCTCGCCTTCCACCTCGCCATCGCCGACGCGGCGCACAACCCGCTCTTCGCCAAGGTCCTGGCCTTCGTGTCGGCACCGCTGCTCAACTCGATCCGGACGATGCGCGCCAAGGACCGGGGGGCGCGCGTCCATGTCGAGATCCGGCGCAGCGACCATCGGCGCATCCTCGAGAGCATTCGCGCCGGCGACCCGGCCGGGGCCGAGGCGGCGATGCGCGACCACATCGGCGAGTCCTATCGCCGCTATGCCGGCGGCATGTCCCGGCCGGGCGTGGCCCTGCGGCCGCATCCGGCGCTCCGGCACCGCCCCTGAAGGAGCACGAACAGCCCCATGAGCGCCTCCGAGACCCGTCCTGTGACGACGCATCCTTTCGACCTGACCGGCCGCACCGCCCTGGTCACCGGCTCCTCGCGCGGCCTCGGGCGCGCCATGGCGGAGGGGCTCGCGGCGGCCGGCGCCCGGATCGTCCTCAACGGCGCCGACGAGGCGCGCCTCGCGACCGCCGTCGCCGAGATGGCGGCGGCGGGCCACGACGTGCTCGCGGCCCGCTTCGACGTCACCGACGAGGCCGCCGTGACCGCTGCCTTCGCGGATCTCGACGCGAGCGGCGTCGCGGTCGACATCCTGGTCAACAATGCCGGCATCCAGTTCCGCCGGCCGATGCTGGAACTCGACACGGCCGATTGGCGGCGGGTGATCGACACCAACCTGACGAGCGCCTTCGTGATCGGCCGCGAGGCCGCCCGGCGCATGGCCGCCCGCCGCCGCGGCAAGGTGATCAACATCGGGTCGCTGACGAGCGAACTCGCCCGGGCGACGGTGGCGCCCTACACGGTGGCCAAGGGCGGCATCAAGATGCTGACCCGGGCGATGGCGGCCGAGTGGGGCGAACTCGGCATCCAGGCCAACGCCATCGGGCCGGGCTACATGCTCACCGACATGAACCAGGCCCTGATCGAGAACCCGACCTTCGACGCCTGGGTCAAGGGGCGGACGCCGGCGCGGCGCTGGGGCCGGCCCGACGAGCTCGCGGGCACCTGCGTCTACCTCGCCTCGGCGGCCTCCGACTACGTCAACGGCCAGATCATCTACGTCGACGGCGGGATGCTCGCCGTCCTGTGAGGCGCGAACGGTCCGGCACCGTCCCGGCACCGAGCGGCGCCGATCACCCCGCTGGCGGCCGGTCCCGGCGCGACCGACCTTCTCCCGCAAACCCACGAGACAGGAAGAGCGTCATGCCAGCCCACGATGCGCTCGGCGTCGTCATCCACGCCCCCCGCGACCTCCGCATCGAGCCGGTCGCACCGATGCCGCCCGGCCCCGGCGAGGTGCGGATCCGGATCGAGGCCGGGGGCATCTGCGGCTCCGACCTGCACTACTTCAATCACGGCGGCTTCGGGACGGTTCGTCTCAAGGAGCCGATGGTGCTCGGCCACGAGATCGCCGGCACCGTGGTCGAGGTCGGGCCCGACGTGACGGGCCTGGGCGTCGGCACCCGGGTCGCCGTCAACCCGAGCCGGCCCTGCGACCGGTGCCGCTACTGCCGTGAGGGCTTGCGGCACGAGTGCCTCGACATGCACTTCATCGGCAGCGCGATGCGTTTCCCCCACGCGCAGGGCGGCTTCCGCCAGAGCCTGACCGTGCGGGCCGAGCAGGCCTTGCCGATCGCGGAGGAGATCGGCCTGGGCGAGGCCGCGATGGCCGAGCCCCTGGCGGTCTGCCTGCATGCCGCCGCGCAGGCGGGCCCGCTCCAGGGTCGGCGCGTGCTCGTGACGGGCTGCGGGCCGATCGGTGCGCTCGCGGTCCTCGTCGCCCGGCATGCCGGCGCGGTCGAGGTCGTGGCGACGGACATCGCCGAATTCCCACTCTCGCTGGCCCGGCGGGTCGGCGCCACGCGGACGATCGACGTCGCGGCGGATCCCGATGCCCTCGCGCCCTACGGCGCCGACAAGGGCACGTTCGACGTCCTGTTCGAGTGCTCGGGCAATGGTGCGGCGCTGGCCGGCGCGCTGCCGCTGCTGCGGCCGGGCGGCATCGTGGTGCAGGTCGGGCTCGGCGGCGACATGACCCTGCCGGTCAATCTGATCGTCGCCAAGGAGCTGCAGCTGCGCGGGACCTTCCGGTTCGACCGGGAATTCGCCCTCGCGGTCGCCCTGCTGGGTGAGCGTCGGATCGACGTGCGGCCGCTCGTCACCGCGACGATGCCGTTCCGCGAGGCGCCGGCGGCCTTCGCCCTGGCGCAGGACCGCACGCGGTCGATGAAGGTGCAACTCGCCTTCTGAGACCCCTCTCTCCGAACCGGACCCCATGACGGCGCCGCGCCCGCGCGCCGCGAGGACCTTGCGATGAAGATCACGGCCATCGAGACCTTGCGGACCGAGGAGTTCGGGAACGTCCTGTGGGTGCGGGTGCACACGGATGCGGGGACGATCGGCCTCGGCGAGACCTTCTACGGGGCAGGCGCCGTCGAAGCCCATCTGCACGATGTCCTCGCCGGCCGATTGCTGGGCCGCAACCCGCTCCACATCGAGGCGCTGCACCGGGAGATGTCCAACCTGCCGATGGCGCAGGCCTCGACCGGTGCCGAATCCCGCGCCACCTCGGCGGTCGACATCGCGCTCTGGGACCTCTTCGGCAAGGTCTGCGGCCAGCCGGTGCACCAGATGCTCGGCGGCCTGTGCGCGGATCGGATCCGGGTCTACAACACCTGCGCCGGCTACCGCTACGTGCGCACGAACAGCATCAAGCCGGTCGCGACCTGGAACCTCGGCGGGGAAGCGGACGGGCCCTACGAGGACCTCGCCGGCTTCATGACCCGGGCCGACGCGGTCGCGGAGAGCCTGCTGGAGAGCGGCATCACGGCGATGAAGATCTGGCCGTTCGATCCGGCGGCGATCGAGAATCACGGCCTGTTCATCACGGCCGCGCAGATGAAGGCCGCGATCGCGCCGTTCGAGAAGATCCGCCGGGCGGTCGGGGACCGGATGGAGATCATGGTCGAGTTCCACTCGCTCTGGAATCTGCCGGTCGCCAAGCAGATCGCGCGGGCGCTCGAACCCTACCGGCCGACCTGGTACGAGGACCCGATCCGGATGAACTCGCCCCAGGCGCTGGCGGAGTATGCCCGGGCGACGGATGTCTGGGTCTGCGCCAGCGAGACCCTCGGGACGCGCTTTCCCTTCAAGGACATGCTGGAGCGGGACGCGACCCATGTGGCAATGGTGGACCTGTGCTGGACCGGCGGGCTGACCGAGGGCCGCAAGATCGCGTCCCTTGCCGAGACCTACCACCGTCCCTTCGCACCCCACGATTGCACCGGGCCCGTGGGATTCGCCGCAGCCGTCCATGCCTCGTTCAGCCAGCCCAACACGCTGATCCAGGAATCGGTTCGGGCCTTCTATACCGGCTGGTACAAGGAACTGGTCGACACCGTGCCGCGCATCGAGGACGGATACGTCTATCCGATGGAAGGGCCCGGGCTCGGCGTCGACCTCCTGCCCGCGGTCTATGCGCGGCCCGACCTGACGGTGCGGCGCTCCACGCTCTAGAGGGACGCCCCTTGCCCAACCCCAGAGCGCTGGAACACCCTATTTCGGAATCATTTGGCTATGATGCGAAATCATCTGCCATGCCGCGCCGTCCTTCTCGAAGATATTGGTCACGAACGTGTCGAAGATCAGCGGATCTCCGCCGCTGCGCGGTTGCAGCTTGGCGCTTTCCATCCCGATGACGTATCCGATCTTGCCATCCGAGTAGATTTGCGCAATGGACGCCATGGAGCCGTCCATTTGTGAAAAGAAGTCAAATGATTTTGCCCAGTATTTAGAAACCGCAGCGTCATAGCCCACGAGCACAGTCTTGCTGCGTGGGCCAATATTCACGACGTACGGCTTGTTCGCCCAGACTGCCTCCATCGCTTTCAGGTCCCGCGCCGACAGCGCGGCATAGAACGCCTGATTGGCTGTCTTGATCGCCTCGACGTCGGCGGACTGCGCGTTCGCGTCCTTGCTCCTCATCAGCAAAGGCGTTGCGGCGAGCACCGCAGCGGCACCGAAAATTTGCCGTCTTTCCATCGCCAACCTGCCGTTGTTTTGAGTCTACGACAACTAAATTAGTACGCTCGTCCCTGCAACGCAACAGACCGAAGTGAGGCATGTCAAATACTTTGGCTTAGGTCTCGCTCGCTGCCCACGACTGGGTGGTAAGGGCAAGGCCGTGGTGATCTGCCACCATCTATGCTCCCTCTCAGCCATCGATGACCACGTCGGATCCTATGCGGATCATGTCGCCTTCGCACGACATGGAGCTTGCTACGAGGTCCGCTCATACGGTCGCCCGCTCGCTGGGCTCGTCACCGGCTCTGGATCGGACGCGGAACGTCCGCTTTCTGATCGAAAGCCAAGGACCGATTCCAACCCTCAGCGGCCCTTCGCACGGTCACGCTGATTGGGTTTTGACCTGAGAACAGGCTTCGTCCGGATCGATATGTGAAGCCTGCTTCAGGTCTTCGATTTCGCCACGTGTCCTATGCTGCCGCAGGAACCACGTCAGCAGGGCGTGCCCTCGACGATGACGCATGAGACCGATGTCATGTCCCATGACCGGTGGTTCCGTTCTCGAATTCGCCCTCAGCTGCTTTCGCGGGAGTGGTCGCCGGTTCTGCGACGAAACGAGACCCCGAGCGGACGAGGCGCTGCCGCCGCAAGCCCGCTCAGGCGACGATCTCCGTCGTCAGCGGGTCCCGCGTCGCCTCCTCCAGGCAGCGGATGAAGTTGCGCACGGCCGTCGTCACCAGGAGGTCGGGCCCCTGCACCAGGGCGAGCGCGGCGGTGGGCGCCGGCTCCGCCAGCCGCAGATAGGCGACGCCCGGCGCCCGGATCTGACGCATCGAGGCGGGGACGAGGGCGACGCCGACGCCCGCCGCCACGAGGTTGACCGTCGAGGCCATCTGCGGCGCCTCCTGGACGATGTGCGGGCTGAAGCCGGCCCGGCCGCAGGCCGCCACGATGGCGTCGTAGAGGAGCCGTCCGTTCACCCGCGGGTAGACGATGAAGCTCTCGGCCGCGAGCGCCGCGAGGTCGAGCCGCTCCTCCCCCGCGAGGGCGTGCTTGGCCGGGAGCGCGGCCCAGAGGGGCTCGTCCGGCAGGGCCGTGCGGCGCAGGCCCTCCGTCTCGTCGGCGGCGGCGCGCACGAAGGCGAGCTGAATGCGGCCCTCGCGCAGGGACCGCAGCAGGACCGTCGTGACCTGCTCCTGCAGGGCCAGGTCCATCTCCGGATAGGCGTCCCGGAACCGCCCGATCGTGCCGGTGACGATCGGGTTGAACGAGGCCGAGGAGGTGAAGCCGATGCGCAGCTCCCCGAGTTCGCCCTTGGCGGCGCGCCTCGCCGCGGCGGCGCCCTCCTCCGAGGCCGCGAGGGCGGCCCTGGCGAAGGGCAGGAAGGCGCGCCCCGCCTCGGTCAGCTCGACCCCGCGGGTCAGGCGGTGGAAGAGCTGCGTTCCGAGTTCGTCCTCCAGCTGGCGGATCTGCTGGCTCAGCGCCGGCTGGGCGACCCCGAGCCGCTGCGCGGCCCGGGTGAAGTGGAGTTCCTCGGCCGCTGCCAGGACGTAGCGAAAATGCCGGAATTCCATAAGCAGGACGCATGGCTTCGGGACCTTCGCCTTATTAGACGCTATCGCCCGACCGGGCTATGGTCCCTCCCCGAGAGAGCCGCCCCAGATGGCCCGCTGAGGAAACGCCGCCGTCCGCGCTGCCCCCCGGGGGCGCGCGGACGCTGGGCGTCCGGGCCGCGGGGCGCTCACCGTGAAGGAGCACGCTGCCATGTCCCGACCCCAGGACCTCACCCGGCCCCTGAACTTCATTGGTGGCGAGTGGACGCGGTCGTCCGGCGGCGCGACCCTCGACGTGGTGGAGCCGGCCACCGGCGAGGTCGCCGGCACGATCGCGGACAGCACGCAAGAGGATGTCGACCGCGCCGTCGCGGCGGCCCGGGAGGCCTTCGACCACGGCGCCTGGGGCCGCACCTCGGCGCTCGACCGCAGCCGCCTGCTGATCCGCCTCGGCACGCTGATCCAGCGCGACGCCGAGCGCCTCGCGGGGATCGAGGCCCGCGACACCGGCAAGCCGGCGAGCGTCGCCAAGGCCGACATCGTGGCGCTCGCCCGCTACTTCGAGTTCTACGGCGGGGCCGCCGACAAGCTCCACGGCGAGACGATCCCCTACCTCAACGGCTACTTCGTCACGGTCACGCACGAGCCGCACGGCGTCACCGGCCACATCCTGCCCTGGAACTACCCGGCCCAGATGTTCGGGCGCACGCTGGCTCCCGCGCTGGCGGTCGGCAACGCCACCGTGCTCAAGCCCGCCGAGGATGCCTGCGCGACCGCGCTGGCGCTCGCCGACCTCGTGACCGAGGCCGGCTTCCCGCCGGGCGCCGTCAACATCGTGACGGGCCGCGGCGCCGGGGCGGGCGCCGCGCTCGCCGCGCATCCGGGCGTCGACTTCGTATCCTTCACCGGCTCGCCGGAAGTCGGGCAGATCATCCAGAAGCTCTGCGCCGACCACTTCATCACCTGCACGCTGGAGCTCGGGGGCAAGTCGCCGCAGATCGTGTTCGCGGATGCCGACCTCGACGCGGCGATCCCGGTGATCGTCAAGGCGATCATCCAGAACAGCGGCCAGACCTGCTCGGCGGGCAGCCGCATCCTGATCGAGCGCGCGGCCTACGACGCGGTGATCGCGCGGCTGACGTCCGCCTTCGCGGCGGTGCGCGTCGGGCCGCCCGCCATGGACCTCGATTGCGGGCCGATCATCACCGAGAAGCAGCGGCGGCGCGTGCAGGGCTTCATCGACCGCGCGGTGGCGGACGGCATCCCGGTGCTGGCGGAAGGGCAGATCGCCGAGGGCGCGCCCGCGAACGGGTTCTACGTGAAGCCGACCCTGTTCGGGCCGACCCCGCGCGACAACGCCATCGCGAGCCAGGAGGTGTTCGGCCCCGTCCTGGTGGCACTGCCCTTCGACGACGAGGAGGACGCGGTGGCGCTCGCCAACGGGACCGAGTACGGCCTCGTGGCGGCGGTCTGGACCCGCGACGGCGGGCGCCAGATGCGGCTCGCCCGGCGGGTGCGCACCGGCCAGATGTTCGTGAACTGCTACGGGGCGGGCGCGGGCATCGAACTGCCCTTCGGCGGCTCGGGCAAGAGCGGCCACGGGCGCGAGAAGGGCTTTGCGGCGCTGCACGATTTCAGCAAGACGAAGACGACCGTGTTCAACCACGGCTGAGCGAGGCGGGTGAGGGAGGATGACGATGAAGCTTGAGAACAAGATCGCGGTGGTGACCGGAGCGGCGAGCGGCTTCGGCGAGGCGACCGCGCGCCTCTTCGTGGAGAACGGGGCACGGGTCGCCATCGCCGATCTCAACGGCGACAAGGCGGCCGAGGTGGCCCGCTCGCTGGGCGAGGAGAGGGCGATCGCAGTCAGGACCGACGTCTCGTCGCGGCCCGACATCGACCGGCTGCTGGCCGAGGTGACGGGCCGCTTCGGGACGCCGGACATCATCGTCAACAACGCCGGCTACACGCACCGCAACCGGCCGCTCCTGGAGGTCGACGAGGCCACGTTCGACCGGGTCTTCGACGTCAACGTGAAGTCGATCTACCACATGGTCCAGGCGGCGGCCGCGGCGATGCGCGACAACGGCGGCGGGGTGATCCTGAACGTCGGCTCGACGGCCGGCATCCGGCCGCGGCCGGGCCTGACCTGGTACAACGCCTCGAAGGGCGCCGTGAACCTGATGTCGAAGTCGCTGGCGGTGGAGCTGGCGCCCTGGAAGATCCGGGTCAACGCGATCTGCCCGGTGATGGGCGTGACCGGGATGCTGGGCGACTTCATGGGCGTGCCGGACACGCCGGAGAACCGCGCGAAGTTCATCGCCACCATCCCGCTCGGCCGGCTCAGCGAGGGGCGGGACGTGGCCGAGGCCGCGCTCTACCTCGCGGCGTCGGACTTCATCACCGGCGTGGAACTGCCGGTGGATGGCGGGCGCACGGTGTGAGCCGCGCCTGAGCCCTCCCCCCTCTGCGGGGGAGGGTGGACTGCGGAGCAGGCCGGGAGAGGGGAACCACGCTTCCGCAGGTGACTGAGCCGTGGTGCAGGGCGCCAAATCCTGAAACGTGGCTCCCCTCTCCCGCCCCACTCCGTGGGGCACCCTCCCCCGCAGAGGGGGGAGGGTTCAGTGCTGCGCGCGGATCGTGAAGACAGGAGCACCCCACCCATGCCCGTCATCCAGGCCGCCGACCTCACCGCCAGCGTGGCCGACGCGCTGCAATACATCAGCTACTACCACCCGCTCGACTACATCCAGGCCCTCGCCGCGGCCTACGAGCGGGAGGAATCCCCCGCCGCCCGGGACGCGATCGCGCAGATCCTCACGAACAGCCGGATGTCGGCGGAGGGCCACCGTCCGATCTGCCAGGACACCGGCATCGTCACCGTGTTCGTGAAGTGGGGCCAGGGCTGCACGCTCGCCGCGCACGAGAGCCTGCAGGCGGTCATCGATGCGGGCGTGCGCCGCGCCTATCTCGACCCGGGAAACCCGCTGCGCGCCTCGATCGTGTCGGACCCGGCCTTCGCGCGCAAGAACACGCGCGACAACACCCCGAGCGTGCTCCACGTCGAGATGGTCCCGGGCGACACAGTCGAAGTGACCGTGGCGGCCAAGGGCGGCGGCTCGGAGAACAAGGCCAAGTTCAAGATGCTCAATCCGTCGGATTCGCTGGTCGACTGGGTGCTGGAGACCGTGCCGACGATGGGCGCCGGCTGGTGTCCGCCGGGGATGCTGGGGATCGGGATCGGCGGCACGGCCGAGAAAGCCATGGTGATGGCCAAGGAATCCCTGATGGCCCCGATCGACATGGCGCAGCTGAAGGCGCGCGGGCCGGCGAACGAGATCGAGGCCCTGCGCATCGACCTCCACGACAGGGTCAACGCCCTCGGCATCGGCGCCCAGGGGCTCGGCGGCCTCACCACCGTGCTGGACGTCAAGATCCTCGACTGGCCGACCCATGCGGCCTCGAAGCCCGTGGCGATGATCCCGAACTGCGCCGCGACGCGCCACGCCCATGTCGTCCTCGACGGGTCCGGCCCGGCCCTGCTGCCGGCGCCCGACCTCGCCGCCTGGCCGGACGTGGCCTGGGCGCCCGACGCCCGGGCCCGCCGGGTCGATCTCGACGCACTCACGCCGGCGGAGGTCGAGAGCTGGAAGGCGGGCGACCGGCTGCTCCTGTCGGGCCGGATGCTCACCGGGCGGGATGCCGCGCACAAGCGCATCGCGGACATGCTGGCCCGCGGCGAGACGCTGCCGGTCTCGTTCGAGAACCGGGTGATCTACTACGTCGGCCCGGTCGATCCGGTGGGGGACGAGGCCGTGGGACCGGCCGGCCCGACCACCGCAACCCGCATGGACACGTTCACCGACGCCATGCTGGGCCTCGGGCTGCTGGCGATGATCGGCAAGGCCGAGCGGGGACCGGCCGCGATCGCCGCCATCGCGGCCCATCGCCGGGCCTATCTCACGGCGGTCGGGGGGGCGGCCTACCTCGTGTCGCGGGCGATCCGGTCCAGCCGCGTGCTGGCCTTTGGGGATCTCGGCATGGAGGCGATCTACGAGTTCGAGGTCCGGGACATGCCCGTGACGGTGGCGGTCACCGCCGAGGGCGAGAGCGTGCACGCCGCGGGGCCGCTCGCGTGGCGGCGCCCGCCGGTCCGGGCGGTGGGCGGGGCGTAGGATTCCGCCGATCCGGCGCGCACCCGGAACACCGGCTCACGCGCGCGGCGCGGTCTCCCGCACCGAGGGCCGGTCGCCCTGCGCGTCGCGGAACGCCGCGAGCCGCGGGACGATCCCGCGCCAGTCGCTGTCGGGGAACCGGAACACGAGGTAGTCGAGCGCCGTCACCGCCGCGATCGGCGCGAGGTCGAAGGTGCCCCCCTCCGGCAGCGCCGCGTCGAGACGGCGGAGCCCCTCGCGCATGGTGCGGTAGCGCTTCTGCCCCACCATCCCGGCGTCGAAGTCCGGCGCCGACTTGCGCCCGATGATCACCGCCACCGCGGCGTCGAACACCCCGACGGCGAGCCCGGCGCAGGACAGGGCGGCCGCCCCGGTCAGCATCGCCGGCTCCGGCCGGAGCGCGTCGAGGTGGCGCACGATCAGCAGCGCCTCGGTCAGCGGCGCGCCCTCGGCGGTGATGAGGGTCGGCACGCGGCCGGCCGGGTTGGCGTCGAGGAAAGCCGGGTCGTCCGCCCAGGCATCCACGAAGGCGGTCTCGACGGAGGCGTCGAGCCCCTTCTCGATCAGGGCCATGCGGACGATGCGCACGAAGGGCGAGGTCGGGTTGGCGAAGAGCTTCACGGCTTTCACTCCCGTCAGCCGGTGGTCAGGGGGCAGCCGCTCTTGTCGGCCGGCGTGAACAGGGTCTCGCCCGGGATGGTCTCGATGATGCGGTAGAGGTCGGCCTTGCCCTTCGACTCCTTGGGGCTCTTCACCTCGACGAGCTGCATGTCCATCACCACGCGGCCGTTCGCCTGGATGCGCGGGTTCCCGTAGAATCCGTCGGTGATCGGCATCTCCTTCATCAGCTTGTTGACCACGGCCGCGTCGTCGGTGCCGGCCTTCTCGACCGCCTGCAGGTAGTGCAGCACCGAGGCGTAGGCGGCGGCGTGGCCCATGGTCGGGACCACGTCGCCGTTGCGGGCCATCAGGCGCTTGGCGAAGGCGCGGCTGGCGTCGTTCGCGTCCCAGTAGAAGTTCACCGCCATGCGGATGCCCTGGGCCGCGTCGAGGCCGAGCGCCACCGTGTTGTTGGTGAAGACCAGCATCGCCACGACCTTCGAGGTGATGCCGAATTCCCGCGCCTGCTTGATCGTGTTGACGAGGTCCGGCCCGGCATTGGCGAGCCCGATCACGTCGGCGCCCGAGGCCTGCGCCTGGATCAGCTGCGAGGACAGGTCGGTGGCGCCGAGCGGGTGGCGCACCTCCCCGACCACGCTGCCGCCCGCCGCCTTCACGGCCTTGCCGGCATCGGCCGCGAGGCCCTGCCCGAACACGTAGTCGGCGGTGATGAAGTACCAGCTCTTGCCGCCGGCCTGCACCACGGCGCCCGCCACCGCCTTGGCGAGCTCGCCCGTCGAGGGCACCCACTGCGTGCCGTAGGGCGAGCAGCCGGCTCCCGAGAACTGCGAGGCGTAGCCGCCCGTCACCATCGTGGTGATCTTGCGCTCCTTGGCATAGGCCTGCACGGCGAGGCCCACCGAGCTCGCGCCGCCGAGCACGAAGGCCGAGACGCCGCGCTGGTCCACGAGCTGCCGGGCGAGGCCCGAGCCGATATCCGGCTTGTTCTGGTGGTCGACGCCGATCACCTCGATCGGCCGGCCCAGCACCTTGCCGCCGAAGGACTCCGCCGCCAGGGTGGCGGCCAGCACCATGTTGGGGCCGCCATTCCCGGAATACATCCCCGACAGGTCCTCGATCACGCCGATGCGAAACGGCGTCTGGGCGGCGACGGGCGCCGCGAGGGCGGTGGCGAACAGGCCGGCGAGCGCGACGCGTCGCGTCCAGGATGTGCGGGGCATCGGCGTTCCCTCGGATACGCACCGGTCTTTGCGCGCCCGGAGACGGGCGTCGGAGCGGTGCTTGTGGATCGCCGGGTTATCGCCGCCCGGGGCGGCCTGGTCCAATAGCGCGCACCCTCGTCTTCCATCGATGCTGCTTATGGCAGGGCGTCGTCTTGATGAGGCCGAGACCACGCCCGCCATACGCCGCGGTTATCGAACGCAGCCGCCGTTTCTATTGGACGCGGCGGCCGCTTGACGGCACCACCGGGAGGAGAGCCGGCCGGACCGGCCCGCGCGAGAGGGCCGGACAGCGCCCTGCACCGAGGAGACGCCCGCATGATCACGACCTTCTTCATGCCGACCCGGATCGTCGCCGGCGCGGGGGCGCTCGCGACGATCGGCACGCTCGCCCGCGACCTCAAGATGACGCGGGTCCTGGTCGTGTCCGACCCGGTCATCTCGGCCCAGGGCTTCCACGCGGACGCCCTCGCGGCACTTCGGGAGGCTGGGATCGCGGTGGCGCGCTTCGACGAATGCGGCATCGACGCGCGCTGCTCGCACATCGACGACCAGGGCGAACGGGTGCGCCGCGACGGGCTCGACGGAGTCGTGTGCGTCGGCGGCGGCTCGGTGATGTGCACCGGCAAGGGCATCGCCATCGTGGCGACGAACCACAAGCCGATGGCGGAGTGCACCGGCGTCGGGCAGTTCGACCGCAAGGCCCTGCCGATGATCATGGTGCCGACCACCGCGGGCTCGGGCTCCGAGGTCTCGCAATGGACCATCGTCAAGGACGAGGTGCGCCACCTCAAGCTCCTCGGCGGCGGTCCCCTGAGCTTCCCGGACGCGGCGATCCTCGATCCCGTCACGCTGCGCTCGCTGCCGATGCACGTGGCGGCCCTGCCCGCTGTCGACGCGCTCACGCACGGCGTCGAAGCGTATCTGAGCGGCATCGCCTCGCCCCTCACCGACGCGGTGGCGCTCGCCGCGGTGCGGCTGCAGCACGCCTCCCTGCGCGCCTCGATCAACGCGGACGACGACCGGGCCCGCGCGGACAACCTCGTGGCCTCCTGCATGGCCAACATCGCCTGCGGGAATGCCCGTCTCGGGCACGGCCACGCCCTGTCCCTGCCGCTGGAGGGGCATCTCGACCTGCCCCACCCGTACGGGGTCGGGGTTCTGTTGCCGCACGTGATCGCCTTCAACCTGACGGTTCTGCCCGAGAAGGTGAGGCCGCTCGCCGAGGCGCTGGAGGTCGAGGCCGCCGGGCTCTCCCGGCCGGAGACGATCGCGGCCTGCGCGGCGGCGGTGCGGGCGCTCTACGCCGATATCGGCTTCCCGGAGAGGTTCACGCCCGCGCAGCTTCCCCGCGACCGGGTGCGCGAGATGGCGAGCCGGGCGGTGCCGGGTCTCTACGCGGGCATCGCCGCCAAGGATTTCGACCCCGCGACCGCCACCGACCGCACGCCCATCGCCAGCCCGGCGGCGCGGCGGATGACCGTGCGCCAGGCGGAGGAGATGCTGGAGCGGTGTCTGTAGGGCGAGCGCCGGACGCGCCGAAATCGGATTGCGGTTTGTGACGGGCGGGGTCGAACCATCTGCGCGTCAGTTGGCCCTCCAAGCCGCCGCGCCGACGGCGATCATCGCACAGGACAGCCACAGGAGCCCGACCCAGGGAGCGACAGGGCCGGCAGCGATGCCCGATGGCAGGGCGATGATTGCGATCATGGTGCCGATGCCGACGGCCGGCAGCGTGAGCCGGGCGGTGATGGTGAGGGCGGTGTGCATGGGACGAGCCTCCGAGGAGACGTCTCCTCGCGCGCAGGGTCGGGGCCATCGCCGAAAGCCACAAGCGTCGCGTGCCCTGTTTCGGGGTGACCAGCGCCCGTTCCTCGTCCGGGACATCCGAGGCGGTCGATCATGGCTCCGCTGCTGGTCGGCGATGACGCCCTCTCCCATGGCTCCACGCGTCGCTCATGTCGGTTTCATCCTCCAGATCCTTTGCATCTGTCGGTTTAAGCCGACATAGAAGGGTGGGAAACGGAGGTACCTGCATGCGTCGCGGTCACTTGCTGAGGACCCCGCCCTACGAGGTCGAGGCAGCCCTGAAGCGGTTGGGAACCGACCTGCGCACCGCTCGCTTGCGCCGCAACATCACCCTGGTCGAGATCGCGGACCGGATCGGCGCGAGCCGGGAGGTGGTCGCCGAGGCCGAGCGCGGCAAACCGTCGACCAGCGTCGCCATCTACGCCGCTCTGCTGTGGTCTTACGGCATGGTCGAGCAACTCGGTGCGCTTGCCGATCCTGCGAACGACGCCGAGGGACTTCGCTTCGCATCCTTGCGCGAACGGCGCCATGCCCGGGCGCCCCGGCCGCTCGACGACGATTTCTGAGCGCGCCGATGCCCGAGGCCTACGTCTACATCACCCTGCCGGGCGCCGTGGCGGCCGTCACCGCGGGCCGCTTCGAGCACGTCGTCGACCGCTCGGGCGTCGCGGTCGGCCGCTTCGTCTACGGCCGCCGTTATCGCGAGCGTCAGGACGCCGTCGAGATCGATCCTCTCGAACTGCACCTCGGTCGTGCGCGGTTCGAGACCGTGCGCCTCAATGGCGTCTTCGGGGCGCTCCGCGATGCCGGCCCGGATTATTGGGGCCGTCGGGTCATCGAGAAGCATGCCGGCCTCGCACGGCTCGACGAACTCGACTACCTGTTGTCCTCCCCCGACGATCGTGCCGGCGCCCTGGGCTTCGGTCTGGGCGTGGAGCCGCCAGCACCGGCGCGCGCGTTCAACAAGACTTGGGATCTGGCGAAACTCCAGAGCTTGGCCGATGCACTGCTCACGGACGAGCCGCCCGGGGACGCCGCTCAGGTGGAGGACCTGCTGCTGCTCGGGACATCCATGGGAGGCGCCCGCCCCAAGGTGGTGGTCGAGCATGACGACGCGCTGTGGCTCGCCAAATTCAACCGGCCCGACGACCGCTGGAACATGGCGCGGGTCGAGCATGCGACCCTGGAACTCGCGCGCCGGTGCGGCCTGCAGGTTGCCGTCTCGCAGATTACCGCTGTCGGCGGCCGGGACGTGCTGCTGGTGAAGCGCTTCGACCGCGAGCATGCCGCGGGGGGCTACACCCGTGCCCGCATGATCAGCGCCCTCACGCTGCTCATGACCGACGAGACTCCGGATGGACGCGCGCGCTGGTCCTACATCCTCCTGGCCGAGACGCTGCGGCGGATCAGCGAGCGGCCGCGGGAGGACGCGCACGAGTTGTTCCGCCGGATGACGTTCAACGCTCTGGTGTCCAACATCGACGATCATCCCCGCAACCACGCAGCGGTCGCGCCGATGCGGGGCTGGCGGCTTTCGCCGGCCTACGACCTGACGCCCACACCTGCCGTCGCCGAGGAGAGGCGGGATCTCGCCATGGTCTGCGGTCGCCAGGGCCGGTTCGCGAACGCCGCAAATCTCGTCAGCGAGTGTCGGCGGTTCCTGCTGACGACGGAGGAGGCTGGCGCCATCGTCGATGACATGGAACGGGTGGTCCGCGGGCAGTGGTACGGCACGGCGCGCGAATGCGGCGTCAGCGAAAGCGACTGCGACGCCATCCATCGCGCCTACGCCTATCCGGGCTTCCGACGCTGACCGCGCGTGGTGCTCTCGGGTTTCATTCGCCAGGGTCCGCGGCGCCGGTGGAAACTCATACTGCTTCAGGACTGCCCTCCGGGTGCGCGCCACCCCACCCTTGACGCCTCCGCCGCTTTGTGGCTTTGTCCGTACAAATCAGGGAGGACACCATGCCCGCAGGCGGCACCCGCCAAGCCACCCGCCAAGTCACCCCGTTCGGCCGCTACCTCGAGGATTTCACCATCGGGGATGTCTACGAGCACCGGCCCGGGCGCACGGTCACGGAGTCGGACAACATCAACTTCTCCCTGATGACCATGAATTTCCACCCGATGCACTGCGATCGGGCCTTCGCGGAGAAGAGCGAGTTCGGGCGACCGCTGGTCAATAGCGGGCTCAGCCTCGCCATCGTGCTCGGCATGACGGTGGCGGACGTGAGCGGCAAGGCCATCGCCAATCTCGGCTGGCGGGAGATCAACCTCACCGGGCCGGTCTTCCCGGGCGACACGCTCTACGCGGAATCCGAGGTGCTGGAGAAGCGCGAGTCGCGCTCGCGCCCGACGCAGGGGATCGTCACGGTCAAGACCCGGGCCTTCAAGCAGGACGGCACGCCCGTGATGGACTTCGTGCGCAGCGCCCTGGTGCCCAAGCGCGGCCACGGCGTCGGCGAGGGCTGAAGCCGGACACCGGACCCGCGCCGAGAACGGCCGGGCCGACCTTGAGGGAGGAATCCGGACCATGCCCCAGACGCCCATCGTCAATGCGGGAGCGCGCCTCGACCGCCTCCCGATCGCCCGCTTCCACTGGCGCATCCTCGGCCTGATCGGGGCCGGGGCGGCCCTCGACGCCTTCGACATCTACCTCGCAGGCGGCGTCATCGCGGCGATGCTGAAGGAGGGCTTCTCGACCCCGGCCCAGAACGCCACCTTCGTGTCGGTGACCTTCGCCGGGATGCTGATCGGGGCCGGGCTCGCTGGATTCATCGGCGACCGCCACGGGCGGCGCGCCTCCTACCAGTTCAACCTCGGCCTGTTCGGCCTCGCCTCCCTGGCGGCGTGCTTCGCGCCGACCATCCTGCTCCTGACCCTCTGCCGCTTCGTGATGGGCGTCGGGCTCGGGGCGGAGCTCGTGGTGGCGGCCGGCACGCTGTGCGAGTTCGTGCCGCCCGCCTATCGCGGGCGCTGGATCGCCATCCTGGGCATCCTGACCAATTCCGGGCTCTTCGTCGCCACCAGCGTCGGCTACCTCGTCATCCCGGCCTTCGGCTGGCGGGCGATGTTCGCCATCGCGGGGATCGGCGCGATGGCGATCTGGCTCCTGCGCAAGCGCATGCCGGAATCGCCCCGCTGGCTGGAAGCGGTGGGCCGGCGCGAGGAGGCGGAGCGCACCCTCCAGGCCATCGAGGCGGAGGTGGCGGCCGGCCGCGCCCTGCCCCCGGTGGCGACCGTGCGCAGCCTGGAGGTGCCCGCCGCGCCCTTCCTCGCCCTGTTCGCCCCCGCGATGCGCGGGCGCACGGTCGCGGCGGCGCTCACCTGCATGACGGTCAACGTCTCGGTCTACGGCTTCGTCGCGTGGCTGCCGACCTTCCTGGTGGGCCAGGGCATGAGCGTGGTGCAGTCGCTGGGCTTCACCACCCTGATGTCGCTCGGCAGCATCGCCGGGGCGCTGGTCGGCATGGCGCTGGGCGACCGGGTCTCGCGGCAGCGCTCGCTCGTCGGCACCTGCCTCGCCATCCTGGTGCTGGGCTCGGTCTACGCGACCCTGCGCGAGCCCCTGGAGATCACGCTCGCCGGCTTCGCGCTGGTGACCAGCATCTACACGCTCGTGACGCTCGGGCTCTACGCCTACATCCCGGAGCTGTTCCCCACCCATCTGCGCCTGCGCGGCACCGGCTTCGCCGGCATGTGCGGCCGCGCCGCCTCGATCGCCACGCCCTTCCTGGTCGTGAGCCTGTTCGGGGCCTTCGGCGTCGCGGGCGTGCTCGGCATGGTCGCCTGCATGCTGGTGCTGCTGATCGCCGCGATCCTGCTCCTGCGCGTCGAGACCGGCGGCCTGTCGCTCGACGCGAGCGACGTCGAGATCGGCGCGGCCGCCCGCCCCACGGCCGCGCCGGCCGGCCTGCACCGCCACGCCTGACCCCCTCGCGAAGGATCACCCGCCATGGACATGAAGACCCCCGCCGAGCACCTCGACGACGAGATCCTGATCCTCGACGCGGTCGATCGCTTCCTCGCCGCCGACGTCAAGCCCTACGTCCACGACCTCGAGGCGCGGGACGAGTACCCGGCCGCCATCGTCGAGGCGATGAAGGAACTCGGCCTGTTCGGCTGCCTGATCGAGCCCGAATACGGCGGGCTCGGCCTCTCCACCGCCACCTACGCCAAGATCATCGAGCGGATGTCGGCGGTGTGGATGTCGGTCAGCGGCATCATCAACTCGCACCTGATCATGGCGATGGCGGTGCAGCGCTTCGGCACCGAGGCGCAGAAGCAGGCCTACCTGCCGCGCTTCGCCACCGGCGAGCTGCGCGGGGGCATCGCGCTCACCGAGCCCGATTGCGGCACCGACCTGCAGGCGATCCGCACCACCGCCCGGCGCGACGGCGATGATTACGTGGTCAACGGCACCAAGACCTGGATCACCAACAGCTATTACGGCAACACCTTCGCGCTGCTGGTGAAAACCGATTCCGCGGCCACGCCCCGCCACAAGGGCATGAGCCTGCTCATCGCCGAGAAGGGGCCCGGCTTCACGGTGAGCCGCAAGCTGCCGAAGCTCGGCTACAAGGGCATCGACACCTGCGAGATCGCCTTCGCGGATTACCGCGTCCCGGCGGACCGCGTCATCGGCGGCGCGGAGGGGCGCGGCCTGCAGCAGATCCTGGGTGGGCTCGAACTCGGCCGCATCAACGTGGCGGCCCGCGGCGTCGGCGTCGCCGAGGCGGCGCTGAAGGAGGCCGTGGCCTACGCGCAGGTGCGCAAGACCTTCGGCAAGCCGATCTGCGAGCACCAGGCGATCCAGCTCAAGCTCGGCGAGATGGCGACCCGGGTCGAGGCGGCCCGCCTGCTGACCTACCGGGCGGCCGAGGCGTTCGACCGCGGCGAGCGCTGCGACATGGAGGCCGGCATGGCGAAGTACTTCGCCACCGAGGCGGCGGTCGAGAACGCCACCGAGGCCATGCGCATCCACGGCGCCTACGGCTACTCGAAGGAGTACAACGTCGAGCGCCTCTACCGGGACGCCCCGCTCCTCGTCATCGGCGAGGGCACGAACGAGATGCAGCGCATCATCATCGCCAAGCAGCTCGTCGAGAGGAACCGGGTATGACCACCCTCCCCCTCGCCGGCCTGCGGGTGCTGTCCGTCGAGCAGTACGGGGCCGGCCCGTTCGGCACCCAGCATCTCGCGGATCTCGGCGCCGAGATCGTCAAGATCGAGAACCTCGCGGATGGCGGCGATATCGGCCGTCACGTGGGGCCGCATTTCCTGGAGCCGGGGGACAGCCACTTCTACGAGGCGTTCAACCGCAACAAGCGCTCGCTCGCCCTCGACCTGAAGGCGCCGGACGGCCAGGCGGTGCTGCGGCGCCTCGCGGCGGAGGCCGACGCAGTGTTCAACAACCTGCGCGGCGACCTGCCAGCCAAGCTCGGCCTCGACCATGCCAGCCTCGAAGCGGTCAACCCGGCGCTGGTCTGCGTCCACCTCTCGGCCTATGGCCGCGAGGGCTCGCGGGCGGCCTGGCCCGGCTACGACTACCTGATGCAGGCGGAGGCGGGCTACCTCTCGGTCACCGGCGAGCCGGACGGCCCGCCGGCCCGGATGGGCCTGTCGATCATCGACCTGATGACCGGCACCACCGCCGCCATGGCGCTGCTCGCGGGCGTGGTCGAGGCGCGCCGGACCGGGCGGGGCCGCGACTTCGACGTCAGCCTGTTCGACGTCGCGCTCCACAACCTCTGCTACGTGGGATCCTGGTACCTCAACAAGGGCGTGGTGACCGGCCGCGAGCCGCGCTCCAGCCACCCGTCCCTGACGCCGAGCCAGCTCTACCGGACCGGCGACGGCTGGATCTTCATCATGTGCCAGAAGGAGAAGTTCTTCCGCGTGCTCGCGGACCTCCTCGGGCATCCGGAATGGCTGGACGACCCGGATTTCGCGACCTTCGCGGCGCGGCTCGCCCACCGCCCGCGGGTCAACGCGGCGATCGACGCGGCGCTCGCCCACCGCACCACCGCCGAGTGGATGCAGATCCTCGGCGGCAAGGTGCCGGTGGCGCCCGTGCACGACGTCCGCGAGGCGCTGGAGAGCGACTTCGTGCGCGAGCAGGAGCGCGTCCTCGCCTTCGCGCATCCGCGGCACGGGGCGATCCGCGGCATCGCCTCGCCGGTGCGGGCGGCGGGCGCAGCCCATCCCACCGCCGCCGCGCCGGCCCTCGGCCAGGACACCGACGCGATCCTGGAAGCGGCGGGCTTCCCGGCCGACACGATCGCGGATTTCCGCGCCCGGGCCGTGGTGCGGTGACGGCCGATCCACGGCCTTCCCTGCGGCAGCGCGTCCGCTCGTCTGGGCGAAACCACGGGCGCGTCCAGTATATGGGGCATCCACGCCCCGTCCGGGCCCGACCCCGCCCAGGTCCCTGATCCCATGTCCCTGATCGCCCCGCAGCCCCGCTACCTGCAGCTCGCCCAGACCCTGATCAGCGAGATCGAGTCGGGCCGCTACCCCGTCGGCGGCCTGATGCCGACCGAGTTCGCGCTCTGCGAGCAGTTCGGCGCCAGCCGCTTCACCGTGCGCGAGGCGATCAAGCGGCTGGTGGATCTCGGCCTGGTGAGCCGGCAGGCGGGGGTCGGCACCCGCGTGCTCAGCACGCAGCCCCGCACCGCCTACCGGCAGGTGATGCAGGGTATCGCCGACCTGCAGCAATATACCGCCGAGACCGAACTCGAGATCCTCGACGTCGAGATGGCGCCCCTCGACCCGGAGATCGCGGCGCTGGCCCAGGCGCCGGCCGGCCAGTCCTGGCTGCACATGCGCGGCCTCCGCCACCGCGAGGGCGTGGCGGCGGCGCCGCTCTGCGTGACCGAGATCTACATCCACCCCGCCTTCCGCTCCGTGCGCGAGGTCGGCGGGCGCTCCGCGGTGCCGGTCTACCTGCGCCTGGAGGAGCAGTTCGGGGAGAGCGTCGCGGAGGTGCAGCAGCAGATCCGCGCGGTGGCGCTCACCCCCGAGCAGGCGCTCCGCCTCGGCGCCGAGGCCGGGGCGCCGGCCCTGTGGATCTGCCGGCTCTACCTCAACCGCCGGGGCGAGGTGATCGAGGTGGCGATCAGCGTGCATCCGGCCGAGCGCTTCAGCTACTCGGCCGTGTTCCGCCGCGAGCGGGCCCCCGCCCGCGGCCCGGAGGGATCCGATGAGGCGTGAGCGCAGCTACCTGTTCTGTCCCGGCGACCGCCCCGAGCGCTTCGCCAAGGCGCTGGCGAGCGGCGCCGACCGGGTGGTGCTCGACCTGGAGGACGCCGTCCTGCCGGACGCCAAGGCGGGCGCCCGGGACGAACTCGCCCGCTGGTTGGCCGATGCCGCACCGGGATCGGCGCTGGTGCGCGTCAACGCGGTCGCGACGCCCTGGCACGCGGACGACGTCGCGGCGCTGGCGGGGCTGCCGGGCCTCGCCGGGCTGATGCTGCCGAAGGCCGAACGCCCCGACGACGTCCGGGCCCTGCGCGCCGCCCTGCCGGCGGACAGGGTGATCGTTGCCCTGGTCGAGACGGTGCGGGCGGTGGCGGAGCTGCGGGCGCTCGCAGGGACGCCGGGTCTGCAGCGTCTCGCCTTCGGGTCGGTGGATTTCTGCACCGAGGCCGGCATCCGCGGCCAGGGCCGCGAACTCGACTTCGTGCGCGGGCAGTTCGTGCTCGAATCGGCGCTCGCCGGGCTCGCGGCGCCGGTCGAGGGCGTCACCGTCGCGGTGCGGCAGGAGGATGTCCTCGCCGAGGACGTGGCGCGGGCGCGCCGCTTCGGCTTCGGGGCCAAGCTCTGCATCCACCCCTCCCAGGTCGCGGCGGTGAATGCCGGCTTCTCGCCGGGCGAGGCGGAGATCGCCTGGGCGCACCGGGTGGTGGAGGCCTGTGCGACCGGGCGCGGGGCGATCGTGGTCGACGGCAAGCTCGTGGACCGGCCGATCCGCCTCCAGGCCGAAGCGATCCTGGAACAAGCCGGGTGACGAGCGCCCTCGACCTCGTGGCGGAGGCCTTCGCCCCGCTGCACGGGCGCTCCCTCCTCGACATCGGCTGCGGAGCGGGGGCGCTCGCCCGCGCGCTCGCGGCGCAGGGTGCCCGGATGGCCGGGATCGATCCTTCCGCGCCGGCGCTGGCGGCGGCCCGCGACGCCCTGCCGGAGGCGGATCTGCGGCTCGGTGAGGCGCAGGCCCTGCCCTGGCCGGACCGGACCTTCGACGGCGCGGTCTTCTTCAACTCCCTCCACCATCTGCCCGCCGACGAGATGGGACCGGCCCTGCGCGAGGCTGCCCGGGTGACGGGCCCGGGCCGCGCCGTCGTGGTGGTCGAGCCCCTCGCCGAGGGCAGCTTCTTCACGGCGATGCGGCCGGTGGAGGACGAGAGCGCGGTCCGGGCCGAGGCGGCGGCGGCGCTCGCCGCGGCCGTGGCCGAGGGTCTCGCGGTGACGGTGCTGGACCGGACGGTCGAGCGCGTCGAGACCTTTCCGGATCTCGACGCCTTCCTCGCCCGCGTCACGGCGGGCGACCCGGCCCGGGAGGCGGCGGCCCGGGCGCATCGGGACACCGTCGCGGCGGCGTTCCGCGCGCAGGCGGAGCGGGGGGACGGGGGCTATGGGCTACGCCAGCCCCTGCGGGTGGTCGTCCTGCGGGTCGCGCCGGGGGGAGGTTGAGAGGGCGCCCACACCGCGGGAAAACCCTCCCTGACAGAAGGCTTGGCTATCCGGAGAAGATTCGAGCACTTGCCGAAAGCAGGTTCATCAAAAAAAGTACCAATTATCAAATCCTCTTCGGTATCCGAGCATGGCGCGGGATCCCCTCTCTCGATTGGGAGAGGGGTAGGGGCGATCGGAGATCGCGCAGGGTGGCTCGGGTTAAGCAAGTATCCTGACCCGTGCCGCTGGAACCGGGACGGTTGCGTCTTCTTGCTGAAGCGTCCGTGCCTCACCCCCGGCCCCTCTCCCACTCGGGAGGGGCCTGTCGCAAACGCGAACGGATCCCCGCTCAAGGATCGTTAACCACACCTGCCCAGCCTGCCGCCTCCGCCTTGGAGCCGGCCCATGATCCTGTCCGCCATCGCCGCCAAGCTCAAGCAGCGCGCCAAGGCCGACTTCAGAGGCCGGCACGTCGAGGCGGCACTCATCGTGCAGGCGGTCGACTGGTACCTGCGCTACCCGCTGAGCTATCGCGATACCGAGGAGCTGTTCCTGGAACGGGGTCTGAGGGTTGACCACTCCACCCTGAACCGCTGGGTGCTCGCCTACGCGCCGCTGATCGAGAAGCGCCTGCGGCAGTTCCGTCGGCCCCCCCCTGCGGCTCGGTCCGGATCGACGAGACCTCCATCAAGGTGCGTGGCCAGTGGCGGTATCTCTACCGGGCCATCGACAAGCACGGCGCGACGGTCGACGTCCTGCTCACCGCACAGCGCGACCTCGATGCGGCTAAGCGCTTCTTCCGCAAGATGCTGCAGCATCAGCCGCTTTTCGCGCCCGACCGGATCGGCACCGATGGAGCCGGTCCCTACCCGCCCGGGATCGCCGACAGCCGCAAGACGGGTCTACTGCCACGCACGCCTATCCACCACGTCACCGAGCACCTGCAGCAGGGGATCGAGAGCGACCACCTCCGGGTGAAGCGGGCGATGCCCCGCGTGGGCGGGTTCCGCTCGTTCCACACGGCGCGGCGCACGATCCAGGGCTTCGAGGCCTTGCTGTGGCTGCGCAAGGGCTTCGGGTTAGCGGGCGCGTGGACTGTCGGGGAGCAGAACCAGCTCCTCACCACCTGCTTTGAACTTCCCGTCGCGAACAAAGCGTGAAAGCGGGGGCGGGCAGCCCCTCCTGCGACCTGAACCCGAGCTTGCGACAGGCCCGTCTGCGCGACCGGGCTCGACCTCGAGGCGTTCGCCCGGTGGCCGCACCTTCTCATTACGGAGAGGGGCGATGCCACCGGTGCCGTCGACCGCATCCTGACCTCGCGCGGCCTTCGCCGCCGCGTCGCCCTGACGGCCCCTCACGTCATGCTGGTGCCGATGCTCCTTCCCCGTACCGATCTCATCGTGACGACAGGCGGTCGCGCGGCTCGGATGTTCGCCGCGTCGGGACGGCTCCAGTTGCACGAGCCGCCTGTTCCGCTTCGGCCGTGGTCCCTGATGCTCGCGTGGCAGCGTCGCCGCGGCCGTGACGCCGGCTTATCATGGTTGCGCGATTGTATCCGAGACTGCGCTCCCGTCGATGTATCCTGATGGAGCTTATTTGGCATGCCTTTACCTCTATCATCTGACGACTCTTGAGAGACAGTTGGATGATAGTTGTATTCTGCTTCGCATGATCGCTGCGTGCCGCCTGCAACGTCGCCCGGTCGTCGCACGGGTCCGGATTCGACGGGTGCGGGACAAGCTTCAGGGCGCCCCGAGCGCGAGAGCCGCCGCCGGGACGCGGCCGACGGTGACCGCAGTCTCGGCGCAGATGTCACTCAGGGTGTGACGCATGATGCCCCCAGCGCCAGCTGAAGCGACCCGGTCCCCTTCAGGGCAAGCGAAGGGCTAAGTGCACCTCACAAAACTCCCGCCGCGCTGGAGGCGCCACGGTGAGCGACGACGGCGGTCGGGAGTTTTGTGAGAGACACTAAGTGCGGACGCGCCGTGCCAGCGCCGCGAGGGCTTCGAGCTGCTTCGCCAGGAAGCCGCGGGTCGCCTCGTCGGTGATCGTACCGCTTTCGACGTCGACCTTGCCGGCCACGCCGCCAACCATCACCTCCGGTTTGTTCAGGACATGCGCGTCGAGGAACACCAGGACTTGGCGGAGGTGGTACTGGCACCGCGCGCCGCCGATCATGCCCGGCGAAGCCGATTGAAGGGCCACCGGCTTGCCGGCGAAAGGGGCGGACGGCAGGCGCGAGAGCCAGTCCAGCGCATTCTTGAGCCCACCCGGGATCGAGTAATTGTACTCCGGAGTAACGATCAAGACGGCGTCGGCCGCCTTGATGGCCTCGCCCATGGCGACGACCTCGGCTGGAAACCCGTCCGCCTGGATGTCGGCATCGTACAGCGGGAACGCGCCGATCGAGCCGAGCGGCTCGACCGTCACCCCTTCCGACGCCAGGGCCGGGAGGGCCCGCGCGATGGCGGCGTTGCAGGAGCCTTTGCGCAGGCTGCCGACCAGGGTGACGAAGCGGAGGGTGCGAGGCGACGCGTCCATCGTGGCTGGCTCCAAGGTTCTCCGAGGGGAGGCGGTGGCGGCGTGGAAGGGCGTCCCGGTCAGGACGCGGGAATAGCGCCCGAGCGGACGAGGTCGCGCACGCGGTCGAGCGTCGCGGCGACGGCCGCCACGTAGGCGCCCCGCATCTCCTCGCCCTTCCGGCGCTCGGCATCGGGGCCCTCCTCGGCTCCCTCGAACGTCACCGCGAAGGTGAAGGTCAGGAGGAGCCCCGCCTCCGTGTCGCTGATCACGTTCGTGATCCAACCCGCGTTGTCGGGGCTGTCGATCCGCTCGAAAAGAACCTGGATCGGCGGCGTCAGCGTGATCCGCTCGCGCATGCGGCTGCCCCGGAAGCTCACGTCCCGCACGAGCCCCGTCGCCGTGCGTTCGACGACGTCGCAGGCTTCCATGCCAGGCACGAACGGCAGCGCGTTCTCGGCCTTCATGACCAGGCCTTGCCAGACCTGCTCGCGCGTCAAGGTCGGCGTGGTTCCGGTCGGGTTGACGGGTACGGCGTAGGACAGCGCGTAGATCGCGTGGCCTCCTTCGCGAGGAACAGGGGATCAGGGGAGCGGGATGATGTCCTCGGCATCCCCCGGCACGGTGTCGAAGCGCCCGGCCTTCCACTCGGCCTTGGCCTGCTCGATCCGCTCGGGCCGCGAGGAGACGAAGTTCCACCAGATGTGGCGCGGCCCGTCCATCGGCTCGCCGCCCAGCACCATGAAGCGGGCCGTCTCCTGCGCCCGCACCGTGATCCGGTCGCCGGGGCGGAAGACCAGCAGTTGCCCCGGCCCGAAGCGGTCGCCCGCCACCTCGATCGCGCCCGAGACCGTGTAGACCGCCCGCTCGTCGTAGTCGGGGTCGAGCGGCAGGCTCGCGCCCGCCTCCAGCTGCACGTCGGCGTAGACCATCGGGCTCGACGTGCGCACCGGCGAGCGCGCCCCGAAGGCCGCGCCCGCGATCAGCCGCACGCGCTTGCCCTCGCCGGCCAGCACCGGCAGGGCGTCGGCGTCGTAATGCTCGAAACCCGGTGCGCTCTCCTCGTCCTTCGCCGAGAGGGCGACCCAGGCCTGGAGGCCGAACATCCGGAAGCCCGTGCTGCGCAACGACTCCGCCGTGCGTTCGGAATGCACGATGCCGCGCCCGGCGGTCATCCAGTTGAGTTCGCCCGGGCGGATCGGCAGCACGGTGCCGAGGCTGTCGCGGTGCATGATCTCGCCGTCGAACAGGTAGGTGACGGTGGAGAGCCCGATATGCGGGTGGGGCCGCACGTCCATCCCCTGGCCAAGCAGGAACTCGGCCGGCCCCATCTGGTCGAAGAAGATGAAGGGGCCGACCATCTGGCGTTGCGCGGAGGGGAGCGCGCGGCGCACCGAGAAGGAGCCGAGGTCGCGGGCGCGCGGGACGATCACGGTCTCGATCGCGTCGCAGGAGAAGCGGTCGCCGGGGACCGGATCCTCGGCCGAGTGGTAGCTCATCCCTGTGTCCTTTCGTTGCGTCGACGAATAGCGCGGTGCTCGACCCTCGCAACGTCACCCGGTGGTCATGGACTGGTGGCGCCGCGGTCGTCGCGGTCCGGGGTGCGGGTCGACGAGGTCTGGGGCGATCCGGCCTCGGCGAGGCCCGGATGGGCCGGGAGGATCGGGACAGAGCGCAGCTGGCGGTCCCGGACCGGGTCGAATCGGCAGCCGTCGATCTCGGGCGCATCGACCGCGACGCGCACCAGCGTCGACATCCCGGGCTTGAGGAGCCCCCGGTCGGCGTCGTTCGCGCTCGCGCGGATGCGCACGGGGAAGCGCCGCACGATCTTGGTGAAGTTGCCCGTCGCGTTGTCCGCCGGGACGAGAGAGAATTCCGAGCCCGAGGCTGGGCCGACCGCCTCCACGTAGCCGCAGACCCGCCGGCCGCCGTAGGTGTCGAGGCCGATCCAGACCGGCTGGTCCGGGCGCATGCGCGCGAGCTGCGTCTCGCGGAAGTTCGCCTCGATCCATAAGCCCTCCCTCGGTACGATCGACAGCATCCGGGTTCCGGCCGTGACGTACTCCCCGACACGCGTGCGGCGGTTCGCGATCGTGCCTGCGACCGGCGCCCAGACCTCGGTGTCGTCCAGGGCGAGGCGGGCCGTGTCGAGGGAGGCTTGGGCGTCCGCGACCTTCGCCTCGGCCGCCGTCACGTCGGCCTGGAGCACGCCGAGTTGCCGGCGCTGATAGGCGAGTTGCGCCCGTGCCTGAGTCACCGCCGAGGTGGCGGTCACCTCGGCGGCGCTCGCCTGATCGAACGCCGCCTGCGTGCCCGCGCCGCGGGCGAGGAGGTCCCGCGCCCGGCCCAGAGTGAGCTCGGCATTCTGCGCCTGAGCCTCCGCCGACCGCAAAGCCGCCTCGGCCACCTCGATCTGGGAAGCCTGCAGGTCCAGGCGCGCCTTGGCTTGCCCGAGGCCGGCCCGGGCCTGGTCCAGCGTCGCCTGGGCGCGGGCGACGGCGGCGCGGAAGTCGCGTGGGTCGATACGCACCACGACCTGCTTGGCGTGCACGGCCTCGCCGTCGTCGGCGAGGATCGCGACGGCGTAGCCCGCCACGCGCGGGGACAGCGTCGTGATCTCCCCGCGCACGTAGGCGTCCTCGGTGGACTGGACCGCCCCGCGCATGTCCCATTCGCGCCAGCCGTACCACGCGGCCGCCACGAAGGCGGCGAGGAGGCACAGGGTGACGAGAAAGCGGCGCAGCGCGCTCATGTCGCCTCCGGACGGACGGGTTCGGGGGAGGCAGGGATGCGCGGCAGGAGCGGCACCAGCAGCGCGAAGCCGGCGAGCACTGCCGCGATGGCGAGGAACACGTCCCCGAAGGCGAGCGCGTAGGCCTGCCGGCTCGCCTCGCTCGCGAGTGCGGTGAGCGAGGCCGACTGGACGGCGCCCGCGTCGGGAATGAGGGTGCGGTAGGTGCGGGCGAGGTCGTCGAGCCGCGCGGCTGCAGCCTCGCTCGCGCCGGCGATGCCCTCGACGAGGCGGGCCGAGTGCCCGTTCTCGCGGACGCGCACGCCGTAAGCCACCGCGGCGCTCGCCGCCGAGGTGCCGAGCACGCGGGTGAGGTTGAACAGCCCCGCCGCCGTGGCGCCGGCGGCGGCCGGCACATCCCAGGTCGCGAAGGTCACCACGCTGGTGAGGAAGAAGCCCTGCCCGAAGCCGGCGAGCAGCATCGGCCCGGCGAACTGATCGCCCTGCCAGGACGGGTCGATCCGCGACGCGAAGGCGGCGGCGAGCGCGAAGGCTGCGAGGCCGAGCGCCAGCGCGACGCGTCCGTCCCGCCGCTTCAGCCAGAGCCACGCCAGTGGGAATCCCGCGAGTTGTCCGACCCCAAGCCAAAGGACCGCCTCCCCGGCCTGCTCCGGGCGAAAGCCCTGGAGCCGGGCGAGAGCCTGCGGCACGGCGAAACTCGCCATCAGCAGGCCGAAGCGCAGCGACAGCGCCTCCGCCATGCCGACCGCGAAGGTGGGTTTGGCGAGCAGCGACAGGTCGAGGTAGGGCGAGGCCGCGGTCAACAGGCGCGCGGACGTGAGGGCGAGGAGCGCGACTCCCGCCGCCGCGAGGGGTGCCACCCAAGCCGTCTCCAGCCAGAAGCGGCGTTCGCCCTGCTGCAGCACGAGAACGATCAGCATGGTGGCGCAGGAGAGGAGCGCGTAGCCGGGCCAGTCGATGCCGACGAGCCGGCCCGCCTGAACCGGCTCGTGCGGAAGGACGGTGAGAGCGAGGAGCGCGACGAGGGGCGTCCAGAGAAGATCGACGAGGAACACGCCCGTTCCGCCCCAGTGGCTCGTCGCGAGGCCGGTCGCGAGGGCCGCGACCGCGCTCGGCGCGGAGGACGCGAAAGCGAAGAGCATCAGCGGCAGGCCGCGCGCGCCCGGCGCGAAGGCGCGCATGGCGAAGGTCATCATGACGACGGGCAGGAGCCCGCAGGCGAAGCCCTGGGCGAAGCGGACCGGCACCAGGGCGGTCGGGGCGGCGAGCGCCGTCACCGCTAGGCACCCGGTCGCGATGGCGGCCCCGGCGACGACGCGGCGCACGCCGAAGGCGCCCGTCAGAGGGGCCGCGACGAGCACGGCCGCGCCCTCGGCCATGGCGCCCGCGGTCGGCACCCAGGACGCCTCGTCGGCCGAGAGCCCGAGCGCGCCGCCGAGGTCCGGAGCGGCGAGCAGGTGAGCCTGCATCGAGAAGCCGCCGAGCAAGGCGGCGACGCCGCAAGCCGCGAGCGCCGGCCAGGCGACCGCGGGCGGGACAGGCTGACCGGGCAGGAGCGTCGCCATGGGCGTCGTGCCTCTCGGGGCCGGCCCGTCAGGCCGCGAGCATCAGCTGGGCCTCGATCAGAAGCTCGACCTCGTCCGGCATCAGAGGACCGAGCAGGAAGTCGAGGCCGTGGCGCGAGCGCAGGAGGGTGCCGCGGGCCGAGAAGCCGACATGCGGCTTGCCCGAGCGGTGCTGGACGAGCGAGCCGTTGTAGCTCACGTCGAGCACGAGCGGCTGGGCGATGCCCCGGAAGTCGAGATTGCCGGTGACGCGCGCGGTCGCCTCGCCCGTGCGCTCGACCGTCGTCGAGGCGTAGGTGGCAAGGGGATGGCGAAGGGCGTCGAGGAGGTTGGCATCCTCGGCGAGTTCCCGGTCCCAATCCTTGTCGCCGCCCTGGTACTCGGTGCGGACGGATCGGAGGTCCACGCTCGCCTGCAGGCGCATCGACTCGACGGCGTCGGGCCGGAACTCGAGGGCGGCCGAGAACCGGCTGAAGCGCCCGACGTACCAGGCGAGGCCGAGATGCTTGATACGCCAGAGCACGCTCGAATGGTTGACGTCTGCCTCGTAGTGGCCTGCCGGCGCCGTCTCGTTCGTCATCCCCTGACCTCCCGGGAGAGCGCCGTCACCACCTTGTCGAGGGTGACCGGCAGCTGTGTGAAGCGGTATCCGGTGGCGTGCCAGACCGCGTTGGCGATGGCCGCCGCCGAGCCCACCGTGCCGATCTCGCCCGCGCCCTTGGCGCCGACCTCGTTCGCCGCGTAGTCCGCCTCGCCCACGAAGCCGATGTCGAAGGCCGGCATCATGGCCATGCCGGGCAGCCAGTATTCGGTGATGCCCGCCGAGATGATGCGGCCCGTGGCGGGGTCGGGCACGATCTGCTCGGAGAGCGCCATGCCGAGCCCGAACACGATTCCGCCGAGCACTTGGCTGCGGGCCTGGAGCGGGTTGAGCACCCGGCCGATGTCGCAGCGCGAGGTGAAGCGGGTCACGCGCACGAGCCCGAGCCGCGGGTTCACCCGTACCTCCGCGAAGTGCGCCGCGTAGGCGTAGGTCGCCGCCCGGTCGGTCTTCGGCAGCCGGATCGTGTTGATGCCGGACGCCAGCGTTGCGAAGGCCTTCTCGTCGAGTTCCGGCGGACCGGCCCGGCGCGTCACGCTCAAGGCGTGTGCCCCCTCGGCCCGCAGCACCGCGAGAGCGCCCGGGAGCCCGCCCCGCGCCATGATCTCGGCCGCCAGCGCCTCGGCGGCGGCCTTCACGGCCGGGCCGATCGTCGCCGCGTTGCGCGAGGCGCCGTGGACGGGCGCGGCCGGCAGGTCGGTGTCGCCGAGCCGCACGCGGATGCGCCCGAGCGGCAGGCCGAGCGCGTCGGCGGCGACCTGCGCCATCAGCGTCGTGGTGCCCGAGCCGATCTCGTGGGTCGCCGATGCGAGTTCGACGGTGCCGTCCGGCAACAGGCTCGCGCGCACCTCCGCCTGGCTGCGGTACGCGCCGTAGCAGCCCGCCGCCATGCCGGTGCCGACAAGCTCGTCGCCGTCGCGCAGCGTCCCCGGCGCGGAGGGGCGCCCGGCCCAGCCGAAAGCGGCGGCGCCCTCAGTCAGGCACTGCCGCATCGCGTTCGAGGTGAACGGCACCCCGTCCTCCGGGTGGCGCGCGGGCAGGTTGCGCAGGCGCAGCTCCACCGGGTCGAGGCCGAGCCGCTCGGCGAGGGTGTCCATCGCGACTTCGAGCGCGAAGGAGCCGTAAGCCTCGCCCGGGGCCCGCATGTTCGTCGGCGTCGTCGTGTTGACGCGCAGGAGCGTGTGCCGCGTTTCCAGGTTCGGCACGTCGTAGAGCACCTCCGTCACCTCGCCCACAGCCCGCACGAAGGTGTCGGCGACCGACGTCTGCGAGGCGGCGT
Source organism: Methylobacterium sp. JK268 (assembly GCF_054052225.1). Lineage (NCBI taxonomy): Bacteria > Pseudomonadati > Pseudomonadota > Alphaproteobacteria > Hyphomicrobiales > Methylobacteriaceae > Methylobacterium > Methylobacterium sp. JK268. Next base: position 158,919 of record NZ_JBSVZN010000001.1, on the reverse strand, counting down.
GCTGGCGGATGGCGAGGAGCTTGCCATCCGCGTCGGCACCGAGCGCGATGCTCTGGTGGGCCGCCGGCCGGCAGCCGGTCGCGAGGTGCATCTGTGCACGCGAGAGAACGAGCCGCACGGGCTTGCCAGTGATGTGTGCGGCGAGCGCGGCCAGCACCGTGTGCGGGTAGGTGAAGCACTTCGCCCCGAAGCCGCCGCCGACGAAGGGCGCCACGACCCGCACTCTGTCGAGGGGCAGCCCGAGGCTGCGCGCCACCATGTTGCGGCAACCGAGCACCCACTGTGTCGAATCATGCACGACGAGCCCGCCCTGCCCGTCGGGCGTCGCCACCGTGGCGGCGAGTTCCATCGCCGCCTGGCTGTGGCCGGGCGTGTCGGCGGTCATCTCGACCGTGACGGCGGCCTCCCGCAACGCCGCGCCCGGGTCGCCCCGCGACAGGTCGAAGACCTTGGCGAGCGGGGGCGGCAGGGGCTCGCGCTGCCCCTCGCCGGAGAGGAGCGCCCAGGTGCTCTGGTGTGCGGCCTCCTCGTACCGGACAGCGATGAGGTCGGCTGCGGCCTGCGCCTCCTCGGAGCTTTCTGCCACCACCACGGCGACCGCCTGGCCGGCGTAGCGGATCTCGTCGTCCTGCAGGGGCGGGCGGCCCTCGCCGGCGGGACCGCGCGGGAAGATCTCGACGGGCGCGAGCCTGGGAGCGTTGCGGGCCGTGATGACCGCGACGACCCCCGGCGCCGTCTCGGCCGCGGCCGTGTCGAGATCGGCGATGCGGCCGGCCGCCACCGTGGCCCCGACCACCACGGCGTGGTGCAGGTCGGGGTAGAGGTCGGCGCCGTGCTCGGCGACGTAGCGGGCGCGGCCGGTGACCTTGAGCGCGCCCTCGACGCGCGTCACGGACCGACCGAGGAGGGGCTCGGCGCTCATCGGGCGGCTCCGGATCTCAGGGCCTCGGTCAGGGCCTCGACCACGACCTCGCGCACGAGGGTGGCCCGGTAGGCGGTCTGCGGGTCGGTGGCGGCGTCCGCGAGGGCGGCCTCGGCCACCTCCCGGAACGCGGCCTCGTCGGGCGCGCGCCCGTGCAGCAGCGCCGCGGCTTGCGGCACCAGCCAAGGCCTGTGAGCGACGCCGCCGAGCACGAGTGACGCTTCCGCGATCGACCCGTCCTCACTCCGCAGCAACGCTGCCGCGGAGGCGAGCGCGAAGCCGTCGCGCGGCACCTTGGCGTAGTGCCCGCGCCAGCCGGGCCGGGCGGGGAGGCTCACGGCGGTGACGAGTTCGCCGGGGTGGAGGTTGGTCTCGCGGGTCGGGTCGTCGCCCGGAAGCCGGTGATAGGCCGTGATCGGGATCACGCGCGTCGCGCCCGTCGGATCGGCGAGGTGCAGGCGGGCGCCGAGCGCGGTCAGCGCGACGCAGAGGTCGGAGGGGTGGACCGCGATGCAATCGCGCGCCGCCTCGCCGCCGAGGATCGCGTGCCCGTGATGCACGCCGGCCTTCGCGGCGCACCCTGAGCCCGGTGCCTTCTTGTTGCAGGCGAAGGCGGCCTCGCGGAAGTAGATGCAGCGCGGGCGCTGCGTGACGTTGCCGCCGAAGGTGGCCGCGTCGCGCAGTTGCGGCGTCAGCCCCTTCAGGATGGTCTCGACGAGGAGCGGCCATCCCTGCCGCACGCGGGGATCGCGGGCGACGCGGGCGAGGGTGGCGGCGGCCCCGACGCGCAACTCGCCCTCCTCGACCGCGACGCCGGCGAGGTCGGGCGCGTGGGTGAGATCGACGACGCGGCTCGGACGGGCGACGTCCTGCTTCATCAGGTCGAGGAGCGTCGTGCCCCCGCCGAGATAGGCGGCCCCGGGATCCTCCCCCGCCGCCGCGACCGCCTCCGCGGCAGAGGCCGCCCGGAGGTAGGCGAACGGCCTCATGGCGTTCCCTCCGTCGCCGGCAGCACGCTGGCGATGGCGGCCCTGATGTGGTCGTAGGCGCCGCAGCGGCAGAGGTTGTCGAGCGCCTCCGGGATGTCCTCAGGGTCCGCGATGTCGCCGGCCGCGATGGCGCCGAGCGCCGACATGATCTGGCCGGGCGTGCAGTAGCCGCACTGGAAGGCGTCGTGGTCGATGAAGGCCTGCTGCAGCGGGTGCAGCGTGCCGTCGGGCGCCGCCACGCCCTCGATGGTCGTGACCGCCCGCCCCTCGGCGGAGGCGGCGAGCATCAGGCAGGAGACCCGGCGCTCGCCATCGACCAGCACCGTGCAGGCTCCGCACAGGCCGTGGTCGCAGCCCTTCTTGGTGCCGGTGAGGTGGAGGTGGTCGCGCAGCGCGTCGAGCAGCGTCACCCGCGGGTCGAGAACCAGCGCGTGGTCCGCCCCGTTGACGCTGAGCGTGAGGGGGATCGGGCTCATCCGTCGACCTTTAGAGCTGCTTCTTGCCGGCGCGGATGCCGTCGAGGCGCTCGGCGATGGTGTCCCAGTCGACGATCTCCCAGAACCGGCTCAGCCACTCGGCCCGGCGGTTGCGGTATGTGAGGTAGTAGGCGTGCTCCCACAGGTCGCAGGCGATCAGCCCCGGCGCGGGCTCGGGCAGCGTCAGCACGCTGTCCTGGTTCGGCAGGGCCACGATCTCCAGGCGGAAATCCCGTTTGGGGCGGGCGACAAGGAAGGCCCAGCCCGAGCCGAAATGCCTCGTCCCGGCCTCCTCGAACTGCGCCTTGAAGGCCTCGTAGGAGCCGAAATCCCTGTCGATGGCCTTGGCGAGGTCGCTCGAGGGCCGGCCCGGTCCGTTCGGGGTCAGGATCTTCCAGAAGAACTGGTGGTTGGCGTGGCCGCCGCCGTGGTTGCGCACGGCCGCGCGGATGTCATCGGGCACTTCGGCGAGGTGGCGCAGCACGTCCTCGATGGTGCGCCCGAGCCACTCGGGGTGCTTGGCGAGGGCGGCGTTGACGCCCTCCACGTAGGCGCGGTGGTGGGCGCCGTGGTGCAGCCGCATCGTCTCGGCGTCGATGACGGGGGCGAGCGCGCCCTCGTCGAAGCGCAGGGGCGGCAGGGCGTACGGCCCGACGGGGGGCGTCGTCTCGGCGGTCACGGGTGTCTCCTCTCCTGCGTTCGCTCGGGGGGCCGTCACAACCGCGGCTGGACGGCAGGCAGCACGTCGGTGAACAGGAGCCGGATCAGCTCCGAACCGTGCGGCGTCGCCCAGTCCTGCGCGAGTTCGGCGATGATGGTGTTCGTCGCCGTGAACTGGACGCCGGCGCGCTCCATGCGGTGACGCGCGGTCTCCTCCGAGAGCGCGAAGGGCGAGCCCGAGATGTCGAGCACCGCCTGGACCTCGTAGCCGGCCTCGACGGCGCTGATGGTCGGGTAGATCAGGCAGACGTCCGTGGTGACGCCGCCCATGATGAGCTGGCTCCGGCCGGTGCCCTCGACGGCGGCCCGGAAGGCGGGATCGTCCCAGGCGTTGACGATGCCCTCGCGCTTGACGCGGGCTGCGAAGGCCCCGGGCAGGAGGTCCGCGAGTTCGCCCATCAGCGGACCCTGGATGCGGCCCTCCTGGCTCGACGTCAGGACGACCGGCAGGCCGAGGATCTTCGCCGCCTTGGCGAGGGCCAGGGTGTGGCGCTTCACCTGCTCGACGTCGAGCGTCTTGATGAGTTGCATCGTGCCGACCTGGTGGTCGATCAGGATCAGGGCCGAGGTCTCGGGACGGAAGGGCTTGGGCATCAGGGCTCCTGCGCAAGGCGGGTGCGTCGAAGGCCGGGCGGTCCGGCTGACCGAACCACGCGCTGAACCTGATTGAGCGTGGCGTTGCAGCCTTCCTTGCCACGGCCTATTGTCGCTGAGTAGACGCTAGATTGAAGACACTGCGTCTTGAAATGAAAGACAATGACGCTCAATAAGATCGAAGCCCTTCGCACCTTTGCGGCGGCGGCCGAGGCTGGGAGTCTCGCGGGCGGCGGCCGCGCGCTCGGGCGTACGCGCGATCAGGCGAGCAAGCTGCTCGCCGCGCTCGAAGCCGATCTCGACGTGGCGCTCTTCGAGCGCTCGACGCGGTCGCTCGTCCTCACGGAGGCGGGGGCCGCCTACCTCGACACCGTCCGGCGGGTGCTGCGCGACCTCGACGCGGCCGACGCGGCGGTCCGGTCGGGGATGGCCGAGGTGCGCGGGCCCCTGCGGGTGAACGCCCCGATGCTGTTCGGCATGCTACGCCTCGCGGCGCTGATCCCGGAGTTCCTGGCGCGCTACCCGGAGGTGGCACTCGACGTGCGGCTCGACGACCGCCTGATCGAGGATCCGAGCGCCCTGGCGGACGTGACGCTGCGCATCGCCGCGACGGCACCGGAGGACTACGCCACGCGCGTGCTCTGCACGGTGGCCCGGCATCTCTGCGCGGCGCCCACCTACCTGTCGCGTCGGGGCCATCCCGCCTCTCCCGACGCGATCCGCGAGCATGCCTGCCTGCACTACGGCAATCTCGCTTCTGGCGGGGAGTGGGTGCTCGACCGGGCCGGCGAGGTCCGGCGCATCCCGATCCGCGGGCACCTCGCTGCCAACAACGGCCTCGTCCTGCGCGAAGCGGCCCTGGCCGGCCAGGGGATCGCCATCCTGCCGGACTTCGTTTGCGCCGCCTATTTGGCGGCCGGGCAGCTGGAGGTCGTCCTGCCCGACTGGCGCGTCCCGGACATCCACGTCTTCGCGATGGTGCCCTCGGTCCGACAGCACGCGCCGAAGCTCCAGGCCTTCATCGATTTCCTGGCCGAGCGTTTGCACGCACCGGACGGGGCATAGCGCGACGTTCGCCACGCGGAGTTCCGGCCCGTTCGGCTGTATAGATTTCCAGGAGCCGAGGCTGCTCTGTTTGTCGGGAGAACCCGATGACGGCGGGAGCGTCGGTCGCCGACAGGCTGGAGGTCGTCAACGTGCCGGGACCCGCTGATGCTTTGGCCATCGCGGTCAGGTCGGCTTCCGGCTTTATAGCGGACGTACGAAGCAGGGGAGCGGAAGGTCCGGAAGGGGTCAGCAGTTCGCATTCGTTTTGTTCTGCTATGCGCCGATTTTGTTGAAAAACTCCAACGCCACTCGAGGCAGTGCTCCGCGCCAGACGTCGTGAAGAATAAATTTCTACCGACGCCACTCCCGCCGGCAAAAAATGCGAGCGTGTTGCCGCCTGAGGCGATGAAATTTCTCCTTCTCGAGGCATGAGACGAGGCCGCAGGTGCCAGCTGCGAGCTTTTCAATACAATCCGCCACTTGCAGATATTTCAGCGACGGCAGTGGAATGGCGGCTTAATGCTTGATAGCGGACTATTTCAAGCGGCTGCAAATCGCACCATGCGGTCCGCTTAAGCCGAGATGATGAAATGCCACGCATCCGCAACCGCCCTTTTCTAGGAAGAAGTTGCAGGCGGGCTTCGAAGTCTGCAACGCGGCTGAGCAGGTATGACCCAACCCGCGACGCCGCCTTTTCCGGGAGTGCACGACCGACGCACCGCATTGCGACGGTTATCGCACTCGCCTGCCGTACGTCGCCACCAAGGTCGCCAGCCAGCGGCTCGAGGGATGTTCCTCGCACAGCGTCACGATCGCGATCACGATCGGCACGCCGATAAACGCCCCGGGGATGCCCCACAGGAATGTCCCGAAGAAGACAGAGAACAGAAGCACGAACGGCGAGATCGACACGGCGTTGCCGGCGACGCGTGGCTCCAGGTAGCTCCCCACCAGGAACTGGATGAGATTGAGGCCGGCGAAGACGATCAGACCCGCCTGCCATGACGAGAACTGCGCCATCGCGTAGAGGGTTGGGAAGGTCGTGGCGACGAGCGGCCCAATCACCGGGATGTAGTTCAGCACGAACGCGATGACCCCCCATTCAACCGCGAGGGCGACGCCCGCGAGTGAGGCGAACGCTCCCACGAGGAGCCCGGTCAGCAGGCTCATCACGGTCCTGACGAGCATAAAGCGCCGCAGCTTTGCGGCCGTCCTCGCGCTCGCGACGAGCAGGAACTGCCCGAACTCCCGCCGGGGTGCGAGGCGGAGCCGTCTCGCCGCGTCCTCCACCTCGAGCAGGCCGAGGATGACGTAGATCAGGATCACGAACAAGAACGTGGCCATTTCGCTCATCCGGTTCATGACCTCTGGCAGCACGCGGAGCATCCCGCGCACGTTGACGTGTTCGGCCCAGAGACCTGCGAGCACGACGCCGTGGGCCTCCAGCCACTCCGCCATCTGGGCGTAGATCGCCTGGATGCGGGCTGCGTCGGCGATCACCGACCGGACGACCCGGGTGAAGCCCCACGCGATGAGCGACGCGAACGTCGCGATGATCACCGTCGTGGCCGACACGGTGACCAAGAGGGCGACGAGCTTCGGCAGCGCCTTCTGGAGTTGCAGCTGGACCGGCCAGACGACGGCGATGACGAAGAGCGCGAATGCGACCGGCGCGAAGACTGTTCGGGCGAGGGACAGCGCGGCCCCGATCAGGATAACGGCGCAGAGGCCGTTCAACGCGCGGCCGATCGCCGGTTCGTGCATGGCGCCGTCTCCTCGTCGTTGCATTGGCCGGCGGGGGCGGGATCCGCCCGAAGCGCGAGAGCAGGCGATCCTGCAAGGCAGGGAATTTGCCGCTGCGCCAGCAATTCGATCGATCGCGATCGCTTTGCTTACGAGAGTATTCGCCTGAGCGCAGAGGCTGAAAGCATAGTATCACATTGCATTGCGGGCCGTACGGTCGCGATAGATTGGGGTGAGTAACTTTTGTAGTTTCGATACCTACAGCTGAGATGCCATCCTATGTGAGCCCTCGCCGTCTCGAGATAACCCGACGGGTGCACGATGCGTGTTCTGATCGCCGATGAGCATGATATCGTGCGAATAGGCGTTCGCGCCATCCTAGAAAATTCCAGCAGTCATGAAGTCTGTGGAGAAGCATTCGACATCGAATCAACACTAGATGTCGCACGCGCGAGCAAACCTGACGTTATAATGCTGGAATATTTGCCAACAAGTTTCGGCTCTTCGGAAGTCGTTGTTGATATTAAGAAAAATTTTCCGGACACAAGCGTAATGATGCTGACAGGGTATGGCGAGAAAGACTTGATCTCTGAGACTTTGCAGGCCGGTGCGCGGGCCTATCTTCTGAAGAGCGAAGCCGTAGACCACATGCTGCTGGCCTTGGATGCGGTGGCGAGAGGCAAGACTTATCTCAGCACGGCTGCCTCGACATCGCTCGCGGAGGTCTGGGCGAGCGGTTTCCAGCAACGCCCGATGCTGACGATGAGGGAGCGGCAGATCATACGACTCATCGCGGAAACGTGCAGCATTAAGGATATTGCCGAAAAGCTCAACCTGAGTCCTAAGACCGTCGAGGCGCACAAGACCTCGGCGATGCATAAGCTGAAACTCAGAAACATCGCGGAGCTGGTCAGATATGCGATTCGACACAGGCTGATCGCACCCTAAGGCTGGTTTTGAGATCTCGCCGCCGTTCCGAGATCATTCCCTCAAATACTCTGGTGCACCGACCCGATGTCATAGCGTGAGATCAATCCAGTCCGGGTGGCGGGGGAGCCGAGATGAGCCAGAGCGTGAAGCCGCGTCCCCGGCAGTTGATCGATTTGGCGTTGCAGGGAGGCGGGTCGCACGGGGCATTCACCTGGGGGGTCCTCGACCGCCTTCTGGAGGAGCCCTGGATCGAGATCGAGGGCATCTCGGGCACATCGGCCGGCGCCATGAACGCCGCCGTGATGGTGGACGGCTACGCTCGCGATGGACGCGCGGGCGCGCGGGAGGCGCTTGCCCGGTTCTGGCAGCAGGTCTCGGATGCCGCCGCGCTCAGTCCCCTGCAGCGAAGCCCGCTCGACGTCGTCCTGGGCCGGTGGACCCTCGATCACTCCCCGGCCTACCTCGCGCTGGACCTGATGGCGCGGGTGTTCTCGCCCTACGATTTCGGCGCGGCAAACCCACTCGGCCAGATCCTCGCGGCGTCGGTGGATTTCGGCCGCCTGGCTCGCGCGCCGATCAAGCTGTTCATCACTGCCACGAACGTACGCAACGGAAGGCCGCGCGTGTTTCGCAACGCGGACCTCTCCCCGGAGGTTCTGATCGCCTCGGCCTGCCTCCCCACCCTGTTCCAGGCCGCGATGATCGACGGCGAGGCGTACTGGGACGGCGGCTATGCAGGCAACCCGACCATCACGCCGCTCGTCAGGGAGTGCGTCGCGGACGACATCATCCTGGTGGCGATCAACCCGGTTGAGCGGCCGGACCTGCCCCGCACGGCGCGGGACATTCTTAACCGGGTGAACGAGGTCTCGTTCAACGCGGTGCTGCTGAAGGAGTTGCGCATGATCGCGCTGCTTCGTCAGGTCGCCGACCCGGGCGGCGCCGAGACCGCGCACTGGGCGCGCATGCGCATCCACCTCGTCCGCAGCGAGCGGCTGATGGAGTTCGGCGCCTCCTCGAAGCTCAATGCCGAGGCGGCTTTCCTCGCCCTGCTGCGCGAGGAGGGACGGCGCGCCGCGGAGGCTTTCCTCACCGCGCGCGGGAGCGACCTCGGGCATCGCTCGACGCTCGACATCGACCGCCTGCTGGATGGGGCGTGAGGCATGGGGCTCGTCGGCATCATCCTCGCCCTCGCGCTGCTCGTAGGGCTGGCGTTCCGGGGCTGGAGCATCCTGCTGCTCGCCCCGCTCGCGGCCCTGCTGGCGGCCGCCTTCGCGGGCGAGCCGCTTCTCGCCCACTGGACGCAGACGTTCATGGGCAGCGCCTCCGGCTTCCTGGCGCAGTTCTTCCCCCTGTTCCTCCTCGGCGCCCTGTTCGGGAAGCTGATGGAGGACAGCGGCTCGGTCTCGGCCATCGCGCAGTGGATGATCGCGCGGCTCGGCACGCAGCGGGCCATGCTGGCCGTCGTGCTGGCGGGGGCCGTCGTTACCTACGGCGGCGTTAGCCTGTTCGTCGCCTTCTTCGTGCTCGCGCCGATGGCCGAGGCGCTGTTCCGGACCGCCTCTATCCCGCGACGGCTGATGCCGGCCGCGATCGCGCTCGGCACCTCGACCTTCACCATGTCGGCGATGCCGGGCACGCCGGCGATCCAGAACGCGATTCCGATGCCGTTCTTCGGCACGACCCCCTTCGCCGCGCCGGGCCTCGGGCTCCTGGCCTCGGCGATCATGCTGGGCTTCGGATTGTGGTGGCTCGCACGCGCCGCCGCTGGGGCGCGCCGGGGCAACGAGGGCTTCGGCGACGAGGCGCCGCCGGTCCGGGCCGACGAGGCATCCCTCCTGCGCGAGCGGGCGGCCACGTCCTGCGCGTTCGACCCGCCCGAGGCCCTCAGCGCCGCCCCGGCGCCGAAGCCCCCGCCATTCGGCCTCGCGGTGATGCCGCTCGCCGTTGTGATCGCCGTGAACCTGCTGATGTCGTTCGTGGTCCTGCCCCGGATGGACACCGGGTTCCTGGCGCAGCCCCGCTGGGGAGAGACGTCGCTCCAGGCAGTGGCGGGCGTCTGGTCGGTCGCGGTGGCGCTGACCGCCGCGATCCTCGTCCTCCTCGGCGTCAGTGGGCGGCGCCTGCCGTCCCTGCGTGAGAGCATCGATGCCGGCGCGAACGCGGCCGTGCTCCCGGCCTTCAGCGTCGCGAGTCTCGTCGGGTTCGGAGCGGTGATCGCGGCCCTGCCGGCCTTCGCGCTGGTCCGCGACTGGGTGGTCGGGATCGAGGGAGGTCCCCTGGTCTCCCTCGCAGTTGCCACGAACATCCTCTCGGCGCTCACGGGCTCGGCCTCGGGCGGCCTGACGATCGCGCTCGATGCCCTGGGACCGACCTACCTGCGGCTTGCCGCCGAGCACGGCATCGATCCAGGTCTCCTGCACCGCGTCGCGGTGATCGGCGCGGGCACGCTCGACAGCCTGCCGCACAACGGCGCCGTGGTGACGCTCCTCGCTGTGTGCGGTTCGACTCATGCCCGGAGCTACGTCGACATCGTCATGGTCAGCGTGGCGAGCGCGCTCGCCGCCCTCGTGGCGGTGATCGTGCTGGGCGGGACGCTCGGTTCGTTCTGAGACAGGGAGCGATCCCCGGGGCGCGGCCTGCAGCGCCTTACGATGACGCCGCGGGCCACGTTCTCGCGGCGACTCCGACACAGGCCGTCACCAGGCAGGCGAGCACCAGGAAATCTCCCAGCAGCCCGATCGCGCCGCCGACCCAGCCCGCGACCGCGTAGCCGACGGCGAGGGAGAGATTGAACAGCGCGAACTGCGCCGCGTAGAGTGCCGGCTTCTCCTCGGGAGAGCCGGACCGGCGCAGCAGGTTCCCGGCCGGCGTATGCGCGAGCCCGCAGCACAGGCCGAGCACGAACCAGAGCGGCAGCAGGGTCGCGTAGCCGAGCACCAGCGGCGCGATGCCGAGGGCTGCGCCGGCAGCGCCTGCCCCCGCGAGCATCACCGTCCGGTCGGCGGTCCGCCGAAGCAGATGCGGCATGAGCAGCGCCCCGACCAGGGATCCCATCCCGAAGCAGGTCAGCGCGATGGCCGTCTCGCGCTCCCCGAGCCCGATCCGGTTCTGCACCAGCACGACGGTGTTCACCGCCACCATGGCGGAGGCGAGGGCAACCGCGAGGTTGAGCGCGATCAGGGCCCGCAGCCGCGGCGTCCCGAGGAAGATCCGCCATCCCCGCGTCAGGCGCCGCCCGAGGTCGGCGGTCGCGTGGCGACGGGGGGCGGGCAGGACGAGGGACGCGGTGATCGCCGCGGCGAGGACGAAGCCGAGGGCCGCGCCCGCGAACACTCCTCGCGCATCGACGACGAGCAGAAGGGCTGCGGCCAGCATCGGGCTCGCCACGTTCTCCAGTTCGCCGATCGTGCGGAAGAGCGAGAGCGCGCGTAGGTACTCCCCCTCGTCGGGGAGGAGGTCCGGGATCGTCGCTTGATAGGCCGGCGTGAAGGCCGCGGAGGCGAGCTGAAACAGCACCACAACGAGATAGAGATCCATCACCCCAGTCACGAAGGGCAGCAGCAGGATGGCGCCGGTCCGCACGAGGTTGAGCGTCACGAACAGGGTGCGGCGCGCAAGGCGGTCGACGAGGGCGGCCATCAGCGGCGCGGCGAGCGCGTAGGTGAGCATCTTGATCGCCAGGGCATTGCCGAGGACGACGCCCGCATCGGCGCCGGCGATCGTGAAGGCGAGCAGGGAGAGCCCCACCGTCGCGAGGCCGGTGCCGAGGAGCGCGAGCCCGTGCGCCGCGAAGAGGAGCGGGTAGGCGCGGCCGCCTCCCGCGGCCGGATGCTGCTGCTGTGCGAGGCCTCTCTCGACCTCGTCCGTCATGGTGAAGCGTGCGCCGGCAGCGGCCGACCGGTCTCGGGGACAGCCATGGGCGGCTTTTGCGGCCGGGCGCGGAACCACGTGACGTAGAGCGTCGGCAGGAAGATCAGCGTGAGCAGGGACGCGACGAGCAGGCCGCCCATCACGGCGATCGCCATGGGTCCCCAGAACACCGTAGGGGCGATCGGGAGCATGCCCAGCACTGTGGAGCCGGCTGTGAGGAGGATCGGCCGAGCCCGCGAGAGGCTCGCGTTGATGACCGCAGTCCAGACTGGGTCGCCCTCGTCCCGGCAGGCCTCGATCTGCGTGAGCAGGATCACCGCGTTGCGAGCGACCATGCCAAGCAGCGACAGGATTCCCAGGATCGCGACGAAGCCGAGCGGCTGACGGAACACCAGCAGGGCCAGCACGACGCCGATGACGCTGAGGGGAACGACCGCCAAAACCAGGAAGGTGCGCGCGAAGCCACCGAGCTGAAAGATCAGGATCGTCACGGTCATGAGCAGCATGGCGGGCACGACGGCAAGGACCGAGGCGCGTGACTGGGCGCTCTCCTCCACGATCCCGCCCGTCTCCACCCGGTAGGGCGTGCCCAGACCGGCGTTCACGGCCTTGATGGCCGGCGCGAGGTCCGACACCGCCGCCTCCGCCAGGAGGCCCGGCGCGACGTCGGCTCTCACAGTCAGCGTCGGAAGGCGGGCGCGACGCCAGATGAGCGGCATTTCCTGCGCGTAGCCGAACCGGGCGAACTGGCTCAGCGCCACGGTCCTCCCGCTGGGCAGGGGCACCTGCATTGTCTCCAGGGCCGCCACGGAGGCACGCTCGTCCGCCATGGCCCTCGCCACCACGTCGACGAGATAGATGTCGTCCCGCACCTGCGTGATCACCGTGCCGGTCATCGCCGATTGCAGCGTCGCCGCGAGACTTTCCGAACTCAGCCCGATGAGGCGGGCCTGATCCTGATCGACCTCGATCCGCAACTGGCGGCGCGGCTCCATCCAGTCGAAGTTGATGTTGCGCACCCCCGGATGACCCGCCATCGCCTGCGCGACCTGGACGGCAATCGACCGCACGGTCGCGATGTCCGGTCCGGTCGCGCGGTACTGGATCGGCCAGCCGACCGGAGGTCCAAGTTCGAGCGGGTAGACCCGTGCGACCGCCTCGGGCAGTTCCTCCGCGAGGAACGCGCCGAGCCGATCCCGCAGGCGGTCTCGTCCGGGCACGTCGTGCGCGACGACGACCGCCTGCGCGAAGAAGTCGTTCGGAAGCTGGACGTTGAGCGGCAGGTAGAAGCGTACCGCGCCGCGGCCCACATAGGTGCTCCACTGAGCAACGTCCGGGTGGCCTTTCAGGAACCGGTCGAGGCGCTTGGCGGCATCGTCGCTCGCGTGGATGGACGCCCCCTGGGGCAGCGTCAGATCCACGACGAGTTCGGTCCTGTCGGATGACGGAAAGAACTGCTGGGGCACGAAGCGGACCGCGACGACCGCCGCCGCGAAGGCCGCCACTGTGACGGCGATCGTGAGCCAGCGCCGCCGCATCGCGGCCTGCAGGACCGACACGTAGAGGCGCGCGAGCCGGCCGGGACCCGCACCCTTCGCGCGCTGCGGCGCGCGCACGATCGCCGCCCCGATCAGCGGCGCAAAGATCACCGCCACGAACCAGGACACGACCTGGGCAATCGCCACGACGGCGAAGATCGAGAAGGTGTACTCGCCGGCCGTGCTCCGCGCGAAGCCGATCGGAACGAAGCCCGCGATGGTGACAAGCGTCCCGGCCAGCATCGGTGTGGCGAGCGTGCGGTAGGCGTAGGTTGCCGCGTCGTGGGGGGAGTCCCCGGCCGCAAGACGCCGCAGCATCGAATCGACCGTGGTCATCGCGTCGTCGACGAGGAGCGTCAGGGCGATGATGAGGGCGCCGAGGGAGACCCGGTGCAGGTCGATCCCTGCCCACGACATCAGGGGGAAGACGATCGCGAGGGTGAGCGGGATCGAGCAGGCGACGACGGCGCCCGGCCTGAGCCCGAGGCTGATGAAGCTGACCACGATGATGATCAGGATGGATTGCCACAGCGAGGTCGTGAACTCGCCGATCGCCGTGCTGACCGTCCGGGCCTGGTCGGCGACAAGGACCGGCTCGATCCCGACCGGCAGGTCGGCGGAGATCGCGCGCATCTCGCGCGCGAGCCCACGCTCGAGGGCGAGGATGTCTCCGGCCTTCCGCATCGCGATCGCGAGACCGATCGCGGGATGCCCATTGACGCGAAAGAGCGGCTGCGGGGGATCGCTGTAGCTGCGCCTCACCTGCGCGATGTCTGTGAGGCGGATCATGCGCCCGCCGGCCGCGAGGTTGACAGCCTCAACGTCCTTGACCGTCTCGAACGCCCCCGAGACGCGCACTGAGAGCTGCTCCATGCCGGTCTCGATCACCCCTGCCGGGCGCACGACGTTCTGGGCGCGCAGCGCGGCGATGATGGAGGGATAGTCGAGCCCGAGGGCGGCGAGGCGTTCGGTCGAGAATTCCAGGAAGATCCGCTCGTCCTGCGCGCCGAGCACCGCGATTTTCGACACGTCCTTGACCAAGAGGAGGCGCGACCGGATGGTCTCGACCGCGTCGCGCAACTCGCGGTGCGTGAAGCCGTCGCCCGTGAAGCCGTAGATGATGCCGTAGGTATCGCCGAAATCATCGTTGAAGCCCGGCCCGACGACGCCGGTCGGCAGGGTGTGGCGGATGTCCCCGATGCGCTTGCGGACTTGATACCAGAGATCGGGGACCTCCCTCGGCGGGGTGGAACCCTCCAGGTCGACGAAGATCGTCGCCGTGCCGGGGCGGGTGAAGCTGCGCACCGTGTCGAGATGCGGCGTCTCCTGGACCGCGCGCTCGATCCGCTCGGTGACCTGCTGCAGCGTGTCCTCAATCGTTGCGCCCGGCCACTCGGCCTGGATGATCATCGTGCGGAAGGTGAAGACCGGGTCCTCGGCCCGGCCGAGACGCTGGTAGGCGACCGCGCCGGCCACGATCGACGCTAGCATCAGGTAGATCACGATCGAGGGGCGCCGGACCGACCACTCCGCCAGGTTGGGCCCGATCATGACGCCGCTCCCAGCAGCCGCACCTTCTGCCTGGGGCGCAAGGCGTGAACCCCGGCGGTTACCACGATCTCGCCCGGCGAGACGCCGCGGGCAATCAGGGCGCGGGATTGGTTGAAGCGGGCGAGTTCGACCGCGCGCAGGTCGACGGCCATCGTCGCCGGATCGACGATCCAGACGGCCGGGTGCTCGCCCTCCGCGATGAGCGCCGTCGCTGGGATCTCCAGCTCGCCGTCGCGATCGACGTGCATCCGGCCCGTGACGGCCGCGCCGAGCCGCATCTGCGGCGGCGGATCACTCAGCCCGACCCGGACTTGGAACGTCCCCGTCACCGGATCCGCCCGCGGCGAGATCTCGCGCACCCGGCCACGGGCTCTGACCGCCGCGTCCGTCGTCAGGGTCACCTCGATTGCCGGGTCCGGCGACGCTCGATCCTTGATCGCGGCCGGCACGTCGAACACGGCGTCCTTGCCGTCGTGGCGGGCGATCTGCACGATCATCTGTCCCGCTCGGACGATCTCGCCCTGCTCGGCCCCGCGCTGCGTGACCGTCCCGGGCGCGTCGGCCTTGAGTTCGGTGTCGCTCGCGCGTTCCTCCGCGATGCGTAGCTGGGCGAGGGCGGCATCGAACTGAGCGCGCGTGGTGTTCTGCTGCTGAAGCGCCTGATCGTAGCGGACGCGCGTCGTCCAGCCGCCAGCGAGCAATTCGCGCTGCCGTCCATAGTTGTTCCGCGCTTCGTCGTACTGACCTTGGGCCGCCACCACAGCGGCCTGGGCGGCCCGGACCGCGCTCCGCTCGTTCTCCGGATCGAGGCGCGCCACGACCTGGCCGGCTTTGACCCCGTCTCCCACGGAGACGAGGCGTTCGATCATGCGCCCGTCGATGCGGAACGCGAGATTGACTTCCACCTGCGGCTGGACGGTCCCAGTCAGCGAAACAACTTCGCCTTCGCTCCGCTGGCCCACCGTGACGACCCGGACGGGCCTAATCTCGGCAGACGGGGGCGGGGTGGAGTCGTTGCAGCCGGTCAGAAGCAGCGCCGCGGCAGCGATCGGTGCCGGGAACCGGTGGCGAGGCACGACCATGGCTTTGTCCAACCCCATCCAGAACATGCCAGTCCGTCGCACCCCGCGCCCGAGCGCGCGAGACGAGGAGCCGGTCTCAGGCCGGATTGGCGATCGCGCCGGCAGGGGATTGCGCGTCGGCGGTCGCCGACCCGCCCGCCGCGCGCTCGGGCCGGCCGCCTGGGATCTCTCCGGGCCTGTAGGGAGGCAGCCGACCGGCTGGAATGATCGTCAGGAGCGAGAGCGCCGCCATCAGCAGGAACCCGATCTTCAGCGCGCGCAGGCGCGCCTCGGTGTTGACCCGGATCGCCTCGTCGACCTGCTCGGGCGTCGCGCTCGTGGCGGCCATGACGCCGCGCAGCCGATCGTTGCTCACGAACGTGATGCTATCGAGGTCGACCTGGGACTGGAGCGCGGGCGGGAGCGTCGGATGGTCCGCGAGGCTGCGCAGGACCGACGAGCTGAGAAGCCCAACGAGAAGCGCCCCCGCGACTGCCGTTCCGACCGCCGCCGCGAGGTTGTTGGTCGTTCCCCGCAGGGATCCGACGTCGCCGGCGAGCTCCTTGGGCGAGGCCGTCACGAGCACGTTGAAGACGAGCGTCACGAGCGAGCCCTGCCCGATGCCGAACAGGACGAGGCCGACCAGCACCGGGAGCTCGCTCCAATCGTTGAACACCACGAAGGCGAGCCACAGAAGCGCGATGCTGCACAGCACGAAGCCGGCCCGGCCGATCTGGCGCGGCGTGAACCGGTCGTACAGGCGCGTGATGAACAGGGCGGCAAAGAACACCGACAGGTTGAACGGCAGCATCGCGACGGCGGTCGCGAGCGGAGAGCGGCCCTGCACGATCTGGATGTAGAGCGGGACCGAGAAGTTGAGGGCGGCTTCGAGGGCCACGACCGAGAACATCGCGTAGACCGCGGCGCGCTCCTCGGGCGAGTCGATCACCTGGAGGGCCAGCAGGGGCGTGCGCCCCGCCGCTTGCCGCCGGTGCGTCCACGACAGGAAGAGCTGGCCGAAGGCAAGCCCCAGCACGATCATCACGGGAGCCGGTGACAGGCCGAGGACGGTGAAAGGCGCTCCCGAGAGGGCGAGGCTCAAGCCCCACCGGTTGAGGTTGTTGAACCCGAAGCTGAGGAGGAGCACGGCCAGGGCGGCGAGCACGACCCCGACCCCATCGATGCCCACATCCGGGCGTTCGCGCTCAGGATTGAGGCGAAAGCTGAGGACGACGACGAGCGCCGACAGGACGATCAGGATGCCGAAGACCGGACGCCACCCGATGTAGGTGCCGAGGATGCCGCCGATGAGGAAGGCCGCCACGCCGGCCGCGGCCCGGGCGGAGCCGAGCGCGCCGAGCGCCGTCGCCTGCTGCCGGCCGCGGTATTCGTTGGCGATGAGCGCGACGAGCGACGGCACCAGCGCCGCGCCCGCCATGCCGCTGATCCCTTGGGCGGCGATCATCAGGGTGGCGCTGGGGCTGAACGTCATCAGGACCTGGGCGAGGCCGAACATCACCGCGACGACGCGAAAGACGCGCGGCGCCCCGTAGCGCTGATTCAGCTTGGCGCCGAGCATCACGAGGCCGGCGACCGCCATCGAGTACATCACGATCCCGGTGGCGATCGTCGTGGGTGGGACGTCGAAGCTCTTCACCATGCCGCCGAGCGCCACCGGCAGGGACGCCACGTTGAAGGACATCAGAACCTGGCCAAGCGCGATGGTGATCATCGGCACCCAGGAGGCGTGTGGATCCTCCCTGGACGCCGAGACGGAGTCTGATACCGGAGTCGCTTGTCCGAGCATGGTCCGAGCCCTCCCTGTTCGGCAATTTCCCTGCGCGGCGGTGATCACACCTCGGGCTTCGACACGAACAGGTCCATGCCGAGCCGGCGGGACAGGTGCCGGGCGACGAGCTGGCCCTTCACGCTGTTGCCGGCGCGGTCGAGTCGCGGAGCGAAGGTCCCGAGGCCGCCCTTTCCCGGCGACACGGTGACGATGCCCCCGCTGATGCCGCTCTTTCCTGGCAGCCCGATCTCGTAGAGCCAGTCCCCGGAGGTCTCGTAGAGGCCGGCCGTGGCCATCACGACGAGGACGTAGTGGCAGGTCTCCGCATCAATGACCCGCTCACGCGTGACCGGGTTCACGCCGCCATCCGCGAGCGTCGCTCCCATCACCGCGAGATCCTGCGCGGTGACGTCGAGCGAGCACTGGCGCGTATAGAGGTCGGTCACCTCGGTCGGATCGCCCGTGATCCGACCGAGACTGCGCAGGAGATGGGCGATGCCGCGGTTGCGGAAGTTCGTCTCGCAGGCGGAGGCATAGACCTCCTCGTCGAGTTGGAGGCGCCGGCCTGCAAAGCGCGACAGTCCATCCCGGATGATTGCCCATTTCTCGTCCGCGTCGGCTCCAGGCACGAGAGCCGTGGTCGCAATGGCGCCCGCGTTCACCATGGGATTGGTGCGGCCGTCGCCCCCCTCGACCGCACCGAGCGAGTTGAACGGCAGGCCGGTCGCATTCACGCCCAGCCGCTCCCGCGCTGCGGCGGCGCCCAGCGCGTCGCAGACCAGCGCGAACACGAACGGCTTCGAGACGCTCATGAGGGTGAACTCACGGGCGGTGTCGCCGACGGCGTAAAGTTCGCCGCCCGTTCCGACGACGCAGATGCCGAAGAGATCGCCCGGCACGCGCGACAGCGCCGGGTATACCGTCGAGACATCTCCGTCCTCGTTCGCCCTGTAGCGGTCGTGGGCCTCCGTGATGAGTGCACGCATCGCGTCAGGAGGCGGCAAGTGTCCGGTCGAGACGTAGAGAGGAGCATCCGACGCCGAGACCACATCGAGCGTGCTCATGGGAGCCTCCGTCATGCGAGCCCGGCGGATGGCGCCCGATCGGAATCGGACATTGCCGGGCCGAGCCTGATCGAGTTTGGCCTTCAGCGTCGACCGCTCATCCCGACCGATTGAGCAACTCTGAGACGCGACTCGCCTGCATGCTGCCCGGGTCACGCGTGTTCGCGCCACCAAAGAATACTCCCTTAACGCAATTTTGCGTCAAGCAAGGAATTTCCTCGCGGTGTACTAAGGAATTTCCTGATCTCCCGACCGGGAAAACACCGAGCATCGTCACCGCCAACCCAAGGCGAATGCACCGCGAAGAATGGGGCTTGACGCCTATGATGTATCATGAATACTGCGTCCACTGCAGGATGTGCGTGCCGATGCTCATCTATGACGGCTGTGCTTGGACGGTGTTCGAGCTCGTTATAGCCTGTTCCGAGAACGTCGCCTGACTTCATCGGCCTTGGGGCGAAGGCGCTTCGCGCGCCGACCAGACATCGCATTCGGCTTCGCCGGGCGACCGCGGCGGGCTCTTGTCCGTGAGGGAGAGAGTCGATGAGTGATCTCGTCTTTATCGCATTCCCGTCGGAAGAGAAGGCGGAGCAGGTTCGGCGGCAAGTCCTCGCACTTCAGAAAGAATACCTGATCGAGCTGGGCGACGCCGTGGTCGCTGTGAAAACTACGGACGGTCAGATCAAGCTCAATCAGATGATCAACATGACCGCAACCGGGGCGGCGACCGGCGGCATGTGGGGCACGCTGATCGGGCTCATCTTCCTCGCGCCGCTGGTGGGGACGGCGATTGGAGCCGCCTCCGGCGCCCTGGTGGGGCGGTTCACGGATGTCGGCATCAATGACCAGTTCATGAGGGACGCGGCGGGCGCCCTGCAGCCCGGCACGGCCGGCCTCTTCCTCCTCGTGCGGCGCATGACCACCGACAAGGTGCTCGCCGATCTGCGCGGCGTCGGCGGAACGGTCATGCGCACCTCGTTCGACGAGACCAAGGAGGCGGCGCTGCGAGAGGCGCTCGCCGCGTGTGCCGCGGCCGCACCACCCGTCACTGCGCCGCCTGCACCGGCTGCGGCGGCGCCGGCCTGAGCCGCGAGAGACAGGATCATCCCGCGCAACGCTTCCAGTCGCCGTTGGACAGGAGCATCGAGATGCTTGCGGTGAACCGTCGCGCCATGCTTCGAGGGGTCAGCCGTTGCGCGGCAGCGGCCGTGCTGGGCTATGCTGCCGTGCCGCACGCCGCGCAGGCCCTGCCGCTGCCCACCGTGGCCCCAACCGGTCCAATTCCCGCCGAAAACTTGATCGAGCAGGCTCAGGTCGTGGTCGTGCATCCGCGTCGCCGACGGCGCCGGGTGTGCTGGTGGCGCAGGGGGCGCCGCGTCTGCGCGTGGCGCTGAGCCTGATCTGACGCGGCGAGGCCGCCGGGCCGGATTGCAGCGCCGTCGCGCCGGTCACGTGAACACCGGCCCGTCAGGGATCAGGGGTCCACGTCGCGCGAGGACGGTTCCGGCGAGATCCTGGATGGGCAGCTCCCCATGACGCTCCGCCTCATCGTTCTCGCCTCGATCGCTCTGTGTCTCGCGCTGAGCGCCAGCTCCGGGATCGCGGCCGCCCAAGGTTTGGATGGGCCAAGACTCGGAGCCGTCGCGCAGGCCCTCGCCGACGCCAGCCCGTCCGTTCGCGGCCTCGACCCGCGGCAGCGGGAGGAGGTCACCATTTTGTCGTCGGCAATGTGCTTTTCGTCTTGGCGCACGAGCTTGGGCACGCAGCCGTCAGCGAATTCGACCTGCCGGTGCTCGGACGGGAGGAGGACGCGGTCGAGACCTTCGTCCCTCTTGCGCTTCTGCACATCGGCAGCGACTTCTCCCCTCGCGTTCTGATCGATGCCGCGCGCGGCCATTATCGGATCGGCGAACGCAATCTGCAGCAGAGGCAAGGGCTTGCGCTCTACGGGGCGGATGGCCTCGACAAGCAACGTGCCTATCAGATCATCTGCCTGATGGTCGGTTCGGACCCTAGGGTCAAAACCCAATCAGCTTGACCGTACGAGGGGCTGCTTCCGACCCCATCCAGACATCCAGACTGCACTCGCCTGACCAGCGCTCCTGACGCAAACCCGCCCCTCTCAGCCTGTGTCAGGAATGTCCGGTTGCGAGGTTTTTCCGGACATCTGATTTCCTGACACGGTATCCTGACACGTACTGTCTCGCCAGGCTCTCGCGTCACGCACGTCAGCTCCGGACAGCCTGTCAGACTGCCTGGAAACGGTCGTTTTACTGAGATTCAGACCCGAGTAGCGGGATGACCGTTCGGGGTGGAAAGCGGGAAATCAAGAGGAGGCCCATAAGCGGACGTTAGTCCGCCCGTCGTTCGAGCGTACCGGCCGGAGAGGTCAGCAGCCCGACCTTCCGGCATCGGTCCTGCAACCAGCGTCGTCCGGTGTTGTTCTAGAAGCGACAGCGGAATTCTCTCCGCTACCGCCTTTCCGTCACGCTGTGCGAGGACGATAGGAGATCCCGGCCGAGCGGCTGAACCTCGGAAGGGCGAAGGTGCTGGCAAAGGTGATCAGGGTACAGAATGCGATGTAGTACGCCGGCGCCGCCAGAATGCCGCTTCGCTCGATCATCATCGAGGCCACCAGAGGCGCGAAGCCCGACAAAAGCGTTACCGATATATTGTACGAGAGTGCGATGCCGCTGAACCTCACGCGGGTCGGAAAGATCGTCGCGACGATGCTCGGCCAGATGCCACTTGAGATCGAGAAAGCCAGCGAGAGCAGCCCGAGAAGTATGACCAGGTGCTCGCTGCCCGACACGATCAGGTTCCAGATCGGCAGAACGAGGAGCAGCACGGTCGCGCCGGCCCGCAGCACCAGATGTCTCGGCAGGCGGTCGCCGAGCCAACCGGTGACGAACAGACCCGCGGAACTGACCAGGAGCGCCGCCGTCATGGCCTGTGCGACGAGGGCGGGGCTGTAGTGGAGCGACTGAACCAGGTACGCCGGCACGAAGCCGTACAGCATGCCGTTGAAGCCGCCGACGACCGCGACGATAGCGGCGGCGGTCAGCACGGCCCGGCCGTGATCGCGCAGCAATTCCACCGCCGGATTGGTCGCGACTGCGTGCATGCGGACGAATTCCGGCGACTCCTCCAGGGTGCGGCGCAGGAGGTAGCTGACGCAGCCGATCAGTCCGCCAAGGAGAAACGCGATCCGCCAACCGTACGCAGCGACATCGCCCGGTGCGAAGACGTGCTGAATGCCGAGATTGACCAGTGTGGCGACCAGAACTCCGGCATTGACGCACAAGATAATGATGCCGCAGGCGAGCCCGGCCCGTTCGGGTGCCGCCTCCACCGCGTAGGTCAGGGCGCCCGGCAACTCGCCGCCCAGACAGATGCCCTGGACGAGGCGCAGCGCGATGAGAAGCAACGGCGCGGCAAGCCCCCAACTCTCATAGGACGGCAGCAAGCCGATCAGGATCGTCGCGGTCGTTGTTGCGAAGAGCGAACCGAGAAAGACGGGTCTCCGGCCATACCGGTCGCCGATCCAGCTCAGCACGATGCCGCCGATCGGCCGCGCGAGAAAGCCCAAGGCCAGCACGGAGAACGATAGGATCAGCGAGACGTACGGATCAGTCGCCGGGAAGAATTGTTTCGCGATGTATTGAGCAAAAATGCCGTATATGATGAAATCGTAATATTCCAACGAGCCGCCGAGGCTTGCCAAGGCGATGACGCGCCGTTGCGCACGGTTGAGCGACTTCGGACTGCCGCCGCGGGACGCCGCATCTGTTTCCGACATCGGTGCGCTTCCTCCAAATCATCGCTGCGCGGCGATTCGTCGATCGCGGTGCTTTTCCAGGCAGACATCGTCATGCCGGCCGCAGCAGATCGGTTGTAGGAGGAGTCTTGCTCGTCGGACGAGCAGCGTTTTCAATCTGCCCGGCTGGTGGACAGACCCGCGTCCTGGTCGGCCCCTGCCGCCAGCCGGGCCTCGATGGTGGCCTTGGCCGCTCGCAGGGGCGCAAGACAGCGCTCGACGCCCTCGTCGTTGCCGATCACCCGCGCCATCCAGATCGCGCTGATGCAGCCGAGCACCCGGTCGCCCTCCATGATCGGCAGGGCCACCGCGCCGGAATGCGGCCAGATCGGTCCGCCCTGCCTCAGGCCGTAGCCGAGCCGCTGCGTCGCCGCGATCACGCGCTCGGCATAGGCAGCGTCCCGCGCCGGGGCGTCCGCCGGATCGTCGGACCTGGCCAGCAGGCCGAGGAGTGTGGCGCGCTCCGCCGCGGAGGTGAACGCGATGTAGGCCAGCCCGGCGGAGCTACCCAGAAGCGGCATCTCCCGGCCGACCATGTTGCGGTCGATCGACAAGGGGGCGACGCGATGCGTCGTGTCGCGGATGATCATCCGGACGCCTTCGAGCGTCGACACGTCGCAAGGCCACGAGATCGACTTCGTCAACTCGAGCAGGACCGGGGCGGCCACGGCCGAGATCCAGTGCTCGTCCTCGAAGCCCTCCGATAGGCCGCGGACCTTGAGGCGCAACTGATAGCGGTCGTCACCCGGACTGCGCCGGATGTAGCCGAGATCCAAGAGCGTCTGCAGCAGGCGGTAGACCGTCGCCCGGGGGACCTTGGACTCCTGGGCCAGCCTGAGCGCCGTCGCGCTGCCGAGGCGGTTGAGGGCTTCGAGCACGGCCAGCCCGCGTGCGAATGAGCGGCTCGCCTTCGGTTGCATCGGCACTGCCCGCCAGGTGGACATATCCAACAACGGCTTTGCGCACCCCGCTGTCAATATGAAAGGTGTCCCGCATCGGCCGGATGCAACGCGGCTTCAGCAGGAGGAAGCGCCATGGCGACGAAAGTCGCGTCTCGGGAAGCTATAGAGCAAGTCGAAGTCGCGATCATCGGCTGTGGTCCGGTCGGGGCGATGCTCGCCAACCTGCTCGGCCTGCAAGGTGTCAGCTGCGTGGTCCTCGAACGCGAGGCCGAGATCTACGCGCTTCCCCGCGCCGTCCATTTCGACGACGAGGTGATGCGGCTGTTCCAGACGGTCGGGCTCGCCGACGCGCTGCTGCCCCTCGTCCATGTCTCCCCGGGCATGAAGTTCATCGACGATACCGGACGGCTCCTCCTCGACTGGTCCCGCCCGCAGGGCATTGGTCCCCAGGCGTGGCACACCAGCTACCGCTTCCACCAGCCGGATCTGGAACGCGTCCTGCGCTCCGGTCTCGCGCGCTGGCCGACGGTCACGATGCGTCTGCGCACCGAAGTGTTCGCGGTCGAGGAGGCTCGGGCCGGCGTCGAGATCGCTTACGAGGATCTCGCGACGGCGCGCCTCGGCCGGCTTCGCGCCAACTACGTCGTGGGGTGCGACGGGGCGCGGTCCCTGATCCGTCGCCTGATCGGTCGGCCGATGGAGGATCTCGGCTTCCACGAGCGCTGGCTGGTGATCGACGCGATCCTGAAACGTCCCCGGCCCGACCTCGGCGATTACAGCGTCCAGCATTGCAGCACGCGGCGGCCGGCCACCTACGTCCGGGGGACGGGCGATCGCCGGCGCTGGGAGATCGCCGTGCTGCCCCACGAGGACGGCGCTTCGCTGACGCAGCCGGCGGCGGTCTACGATCTGCTGCGGCCCTGGGTGACGCCTGAGGACGTCGAATTGGAGCGCACGGCGCTCTACACGTTCCACTCCGCCCTCGCCCCCGTCTGGCGCGCCGGGCGCCTGCTGATCGCCGGCGACTCGGCCCACCTGACGCCCCCGTTCCTCGGTCAGGGGATGTGCGCGGGAATGCGGGATGTCGGCAACCTCGCCTGGAAGCTCGCCCGCGTCCTGCGCGGGCAAGCCGAGGACAGCCTGCTCGACACCTACCAGGAGGAGCGCTGCCCGCATGTGCGGGAATACATCGAACTGGCGGTGCGGCTCGGCGGCCTGATCAACACCAAGGCGATGGCGGCGGCCCTGCCCGACGGGACACGCCCCGGAGGCGAGGCGACGCGCATGAGCTCGATCAAGCCGACCCTGAAGCGGGTGCTGACGGGCGGCTGGGACGAGCCGGCCGGGCAGATCGCGCCCCAGCCGCTCCTCGCCGACGGAAGCCGCCTCGATGACCGGGTCGGCTACCGCTTCGCCGCCCTGGTCGATCCCGAGCTGGAAGCCGCAATGCCGCCCCGCATCCGCGAGCACCTGGCGGCGCGGGACGTCGTCATCGTTGCCGACGAGGCCCCGGAGCAGCGGGCCTGGCTGCGGCAGACGGGAGCCGCCGCCGTGCTGGTGCGACCCGACCGCTACGTGCTGGGCGCCGCCCGAACCGTCCAGGAACTGGATGCCCTGGCCCAGGCCATCTGAGCGTCCTCGAAGCCTCAACATCAGGAGAGAACCATGAAGCTCGTATCCTTCCAACGCGACGGCGGCGCCACCTACGGCCTCGTCAAGGCGAACGGTGTCATCGACCTGGGTCAGCGCTATGGAACGAGGTGGCCGACGCTGCGGGCTGTCCTTGCGGCGGGCGGGCTGGCGCAGGTGGAGCGCGAGTTCCAGGACGCAGCGCCCGATCTCCCTTGGGAGGGCCTCACGCTGGCGCCGGTGATCCCGAACCCGGACAAGATCATCTGCATCGGCCTCAATTATCGCGACCACGTCGCCGAGACCGGCCGGACCGAGACCGAGAAGCCTGCCTTGTTCGCGCGCTTTGCTGGCAGCCAGGTCGGGCATCTCCAGCCGCTGGTGAAGCCGGCGGTCTCGGACGAGTTCGACTACGAGGGTGAACTCGCCGTTGTGATCGGCAAGGGGGGACGCCACATTGCCCCCGCCGACGCCCTGGCGCATGTCGCGGGCTACGCCTGCTACAATGAGGGCAGCGTGCGGGACTGGCAGCGCCACACCAGCCAGTTCCTGGCCGGCAAGACGTTCGCGGGCACCGGCGGCTTCGGCCCCTGGCTCGTGACCGCCGACGAGATTCCCGACCCCTCGCGCCTGACCCTCGAGACGCGCCTGAACGGCCAGGTCGTCCAGCACACCACCACGGACCTGATGATCACGGCGATCCCGGAGCAGATCGCCTACATCTCGACGGTGCTGCCGCTGCTGCCTGGGGACGTCATCGTGTCGGGCACTCCGGGCGGGGTCGGCGTCAAGCGCAAGCCGCAGCTGTTCATGCGCGCCGGCGACGTCGTCGAAGTCGAGATCAGCCAGATCGGCATCCTGCGCAACCCCGTGGTCGCCGAGGCCTGAGCACCGGCCAGCGGCTCCCTCTCCAAGGGCCGCCTCGTCGCGGGCGGCCCTCTTCAGGCTGCAAGGAGACCAGCGATGGATGCAGGACTGACGGCTCTCGGCTATATCGGCGTCCGCTCGACGAAGCTCGACGACTGGAACGCCTACGCGACACGGCTGCTCGGCATGCAGCCGGTCGACCGGGGCGGCGCTGTGCGGGCCTTCCGCATGGACGACCGCAAGCAGCGCCTGGTGGTGACCGGCGATGAAGGGGATGGTCTCGATTTCCTGGGCTGGGAGGTCGCGGATGCCCGAGCCCTCGACGCCCTCGCGGCCAAGCTCGAGGCTCACGGAGTCGTGGTGCGCCGCGGCTCGCGCCGCCTCGCCGACGAGCGGCACGTGCGGGACCTGATCGTGTTCCACGACCCGGCCGGCAACCGCATCGAGGTCTTCCATGGGCCGGCGGTCGCCAGCGATCCCTTCCGACCCGGACGACCGATCTCGGGCTTCAAGACCGGTGCACTCGGCATGGGCCACGTCGTCCTGAACGTGGTCGATGTCGAGCCGCTGCTGCCGTTCTACCGCGACCTGCTCGGGTTCCGAATCAGCGATTACGGCCTCAAGCCGTACAAGCTGTATTTCTTCCACATCAACAATCGCCACCACAGCTTCGCCATGGTCGGATCCGGAAAGTCCGGCCTCCACCACTTCATGGTCGAGCTCTACAGCCTCGACGACGTCGGCCAGGGCTACGATCTGGCGCAGCTGGAGGACGATCGCCTCGCCTATACGCTTGGGCGTCACACCAACGACCATATGACGTCGTTCTACTCGCACACGCCATCCGGTTTCTTCGTCGAGTACGGCTGGGGCGGGCGCGAGATCGAGCCGGCGACCTGGGAGGCACACGAGACCCATGACGGGCCGAGCTTCTGGGGCCACGAGCGCCTCTACATGGAGCCGGAGCAGCGTGCCCGCCTGCGCGAGATGCGCCTGTCCGCGGCCGCTCGCGGCGTGCGGGCCCCGATCGACGTCCCGAACTGCCCCTGGCTCGACGCGGTGATCGCCCGCGAGTGATCCGGGCATCGACGGGTTGCTTGGCGTCAAGCAGCCCACTCGGTCCCTGAGATCTGCGACAGACTGGAAGGGTGCGATCGTGGCGTCTGTGGCGATGAGGGCGAGAACACAATCTGTATTCGTCCCGTGGCGTCCTGGCACCCGGCAACGCTGCGCTGGTCGCACGTGTCGCACGCATCATCGAAGAACTCCGGGGCAGCGTCGCCAGTCCGAGCGGGGCAAGGGCGATGCGAGAGCATTTTCCGACGAAGTGGTTGCCGGTTCGTCGTAGAAAATGCGGCAAAAACAAAGACCTAGAGCAGCGCCCGGTTGCAACGCGATCGGGCGCTGCTCCAGGCCTCAGATCAGGAATAAACCTGTACATCAGAAAATACAAATCATAGAGAATACATGGAAGGTAGCGCTCATGTTGGAAAATAAAAAGCGTGTCCATAAGCTGCCGCTTGTGATCGCGATCTCTGGACTTCTATTGACCGCGGCACACGCGGAAATCAAAGGCACGGCAATCCGGATCGGCGTGCTGACCGACATGAGCGGTCCGTTCGCCACCGCCATGGGGCCGGGCTCCGTGGAAGCCGCGAAGATGGCGGCCGAGGAATTTGGCGGAGCGATCAGTGGCAGGGCCATCCAAATCCTGCAGGCGGACCACCAGAACAGGCCGGACGTCGCCTCGGCGCTGGCCCGCCAGTGGTTCGACCGTGACGGCGTCCAGGCCATCGCGGATGGCGGGACATCCGCTGCCGCACTCGCGGTCCAGGAACTGGTGCGGGCCAACCGGCGCATCTTCCTGATCTCCGGCCCCGGCGCCGCGGACCTCTCGGACCGGGCGTGCGCGCCGACCAGCGTCCAGTGGACCCAAGACTCCTACTCCAGCGCGACCGCAGTGGTCTCGGCGATTGCCCCGGCCAGGAAGGATGCCTGGTTCTTCATCACGGCGGACTACGCTTACGGCCACGCGGTCGAAGCCGATGCACGCGCCCGGTTGCAGGAGCTCGGCGTCAAGGTCGCGGGGAGCGCCAAGGCTGCGCTCGGCACGTCGGATTTCAGCGCGTTCCTGCTCCAGGCCCAAGCATCGGGCGCCAAGGTGCTGGCCCTCAACGCGGCGGGCGGCAATGCGACGGCGATGAAGCAGGCCGCCGAGTTCGGCTTGGCGGAGCAGGGTATGACGATCGTCCCGATGTCGTTCCAGAACGTCGACATCGCCGCGGTCGGCCTGCCGGTGGCACAGAACGATCTGGTGTTGACCAGCTTCTTCGAGGATGCGTCGCCGAAATCCCGCCGATGGTCGGACGCCTTCTTCAAGCGCATGAAGAGCATGCCGTCGCAGATCCAGGCCGGCGTGTACTCGGCCGTGCGCCACTATCTCCAGGCCGTGAAGGACACGGACTCGGACGACGGTCCGACCGTGATGGCCCGGATGAAGGCGACGCCCGTGACCGATGCCTACGTGCAGAACGGGCACATCCGGGACGACCAGCGGTTGATCCGCGACCTGTACCTCGTGCAGGTCAAGGCACCGTCCGAGTCGAAGGGGCCGTGGGACTTGGTGAAGCTTGTAACGACGGTGCCGGCCGAGCAGGCATTCCGCCCGCTGGCGCAGAGCAAGTGCCCGCTCGCCAAGTAATCGATTGGACCGGGCCCAAAACGGGCTGCAGGCGTTCTACTGACGTTGGTCACCGGCGCTACGGCTGCGCATATCTCCCGACATCTGCAATGGAGCAGTATACCCGCTAAGACGATGGTAAAACCCTTCGCAACGCCGGCGCCGTCGGAGGCGCAGGCCAATTCCTGAAGGTGGCAGTCCGCTTCGACATCATGTCGGAGGCCGCCACCCGCACCTCCCGAACAGGCGCACTGAGCAGTCCGATAGCTGCTTGGAGCGGCAATCAGCCTCTGACCTGCGTCCTAACGATCAGCTCGATGCCGCGCCGAAACTCGACCGCCGTTAAGCCGGCGCAACGACACCTGTAGCCGCGCCTCCGACGCCTTGATCTCGTTCAACGCGCGGTGAGTGTAGTGGATGTGAGCTTCCGCGGCTTCACCAGCTGCCTCAATGTTCCCCGCCATGACGCTCTCATAGATCGCCCGATGTTGCGCGCGCAACTGATCGCGCGTCTCTGGTCGGGAAAACAACAACTCGCGGTTCTCAATCACACCTTGACGGAGCATGCCCGACAGCGCCCGCATTGTGTGCAGGACAACGAGGTTGTGGCTCGCCTCGTAGACCGCGATGTGCAGATCGACATCGGCGTCCGCCTCTTCGCGCTGCACGCCACTCTCGTGAGCGCGGTCGATACGCTCCATGCAGGCGGTCAGCCGCTCGCGATCGACCGTGTTCGCGCGTTCGGCAGCAAGGCGCGCAGCCATCCGCTCGGTCGTCGCCCGAAACTCCAGATAATCATCGACCACCTCCGCGTGGGAGGCGATCAGCGCGATCAGCGGATCGGTGATCTCGCGGCCGAGAGAGGCCACCGAGCGCCCGGCCGGCGTCGAGACAATGAGCCCTTCCTCTTCCAGGATCTTGATGCCCTGGCGGAGGGTCGGGCGGGATACGTTCAGCTGCAGGGCGAGATCGCGCTCGGGCAAGAGGAGATCGCCCGGGCTGAGCGCGCCTTCGAGGATCAGGTCCTTGAGGTGACGCGCCGTGCTCTCAGCGACGCTCGCACCCTTGATCGACTCCTGCTCCATCGCGCACCTCCACTCACCGACACCAACCCGGCAGCGACCGCCTGATTGTAGGCCGGTCAAGTGCCATGTCCAGTTGACACCAATGGTAAAATCATTTTACCAAACATCTGCCAGTGGCTCATTGAGGAAGCCAAGGCTTCGGCGCTGCCCAGGAAATGCGGCTTCGGCTCCCTGCGCTCTCACCCTGCGCAGGGGCAACGATCGAGGCTTACCGGAACGCGGCGGATCGAACCATTCATCGGGAGGACCACGCCGTGAGTTGGAACCAAGTCTACGATCCCCTGGCGAGCACATTCTGGTCGACGGCGCTGGCGGCGCTACCGATCGCGGTGCTACTCGGCGGTATCGGCCTCTTCCATCTGAAGGCGCATGTCGCGGCGCTGTTGGGTCTTGTCGTGGCTCTCGGCGTGGCGGTGCTCGGCTTCGGTATGCCGGCTCCCATGGCAGGTGCCACAGCGGTCTACGGTGCCGCCTTCGGGCTGTTGCCGATCGGCTGGATCATCCTGAACGTGATCTTCCTCTACCGGCTCACGGAGCGGACCGGACAGTTCGATATCCTGCGAGACTCGATCGCGGGCATCACGCCGGACCGGCGCCTGCAGCTCCTCTTCATCGCCTTCTCGTTCGGCGCCTTCTTCGAGGGCGCGGCCGGCTTCGGCACGCCGGTGGCAGTGACGGCGGCGATGCTCATGGGCCTCGGCTTCACGCCTCTGGCGGCGGCCGGCCTCTCGCTGATCGCCAACACGGCGCCCGTGGCCTACGGGGCGCTCGGCGCGCCGGTCATCGCACTGGCCGCCGTCACGGGCCTCGATCTGACCGAGCTTTCGGCCATGATCGGACGGCAGCTGCCTTTCTTTTCCCTCCTCGTGCCATTCTGGCTGATCTGGGCCTTTGCCGGCCGCAAGGGCATGCTGGACGTCTGGCCGGCGCTACTCGTGGCTGGCCTCTCCTTCGCCATTCCGCAATATCTCGTATCCAACTTCCACGGGCCCTGGCTCGTGGACGTGGTCGCGGCGATCTGCTCGATGGCCGCGCTCGCGGGCTTCCTGCGCATTTGGCAGCCGTCCCGGCTCTGGACTGAGGCCGACGCGGATGCGCGATCGGCTCCGGCTGTAACACGGCAGACCCACAGCGCGAGCGCCGTTCTCCGAGCCTGGCTGCCGTGGCTCATCCTCTCGGTGTTCGTCTTCGCCTGGGGGACACCCCAGTTCCGCGCCTGGCTCGACTCGCTCTGGGTCTGGCGGCTGCCCGTGCCCTACCTGCACAACGTCGTGTTCAAGGTGCCGCCGGTCGTCGCCAAAGCCCAGAGCGAGGCCGCCATCTACACCCTGAATCTGCTCTCAGCGACCGGCACGGGCATCTTGCTGTCGGCCATCGTCGGCGGCCTGATCCTCGGCTTTGGTCCACGCAAGCTCCTGCGGGAATATGGCCGCACCGCCTGGATCGTCCGCTACTCTCTGATCACGATCTCGGCGATGTTGGCGCTCGGCTACGTCACGAAGTACTCGGGCACCGATGCCACTCTGGGTCTGGCCTTCGCGCGGACGGGTTGGATCTATCCCTTCTTCGGGGCCATGCTGGGCTGGCTCGGCGTCGCGCTGACAGGTTCCGACACGGCCTCGAACGTCCTGTTCGGCGGCCTTCAGAAGATCACAGCGGAGCAACTCGGTCTATCGCCAACCCTGATGGCGGCCTCCAACTCCGCGGGCGGCGTGATGGGCAAGATGATCGATGCGCAGTCGATCGTGGTCGCCTCGACAGCAACTCAGTGGTACGGCGGCGAGTCGAAGATCCTGCGCTACGTGTTCTTTCATTCGATTGCGCTTGCTTGTCTCGTCGGCGTGCTGGTGATGCTGCAAGCCTACGTACCTCCGTTCACCGCCATGGTCCCCTCTGCGTCAGCCGTGGCCATTGCACACTGAGGTCGTTGGGCCGGGAGCGGACGCTTCCTCCCGGCTCCCGTTCCAATCCGGCACCGGTGCTGTGTGCTCGCGGAGACTCGAGATGCGACTGAAGAGCTGCCATAGCTTCCACGATTTCCGACGCATGGCCCAGAAGCGGCTGCCCGGACCGATCTTCGACTACATCGACGGTGCCGCCGACGACGAGGTCACCTGCCGGCGTAACACCATGGCCTTCGACGCCTGTGATCTGGTGCCGAACGTCCTGCGCGGCGTGGGCGAGATCGACATGTCGGTGACGGTCATGGGCCAGAAGCTTGCCATGCCCGTCTACTGCTCGCCGACCGCGCTGCAGCGGCTCTTCCATCATCAGGGCGAGCGCGCCGTCGCTGCAGCAGCGGGCAAGTACGGGACGATGTTCGGCGTCTCCTCGCTCGGAACCGTGAGCCTGGAGGAAGCCCGCCGCATCGGTGGCCGTCCTCAGGTCTATCAGTTCTACTCGCACAAGGATCGCGGCCTGAACCGCGCGATGATGGCTCGCGCGAAGCAGGCCGGTATTGAAGTGATGATGCTGACCGTCGACAGTATCACGGGGGGCAATCGCGAGCGCGATAAGCGGACGGGCTTCTCCATTCCGTTTCGGCTCACCTTGGCTGGTATGATGCAGTTCGCGATGAAGCCGGCCTGGGCGGTTAATTATCTGACTCACGAGAGCTTCAAGCTGCCGCAACTCGATGAGCACGTCGACATGGGCGGAGGCGCGCTGTCCATCAGCCGGTACTTCACCGAGATGCTCGACCCGAGCCTGTCCTGGGATGACGTTGCCGCGATGGTGCGGGAATGGGATGGTCAATTCTGCCTGAAGGGCGTGATGTCGGTCGAGGATGCGAAGCGCGCGGTCGAGATTGGCTGTACTGGCATCATTCTGTCGAACCATGGCGGCCGGCAGCTCGATGGTTCCCGTACGGCCTTCGACCAACTTGCTGAGATCGTTGACGCAGTCGGCGACCGGATCGACGTGATCATGGACGGCGGCGTTCAGCGCGGCACCCATGTGCTGAAGGCGTTGTCGCTCGGAGCAAAGGCAGTCGGCCTGGGCCGCTACTACCTGTTCCCCCTCGCTGCAGCTGGTCAGGCAGGGGTCGAGCGCGCGCTCGAACTGATGCGGTCTGAGATTGAGAGGGACATGAGACTGATGGGATGTGCGTCCATTGATCAGCTGACACGAAGCAGCCTTCGCTTTTCCTGAAATCTATAACCGATTTATCCTAACAGCCCATAAGTTCAAGGCAGAGTTATATTTCCGACAGGCCTGCACTTGCTCAACCACTCAGCGAAAGCGTCTATTTACCCCGGCACTATCAGATACTCTGGTTCCATAGGCCGCCCTTATGCCCACGGGCAGCCCTCGCGCGCGCAAGGGCGAGCACAACCGCGGATCAGGCAAGAGCAACCAGCGGGGTCAATCCCATCCGGCCGAGCTTGGACTACAAAGTCGGCTCAGCAGCAAACGGCGGGGGGACGTTCTCATGGTCGACAGCTCGTTCCGCTGCGCGCTGCCCCCAGCCCTGGTCGTCGCTCCACCGCCGCCCGTTCCGGTTGTTACCGACGACGTCGAGCAGGTGTTGCGGCGCTTCGCGGACCTGAGCGCCCGGGCGCAGCGGCAAGGCGAGCCCGAGCTGGCGGTCGTGATTGATCGTGCCGGATTGCGGGCTGCCGCCGCGCGGTTGAGACGGTTGAGTTGATCCTATCGGCAGGCGCGGTCGAGCTTGAAGCCGTGCGGCCCGCTCAGCCCGGAGAAGTGGCAGCCGCCGAACTTGCCCTCGAAGCCGTAGGCGTTCTTCCCGGTCTTCCAGGTGGAGCCCCCGCCCCCCTTCCACTGCGCGCTGCGGCGGCCGACGGGCCGGACCGGATTGCGCACGGTCGGCGGCGCCTGAACTACCTCACGGCGCGGGGCCTCAACCCGGCTCGGCGCGGGGGCCGGAGCGGGAGCGGGCACCGCTTCGCTGATGGCGGGCTGCACCTCGGGCGCCGGCGCGGCCTGCGCCAGCTGCTGAGGTTGGATGGAGATCAGGGCGGGTCTCGGCGCGGTCACGTAGCTCTGGCTCGAGGTGTCGGCCCTGGGCAGGTCAATCACCCGGGGCGCGGGCCGCTCGCTGGCGTCGGTCTGCGTCAGGGGGGCGAGGGTCCTGACCTCGGCATAGCGCGTGGCGGACCGCACGGGTGCTGTCTGGGCCGCCATCGGGGCCGGCTGCACGAGGGCCACGCCCGGGGCCGCAGACACGGAGGGGGACATGATGAGGCCGGCGTGGGCGACGGACGCCAGTCCTACACTGAAGACCGCAGCGGTGGCGAGCGAGCGTTTGATCATCGTGGCCTCCCTTGTCCGCTACGGGCGCTTCGCCCTTCAAGACGAAGCCTCCATCGCACGAGGAGGGCCGGGACGACGTGCTCGGACGCACTCGATGATCGGTGCGTGGCGGCCGGGCATGAGTGTTCGCGAGCCCCACCCGGCCGCCGGCGGAGTGACCGGGTTTGCGACACGCCCGCCTCGCGCGCGACGAACCGCCATTCGGATCGTCGGACCCTGCGGCCGCCGGTTCCAGCCCGGCGTCATGATGCCGTGGACTTCACCGACGCTGTGCGGCCCGTCGTGGTGGTGGATCCGGATGTGGGAGCCGAACCGCCCGCGACGGCGGCGACCTCGTCGGGCCTCAGGGTCACCGGCCTGCGGGCGGGATCGGCCGTTGGGGTCTGGTCGGCCGTCGGGGCGGCCGAGGACGCGCGAGCGGAATCAGACTTGGCCATGACCCAAGCATCCTTCAAATGGATGGTCTGCACGCGTACCGTTCTGGGCGCGAATATGCGGACGATCGGCTTCAATTAGTCGCCGATTCAGGGCGAGTGTCAAGCAATCGTCTGTACCGAGGGGCGGCTCTCCTCCGCCGAGGATCGGCGCGGCAGGATCATGGGCACGAGATCCTGCCGCGCTGGATCTCACTTCTTCACGGAACCCTTGATCTCGGCTCCCGAGCATACCAGGGTCCCGCGGGAATCGTAGTGGCATTCCCCGCCCTTGTCCCCTCCGCTCACCAGGTCGAGCTGGTCTGCCGGCAGCGGCGCCAGCGCGAGGGCCGGGCGGGACTTCTTGTTCGACTTCAGCATCGCAAGCATTGTCATCTCCGTCGTTTGACTGAGTCTTGAGTGGGTTCATGGTCAGTGGGGTCGCGCGATCCTCGCCCGCCGGGGCGGTCCCGGAATAAAGGGCGATCACGCGGCATGAGCGGGCACGGCCCGGATCCTCACTTCGACGAGCACTTCTCCAGGCAGGCGAGGGTGCCGGCCCGAGTCGTCTCATTGCCGCAGCGGGAGACACAGGACAGCGTGTCGGAAGCCTTGTCGCCCCCCGAGATCGCCGACACCTCGGCACGCGACAGGGCGCGGAGGGTCTTGGTGGAACACTTGGACTTGTTCAGGAAGAAGGTCATGGTCAGCATCCTTTCTAGTATCGGAGTCAACGCTTACAGTTTTACGCGGCAAAATCAGGCATGAATGTGCGGTGTCTCACACGTGGCAACCGCAACGATGACAGCGATGACCGGCACCGCCGCGGTGAACGGCAAAGCTAAACGCCACGCCGAAGTCAGATCCACGCCGCAACCTGCGTCGAAACCTCCAATCCGCCGCACCTATGAATTGCGAGCAATCGGTCTATTCCGGCAACAAGCGAATTCCTCGACCGATACGGAGTTCAGGCCGGGCCGCTGCTTGACTCATGAAGCGATTTGCTAGCTACTGTATGCGATTTCTCGCGGCGGCGCGATCTTCAACTCCGCCGGCCGATCGTCCCTGCGAAGGAGTTCGGAGCCATGATCAAGACACCAGCGGACAAGAGTGCGACCGGTGGTCCTGGCGCCGAAGCCGGCTCGATCAAGCCCGGCCGCAAGCCGGTGAGCCTGACGCCCGACCAAGTCGCCACCGTGGCCGGCGGATCCGCGCAGAAATCCGGCTCGACGACCACGACGGGGATCGTGAAGTCGGAAAAGTCCACGGTGTCGTGACGTCTGTCGGAGGGACGGCCATGCGCGAGGCGATCGATTGCCCGTCCGCCCAGGCGGGCACGCGCGGCGCCCGCGTTTACGGGGTGATGACGGGGCCCGCGGGCGACCAGCGCGTGGGCTACCTGACCGAAACCCTGCGGCCGAACCCCGACCTTCTCGCGCTGGCCGGCGACGCCAAGCCGACGCAACTGTTCAGGATCGCGGCCCCTTGCGCGCAGGGGGCCTGTGCCCACTTCGACGGCAGCTGCACTCTGGCCCGCCGGATCGTCGCGGGCCTCGAGCCGGTCGTGGACGGTCTGCCGGCATGTCAGATCCGGGCGACCTGCCGATGGCACCTTCAGGAGGGGGACGCAGCCTGCACGCGCTGCCCCCAGGTCGCGACGGACAAGGTCGACGCGACCGAGACGGAGCGCCGTATCGCAGCCGTGGCGTGACGCGCGATCCGGCCGCGCCGCCAGACGATTCTCACCGGGTCTTCGATGCATCCTGACGCGCCGCAACGCCGCGACCGGCCGCCCCGCAGGGAGGCGGTCCGGGTGCGCGCGTGGCCCGCGGGTGGCCGCTGCCCGGCCAGGGGGGTCGGTCGGCGCGCGCCCGGCCCTCCCCCGGCTGCCCGGGGCGGGCCGTGACGACCCCGCTCTTCCGCCAGGAGGCGATCGACCACCAGCGGGCGAAGATCTGGGGCGCCGTCACGCTGGCGGTGCCGCTGCCCCTCACCCTGGTGACCGCCTTTCTGGTCCTCTGCACGGTCGGGCTCGTCACCTTCGTGGCCACGGGCTCCTACGCGCGCAAGGAGCACGCTTCCGGCTACCTCGCGCCCCGCCTGGGCGTGGCCGCCGTGGTGGCCTCCCGGCCGGGAACCATCACGGCGGTCCACGTTGAGGAAGGCCAGGTGGTCGAGAAGGACGCGCCGCTCCTCACCGTCACGGTCGAGCAGAGCGGCGAGCACGGCGGCGGCATCGACACGGCCGTGCTCGCCAACTTGCGCGAGCAGCGCGAGCACCTCGAGGATCAGATCGGGCTGGAGCGGCGGCGCATGGCCGCCGAGATCAACCGGTTGAGCACCGACATCAGCGGCCTGGGCGGCGAACTTGTCGCCTTCGAGCGCGAGCGCGGCGTCCAGGCGGCCCGCACCGCCATCGCGCACGACCAGGTCGACTCGATCGCCGAGCTCGTCCGGAAAGGGACGGTCTCGCAACTCGAGTACGGCCGCCGGCAGGATGCCTACCTGGCTGCCCAGCAGGCCGAACTCACCCTGGTGCGGACCATCGCTGAGAAGCAGCGGGAACTCGGTCAGCGGCGCAGCGCCCTGGCGCAGCAGCCGATCGACAGCGAGCGGCAGATCCGCCAGCTCGAGGCGCAGATCAGCGACATCGACACCCGCATCCGCCAGACCGAGGGCCAACGCGCCTACCTGATCACGGCCGCCAAGCGCGGGCGCATCTCGGCGCTGCAGGCCTGGATCGGCAAGGTCGCCGACACGGTCCACCCGCAGATGTCAATCGTGCCCGAGGGCGACGTCCTGACCGCCGAGATCTTCGTCCCGGCCCGCGCGATCGGGTTCGTGTCCCCGGGTCAGAGCGTCAACCTGAGCTATGCCAGCTTTCCGGCGCGGCAGTTCGGATTCGCACGGGGCCGGATCGAGTCGGTGTCCTACACCCTGCTCAAGCCCGAGGAGATGGTGGGCCCGGCGACCCTGCGGGGGCCAGCCTACCGGGTGAGCGTGGCGCTGCCGCGCCAGACCATCCTGGCCTACGGCCGGCAGATCCCGCTGCAGGCCGACATGCAGCTCGACGCCGAGGTCATCCTGGACCGCCGCAGCCTCGTCGACTGGGTGCTCGACCCAATCCGGGCCGCCTGGAGGCGCGCGTGATCGGCATCCTCGCGGAGATCTTCTCCGGGGGCCGGCAGCTGCCCGACCTGCGCCAGTCCGAAGCGGCGGAATGCGGCCTGGCCTGCCTGGCGATGGTCTCGGCCTTCCACCGGCGGGCCGTGGGCCTCAACACCCTGCGGCACCAGTACCCCGTCTCGCTGAAGGGGATGACGCTCAAGACCCTGATCGAGACCGCCGAGAAGATCGGCTTCGCCAGCCGACCGCTGCGGCTCGACCTCGACCAGCTCGACGAGCTGCAGACGCCCGCAATCCTGCACTGGGACATGGCGCACTTCGTGGTGCTGAAGAAGGTGTCCCGCGGGACAGTCACGATCCACGATCCGGGCGCCGGCCCGACCCGGCTGACGATGGCGGAGACGTCCAAGCACTTCACCGGCGTCGCGCTCGAACTCACCCCCGGGCTCGACAGCCCGCCGCCTCCGCCCGTCCGGACCCTGACGCTCGCCACCCTGTTCGGCCCGCTGAGCGGCCTGCGCCAGGCGGCGCTCCAGATCCTGGCGCTCTCCGGCATCCTCCAGCTCTACGTGCTGGCCAGCCCCTTCCTGATGCAGATCGCGGTGGACGACGCGATCGCCACCAACGACCGCGACCTCGTCCTGACGCTCGCCCTCGGCTTCGCCCTGTTCCTCCTCGTCAACACGGGCGCTGCCCTCCTGCGGGTGCGGATCATGGCGGGGGTTCAGAGCACGCTCGCCTTCCAGATGGGTGCCGGGCTGTTCCGGCACCTGCTGCGCCTGCCGCTCGGCTACTTCGAGAAGCGCCACGTCGGCGACCTCGTCTCGCGCTTCAACGCCACCGAGCCGATCCGCCAACTCCTGGCCGAGGGCCTGATCACCGCGCTGATCGACGGGAGCATGGCGGTCCTGACGCTTGTCATGATCCTGCTCTACTCGCCCGCGCTGAGCCTGGTGGTGCTGGTGGCCCTCGGCCTCTACGTGATCCTGCGGACGGTCTTCTACCACCGCATGCGCCACGTCGCCCTCGAGCTGATGGTCGCCCGGGCCGGCGAGGGCACCGCCTTCGTCGAGACGGTGCGGGCTATCCAGAGCATCAAACTGTTCAACCGTCAGGCCGAGCGCGGCGCGGTCTGGATGAACCGCTACGCCGAGATGGTCCGCGCCGACACCAGCATCCACGCTCTGCGCAAGACGTTCCACGCCCTCAACGGCTTCATCTTCGGACTGGAAACCATCGCGGTGGTCTACCTCGGCGCCCACGCCGTGCTCGACGAGCGGATCACGGTGGGCATGCTGTTCGCGTTCGTCGCCTACAAGCAGCAATTCGTCGAGAAGGCGTCCGCCCTGGTCGAGAACGCGATCGAGTTCAAGATGCTCGACCTCTATCTCGACCGGCTCGCCGACATCGTGGTCGCCGAGCCGGAGCGCACCGCCCCGCGCAGCCTCCACATCGGGCGCGAGATCGTCGGCGAGATCGAGGTCCGCGACGTCGGGTTCCGCTATGCGCAGGGCGAGCCCTTCGTGTTCGAGGGGATCTCGTTTCGGATCGCGGCGGGCGAGTACGTGGCCCTGACCGGCCCCTCCGGCGGGGGCAAGACCACCCTGATGAAGATCATGCTCGGACTGCTGGAGCCGACCGAGGGCGAGGTCCTGATCGACGGGATCCCGCTCCCCCAGCTCGGGCACGAGGCGTACCGGGAGGCGATCGGGGTCGTGATGCAGGACGACCACCTGCTGTCGGGCACCATCGCGGACAACATCTGCTTCTTCGACGAGCGGCAGAACGTCGAGCAGATGGTGCGCTGCGCCACCCTGGCGGGCATCCACGAGGACATCGTGGCGATGCCGATGGGCTACAACAGTCTGATCGGCGACATGGGCTCCTCGCTGTCGGGCGGGCAGCGCCAGCGAGTGCTCCTGGCGCGGGCGCTCTACCGCAACCCGCGCATCCTGTTCATGGATGAGGGGACCTCGAACCTCGATCCGGCGATGGAGGCCCGCGTCTCGACCGCCGTGCAGGAGCTGGGGCTCACCCGGGTGATCATCGCGCACCGGCCAGAGACGATCGCTTCCGCCTCCCGCCGCCTGGTGATGGACGCCGCGGGCCTGCGCGAGGAGGGCGCGGTCCGCCATCCGCCCGTGCTGGTGTCCTCCGCGAGCCGCGACCACGGGGGGGGCGGGGCGCCCGACAGCTTCGCCCGCTGAAGCGGGGTCGGCTCGGCGGGCCGCCTTCCACGGCCGCGCATGTCCGGATGGGCGCGCATCCCGCGCGGTGCGGGACCGCCGCCCGACACCCCGTGCGGGGCATCCGCGCCCGTGCGTCGCCGCACGGCGCCGCCCCCCGCCTCGGCGCAGAGTGTTGGGGCTCCGGCGGCTCCCGGCCCCGCCGGACGGCGCGGTGCCCCCGGGCCCGATCGCATCCCGCCGCCGGGCCCGACCAAGGAGAATCCCATGTCGTCAGAGAAGCCCGCGAAGAAGCCGCTGTCGGCCCCCCTCACCCTCACCCCCGACCAGATCGCGCAGGTCGCGGCCGGAACGGTCCTGCGGGGCGGGTCCGGTGGCACGACGACCGGCCGGATCCCGGTGGAGCCCGTCGTCCGCGTCTGAAACCCGCTTCCCCGGAGGCCTGGCCATGAGCACACGCGTCGACTGCCCCAGCGCCCAGCCCAGCGGGCGTTCCAGCCGCATCTACGGCGTCATGACCGGGCCCTCCGAGGAGCGGCGGGTCGGCTACCTGACGGAAACCCTCGCGCCGACCCAGGATCTCCTCGCCCTCGCCGGCGAGGCGAAACCCACGCAGCTGTTCCGGATCGCCGCGCCCTGCGCCAAATCCGCCTGCCAGCACTTCAACGGCACGTGCACCCTCGCGACGCGCATCGTGGCGTCGCTGGCGCCGGTCGTCGACGACCTGCCCCTCTGCCAGATCCGGGCAACCTGCCGCTGGTTCCTGCAGGAGGGCCGGGAGGCCTGCTTGCGCTGTCCCCAGATCGCCACCGACAAGCCGGACGCGACCGAGGAGGAGAAGCGCATCGCCGCGCCGCGCTGACCACGCCGCTGTCCTCAGTTGATGATCCCCCCATTGTCGAGCCAGCGCCGGGCCACTTCGCTGACGACGCAGACCGACATCAGGAAGTAGGACCCGTCCTGGAACGTCGCCATCTGCTTGCCGCACACGAGCTTGATGTCCGGCGGCACGTCGTTCCAGACGACCGATAGCTTCCGCTTGCTCTCGGTCTCGTTGGCGATGCAGCTCTCCAGGATGACGCCGCGCGAGGGTCCCTCGACACCCACGACCGACAGCCCACAGTACTTGCTCGGTTCATACTGCGGAAAGTCGTCCGAGATCTTCAGCGCCGACCTTTTCAGATATCCCGAAATGCCTGAGGCCAGACAGACCGTTAGGATGAAGTAGGATCCCTCGCTGAGAGACTTCATCTGCTTGCTGCAGGTGGCCTTAACCGCGACCGGGATGCTGGGCCAGATTTTAGCGAGCCAGACCTTGCTGGACGCTTCGTAATTCTTACAGTCCGAGATCTTAGCGGCCTTCTCGGCGTCAGTGTGCCCCGTGACAGCGGTGGCACAGTAGGTGCTCTGGTCGAAGGTCGGGAAATCGTCGGCCGCACGCGCCGGGCCGGTCCCGAGCAGCGTCGGCGACGCGCCGAGCAGGATCCCGATCGCTAGCCTCATGGCCACCCCCGCGAGCCCCGCCCATCCGGCTCACCCGATCCGACCCGGCCCACGGGGTCGCGCCATCATAGAACCTGTCGTCCTGCGCGCCAATCGCGCCGGCCGGGCGTGCCCCGATACACAGATGACCGGCCGTCCGGCGGATAGAATATTCGCTTCAACACGGCGCCGACCGGCGACCAAACCGGAGAGAACGATGTCGATCCTCAAGCCCACCAAGCGCGCCCCACGAAACCGCGGCGCGCTTCGCGTTCTCTCCGAGGCGGAGACCCGGCTCGTCACCGGCGGTGCCCCGAGCACCGGCATCGACGTCGTGCCGGTGACTCACACCGGCCTCCCGAACACCGCGTAGAGGCGGCGACCGTGCGGCTGCTCGAGTCCCGCGTCGCCGTCGGCTCCCGCGGCCCGCCCGGCCCCTCGACCTTTCCGCGCGAGGCACAGGCCGGGTCCGGCGGCGGCGTGGCCATCGTCGGGAACTGCACCCAAAGCGTGGTGCGGGTGAGTGGACCGCCCGTGGATTGTGAGACACCGGTTCGAACTTGATGTGGCGAGTGGGATTGCCCCGGATCGGTGGGCAATCCCACTTCTTGGGAGGGTTCGGGCGCTCCCCCCGCTCTCACCCCATCAGCCGCTGCAGCGCCGCCATGGCGGCCTGGCCCTCGGGCGTGTCGAACGTGTCGGCGAAGCGCGTGGCGAAGCTCGCCACCGAGCTGGTGACTCCGCCCGCGGCCTCGATCTCCCGCAGGGCGGCCGCCTCGGTGCGGGCCGAGAAGCCGCCGCTCGCATCGAGGAGCACGTGGACGTCGAGGCCCGCCGCCCGGGCCGCGAGCGCGGCGTGCAGCACCACGACCTCGCTCGCCACGCCGGCGATCGCCAGGACGCGCCGGCCGCTGCCGAGCAGGGCCTCGCGGCTCGGGGCGTGGGCGAAGACCGCGGGACCGCCGCGCTTGAGGACCGGGATGTCCGGCAGGACGGCCGTGATCTCGGCGATCGGCCGGGGATCGTCGGTCCCGAACGGCACCACGGAGGCGAAGGCGGGGAGGCGCAGGTCGCGGGCAACGCCCGCGAGCGCCGAGGCGGAGCGGCGCAGGGCCGCCTCCTCGGTCGTGGCGCTGTGGCCGACGATGCTGTCCTGAAGGTCGGCGAAGAGAACGGCGACGTCGCCGGGAGCGAGCTGGGGCATCGGGATGGGGATCTCCACGGTGGGACGGCCTCAGGCGGCCGGGGAAACGACCCCGGAGAAACCCGCCCGGCCGAGTTGGGCCGGGACCGGGTGCCCGAGCCGTTCCTCGAGCCAGGGACCGAGAGCCGCGACGGCGGGACCGTCGACGCCCGTGGTCACCCCGAGACCGTCGAGGAGGTAAACGAGATCCTCCGTGGCCACGTTTCCGGTGGCACCCGGCGCGAAGGGGCAGCCGCCGATGCCGCCCGCGCTGGCGTCGAGGATGGTCACGCCCGCCATCAGCGCCGCGAACGCGTTGGCGTAGCCGGTGTTGCGGGTGTTGTGGAAATGCGCCCGCAGCGGAACCGCGCCGCTTCGCGCCCGCAGGCGCCCGAACAGGTCGAGCACCTGCGTCGGGACCGCCACGCCGATCGTGTCGGCCAGCGCGATCTCGTCGGGCTCGGCCGCCAGCGCCGCCTCCGCCAGGGCGACGACGCGCGCGGGATCGACCCGTCCCTCGAAGGGGCAGCCGAACGCCGCCGCGATCGTCACGGTCAGCCGCTTGCCCGCCCCGCGGGCGATCCCGGCGATCCGCTGCCAATCCGCAAGGGTGTCGGCGACGGAGCGGCCCTGGTTGCGGCGGCTGAAGGTCTCGGTGGCGACGATCGCCGCGCCGATCTCGTCGCAGCCCGCCGCCACCGCCCGCTCGGCGCCGCGGGGGTTGAGGACGAGGCCTGCGTAGATGACGCCGGGCGCGCGCGGCACGCCCGCCATCACGGCCTCCGCATCCGCCATCTGCGGCACGCGCCCCGGATGCACGAAGCTCGTCGCCTCGATCCGCGTGTGCCCGGCCGCCACGAGCCGCCCGATCAGCGCGAGCTTGTCGGCGGTCGAGACCGGCCGGGCCTCGTTCTGGAGTCCGTCCCGGGGGCCGACCTCGACCAGGGTCGCCCGGGCGGGGAGCGCGGGCGCACTCACGCGGCGCTCCGCGCGTCCCGCGCCACCGGACCGATCACCCGCCGGGTCTGCAGCGCCTCGATCCGGGCGGAGTCGAGGCCGAGAAGCCCGCCCAGCACCTCGCCGTTGTGCTGGCCGAGGTCCGGACCCGGGCTGCGCACCGCGCCCGGCGTCTCGGAGAGGCGCGGGGCGACGTTCTGCATCTTGACCGTTCCGAGCACCGGGTGGAGTACCTCGACGATCGCCTGCCGGGCCTTGAAGTGGGCGTCCTCCAGCATCTCGGGCGCCCGGTAGATGTCCCCGCGCGGCACGCCGTGTTCGTCGAGGAGGCGGCCGAGCTCCTCGCGGCCGAGTGCCCCGGTCCAGGCAGCGATCAGCCCGTCGAGCTCCTGCTGGTTCTCGCCCCGGGCCGTGTGCGTGGCGAAGCGCGGGTCGTCCGCGAGGTCCCGGCGGCCCATCGCGGCGGCGAGGCGCCGGAAGACGCTGTCCATGTTGGCGGCGATCAGCACGAAGATCCCGTCCCGGGTCGGGTAGACGTTCGAGGGCGCGATCCGCGGCAGGATCGCGCCGGTGCGCTCGCGGACGTAGCCGGTGCGGTCGTAATCCGTGATCAGGCTCTCCATCACGGCGAGCACCGCCTCGTAGATCGCGCTGTCGACCACCTGCCCCCGGCCGAGGCGCTCGCGCGCATGGAGCGCCATCATGCCGCCGAGGCACGCGAAGGTCGCCGCCAGCGTGTCGCCGATCGAGATGCCGCTGCGCGAGGGCGGCGTCGAGGGGTCACCCACCACGTAGCGCATCCCACCCATCGCCTCGCCGATCGAGCCGTAGCCGGCCTTCTGCGCGTAGGGACCGGTCTGGCCGAAGCCGGAGACGCGGATCATCACGAGGCGCGGGTTGAGGGCGGCGAGCGCCTCGTAGCCGAGGCCCCAGCGCTCCATCGTGCCGGGCCGGAAATTCTCGACCAGCACGTCGGCCCGCGCGACGAGGTCGCGGATCAGCGCCTGGCCGTCGGGGTCGCGGGCGTCGATCTCCACCGACTTCTTGTTGCGCGCCACCACCGGCCACCACAGG
Organism: Methylobacterium sp. JK268; assembly: GCF_054052225.1. NCBI lineage: Bacteria > Pseudomonadati > Pseudomonadota > Alphaproteobacteria > Hyphomicrobiales > Methylobacteriaceae > Methylobacterium > Methylobacterium sp. JK268. The sequence goes on along the minus strand of NZ_JBSVZN010000001.1, from coordinate 114,949 downwards.
GCGGTGCCGGCATCCTTCTGGCCCCACTGGCGCATCGGGTCGCCGACGCCCGGCGGCTCGATCTTGATCACCTCCGCGCCGAAATCGGCGAGGAGCTGGCCGCAGAAGGGGCCGGCGAGCAGCTGGCCCATCTCGATCACCCGCAGGTCGGAGAGCGGGCCCTGGCCCGTCGCGCGGTCGGTCATGGTCTCCCCTCCCCTCACGCGGCCGCGCGCGGCGCGACCTCGGCGCCGCCGATCGCGCGCAGCACCTCCGCGGTGTCGGCGATGCGGCCCCACAGGCGCGAGAAGCCGCGCAGGGTCGTCTCCTGCATGATCTCGCTGCAGGTGCCGGTGGCGTCCGAGACCATCACCACCCCGAAGCCGCGGTCCGAGGCCTCGCGGGCCGTGGTCTCGACGCAGTTGTTGGTCGAGACGCCGGTGACCACGATGGTCTCGATGCCGAGCGCGCGCAGCACCGCCTCGATGCCGGTCGACGCGAAGGCGCCCTGGGTGCGCTTGTTGATGACGAGCTCGCCCGGCAGCGGCTTCACGGCGTCGACGATCTCGTGCTCGCGGGTCCCCACCGTGTTGTTGGTCGCCCGGAAGAAGGCCGCGGTGCTGGGCGGCGCGTCCGAGAAGTCGGGCGTCTCGCAGCCGAGGGTGACGTGGACGATCCGGGCGCCGGCCTGGCGGAAGCCGTCCAGCAGGCGGCGGGTGTTCGGCACCACCACCTGGTCGATGCGGTCGAACCGGTAGGCGGCCTCGTGCAGGCGCCCCTCCCGGGCGAGCAGGGCGCCGAGCCCGTGGTCGCGGCTGCCGGAGGCGTATTGCAGGTCCACCGGCACGAGGGCGGTGCGGCGGGGATCGATGGCGACCTTGCGGGTGAAGAGGTCGACGTAGGACGGATGCATGGCGGGCTCCTCGAAGGGGATGTCTCGAATGAAATCGATGTTCGGGATCAGGGTGGCTCTTGCTTCGATCCAAGCCCCCCTTTTCCGGACGACGGCAGCGCCAGCGGAAGGAGATCCGGAAACCAGCGCAAGACTCCGCGAAGCGGCTGCTTTTCAGCAACGTTGTTGGCATTCGGAGCGGCTGCGCGGCGATTCATTTGCTGGTTTCCGGATCTCCTCCCGCTGGCGCTGCCGTCGTCCGGAAAAGGGGAGGGACGGAATCAGGGCGGGCGTCACGTGTTGCATCCGCCATGATCCGTTCCCCCGTGAGATCTCAAACGACCTTGCTCGGCACCAGGGCCGGGATTGGCGCGTCGCCCTCCCGCTCGGCCTCCTCCAGGGAGGTCGCCCGCATCTCGACGGGCAGCAGCAGGACGCCGATCGCGAGCAGCGCGAGCACGCTCACCACCATCCCGACCACACCCCCGACCCCGAAGGCGGTGAACAAGGCCACCACCGCGTAGGGCATGCCGATCGAGGCGAGGCGCCCGCAGGCATTGGCGAGGCCGCCGCCGCGCAGGCGCAGGGCCGTGGGGAAGAGCTCCGGCCCGTAGGAGTAGAACGAGATCGCGACCAGGAAGTAGATCGCGCTCACCAGCCCGAACCCGACCGCCGTGACGGCGGCCGGCTCGGTCACCTGCGGGTAGAGCAGGGCGAACAGGCCGATCACCGCGCAGACGCCCGCCATCGAGGCCTTGCGCGGCAGCCGGTCGGCGACAAGGAAGCCGACGAGCGCCCCGAACGGGCCGCCCACCGTCATCAGCGTGGTGAAGCCGAGCGACTGCACCACCGACAGGCCCTGCTTGACCATGAAGGTCGGGATCCAGGCGATCATCCCGTAGACCGAGACGTTGACCGCGATGTGCGAGAGCGCCGCCACGATGGTGCGGCCGATGAGGCCCGGCGCGAAGAGCGCGCGCATCGGCACGTCGGGCTGGCGCAGGTCGCGGGTCGCTGCGACGGGCGGCAGGGCCCCGGTCTCGGCCGCGACCTCGGCCTCTATCCGGGCGAGCGTCGCCTCGGCCTCGGCGAGGCGTCCCCGGGATTCCAGCCAGCGGGGCGATTCCGGCATCTGCTTGCGCAGGATCCAGACCGCCAGCGCGCCGACGCCGGCGAGCAGGAACATGATCCGCCAGCTGAAGGCCGGGATCAGGAAGTAGCCGGCGGCGTTGGCGGAGGGCAGGCCGATATTGATCAGCATGCCGAGCAGCGCGCCCCAGCGCCCGCGATGCGAGGGCGGGATGAACTCGCACAGGGTGCCGGCCGCCACGACGAGTTCGGCGCCGAGCCCGATCCCCATCACGAAGCGGCAGAGGGTCAGGGCCGCGATGTTCGGCGCGAAGCAGGCCGCCAGGGAGGCGAGCCCGAAGATCGCGAGGTTCGTCTGGTAGGAGAAGCGGCGGCCGAAGCGGTCGCCGAGATAGCCGGAGGTCGCCGCCCCGATCAGCATGCCGAAGAAGCCGGCCGAGACGAACATCGCCCCCTGGGCGAGGTCGGCGAAACCGTCCTTGACCAGGGCGGCCATGACGCTGCTGGCGAGGTAGACGTCGAAGGCGTCGACGAAGCCCCCGGCCGCGATCAGCAGCAGCATCCGCTTGTGGAAGCGGGAGATCGGGAGACGGTCGAGCCGCGCCCCCGCATTGACGATGTCGGCCATTGGGGTTTCCTCCAGGGAGCGCGGCCGTTCGTGGCCGTCGTTTGTCGGGGGCGGGCGGCGGCCTCAGTGGCGGGCGAGGAAACCGAGGAGCGCGTCGGCAAACTCCGCCTTGCGCTTGGAGCCGGCGATGACGTGGGCGGCGTTGGGCATGTCCAGCCCCTCGGCGTTGGGGATGGCCTCCTCGATCGGCCGGGTGGTGCGCGGCCCCGTGACCTGGTCGAGGCCGGCGTGCTGGACGAGGGTCGGCGCCCGGATGGCTCCGGCGCGGTCGCGGGCGTCGTGGGCGACGCAGGCGTCGATGAAGCGGGCATGCGCGCCCACCCGCCCGTTGAGCTCGCTCCAGACGCCCGTCTCGCCGAGCAGGCGGTCGGCGTTGCGGGCGTAGTAGTCCGGCTCGAAGGAGAGCAGCGAGACGATCGTCTGGAAGGGCAGGAAGCCGAACTCCGCGTGGGCGGAGAGCAGCATCCGCAGCTGGTCGCCGAGGAAGCGGTCGACCGAGATCCAGGCCCCGGTATTGACCATGGAGCGGGCGAGGGAGGGCTTGCGGATCGCCACCTCCTGCATGATGCAGGCGCCCATCCCGATCAGCCCGACGAGGTGGGCGCGCTCGATGCCGAGATGGCTCGCGAGCCCCATCACGTCGTCGGCGTAGAGGGCGGTGGTGGCCGGCACCGCGAGGTCGTCGTCGGACTCGCCGATGCCACGGTGGTCGAAGATCACCACGCTGTAGCGGTCGGTGAGGCCCTGCGGCAGGTGGCGCTGCTCGCCGTGGCAGAAGGTGCCCCAGCCGCCCGACAGGATCACGGGATCGCCCGTGCCGTGGACCTCGTAGTGCATCCGGTGTCCGTTGATCCGCGCGCTCGGCATGGGGCTCGTCCGTTGAGGGTCTGGGGGTCGGGAGGGAGGGTCAGGCCACCGGATCCGCGGCCGGAATCGCCGCAAGGATCGCGGCGCCGTGCTCGCCGAGGCGCGGTTCGCGCAGGCGCGGCCGGGGCGGCTCCTCGCGGAAGCGCACCGCCGGCGCCACGTGCCGGCGGCCCTCGGCATCGGTGAGGATCATGCCGCGGGCCCGCGCGTGGGGATCGTCGAGCGCCTCCGGCAGGGTCTTGACCGGGGCGAAGCAGACGTCGAGGTCGTGAAACCACGCGACCCACTCGGCCTGGGTCCGGGTCCGGAACACGTCGCGCAGGACGGCGATCAGCGGCGCCTGGTGGGGGCCCGGACCGGCCTCGCACAGGGGCACGAGGTCGAGGCGGTCGAGCCGGCCGAGCAGGGTGCGGACGAACTTGATCTCCTGGCCGCCGAGCACGACGTGGCGGCGATCCTTCGTCTCGTAGATCTGGTAGAAGGCCGAGCCGCCCATGCTGCGCTCGTGCTTGGGGACCGGGTGGCGCCCCTCGGCGAGGGCCGGCCCCAGCACGTTCGGCATCGAGGCGAGCACGCTCTCGTGCATGGAGACGTCGACGTAGTCGCCCCGCCCGGTGGTCTGGCGGCGCAGCAGCGCCATCAGGACGCCCGAGAGCGCGTGGAGCGAGGCCAGCATGTCGGCGGCCGGGAGGCCCGGCATGGCCGGCGCGTCGTCCTGGCCGAGCGTGATGCCGAGCGTCCCGGCGAGCGCCTCCGTGGCGAGGTCGTGGGCGGGCTTCTGCGCGTAGGGGCCGGTCTGGCCGAAGGCGCTGATCGCGCAGTAGACGATGCCCGGATTGCGCCGCCGCACGGCCTCGTAGCCGACGCCGAGGCGGTCGACCACGCCGGGGCGGAAGGTCTCGACGAAGACGTCCGCCTCCTCGCACAGGCGCAGCAGCGCCTCGCGGCCGGATTCCGCCTTCAGGTCGAGGACGACGCTGCGCTTGCCCCGGTTGACGTTGCGGAAGAACACCGTCGAGGGCCCGTCCGCCGGGCCGATGGCCCGCCCGGGATCGCCCTCGCCGGGAGGCTCCACCTTGATCACCTCGGCGCCATGGTCGGCCAGCACCATGGTGAGGTAGGGCCCGGGGAGGAAGACGGAGAGGTCGACGACCTTGAGGCCTTCGAGCTTCATGCGACGGTCTCCGACAGGGGCGCGGCGACGGTTTCCAGGACCGCGTCCGTGTCGGCGCCGAGCGCGCTGCACGCGGCCTGGGCGGGCCGCTGTCCGTCGATCCGCAGGGGGTTGGCGAGGACGCGGAGACCGGGCCGGGCCGGGTGGTCGACCCGGGCGATCATCCCGGTCTCGGCCACGAAGGGGTTGGCCAGGGCCTCGGCGACGTCGTGGACCGGGGCGACCGGCAGCCGCCCGGAGAGGAGGTCAAGCCAGGCCGTCGTCGGCCGGGTCGTGAACACCGCGTCGAGCGCGGCCGTGAGGGCGTCGCGGTTGTCGCGGCGGGCGGCGGCGGTGGCGAAACGCGGGTCGGCGGCGAGGTCGGGCCGGCCGATCCCGGCGATGAGCGCGTCCCAGAACTTGTCCATCATGCAGCCGACGAAGATCCAGCCGTCGGCGGTGCGCAGGGTCTGGACCGGCGTGCGGGCGAGGTGCGAGCCGCGGGGCAGCCGCGGAGGCACCTCGCCCTCGTTGAGGTGCCAGGTCCCCGGATAGGTGAGCTGGTGCAGGGCGACGTCGAACAGGCAGGTGTCCACGTCGCAGCCCCGCCCGGTGGCGCGCGCGCGGATCACGGCGGCGAGGAGGCCGGTGACGCCGGTCATGCCGGTCATGAAGTCGATCATCGACACGCCCATGCGGGCGGGCGGCCCGTCCGGCTCGCCGGTGAGGCTCATCAGCCCGGCCTCGGCCTGCATCAGGAAGTCGTAGCCCGGCCAGGCCCGGCGGCTGTTGTCCCGGCCGTAGGCCGAGATGTGCAGGCAGACGATTCCGGGATTGGCCTCCCGCAGGCTCGCGAAGTCGATCCCGAGCTTCTCGGGCTGGTCGCCGCGCAGGTTGTTGACCACGGCGTCGGCCGTCGCGACGAGGCCCAGGAAGGCCGCGCGGCCCTCGGGCGTCTTGATGTCGAGGGCGACGCTCCTCTTGTTGAGGTTGAAGGTCTGGAAGTACTGGCTGTCGCCCTCGCCGAGGAGGTGGGGTCCCATGGCCCGGGAGGCATCGCCGCCGACGGCCGGGTTCTCGACCTTGATCACCTCGGCGCCGAGATCCGCCAGGAACATCGACCCGTAGGGACCGGCCCCGAACTGCTCGAAGGTGAGGACGCGCAGCCCGTCGAGGAGGCGCGCGGCGGCCGGCTGCGGACGCGCCGGGTGATCCGGATCCACGGGCCGGGTTCGGGCGTCGGGCACGCTGTTCCTCCGTTTTGTTTGTATGTCCGGACAAAGTTGCATTCCGGGATGGACGTTGTCAATCGGGGACTCGGCGGCCCGCTCTGGTGCGACGGGCGAGATCGACCGCCGCGCGATCGGGCTGACCGGGGCGGTCGGGCGAACCGCACCGGGTTTTCTGAAGGCTCCATCTCCCCAGAGCATGGAGCGATGACGAAGCAGGGCCGCCCTTCCTGCTCAAAGGAAACCAAATTGCGGGCCGGTCAGATGGCTTGCGGGGGTTTGCATCACCCCTTTTCGGGTCCGTTCCGGACCTGCGCGCATGCAGCGACAGCGGAATGCGGCCGGGAAACCAGCGCAAGCCCCCCAGAAGCGACCGCTTCTCAACACCGTTGCGGGAAATCGGGGCCGCTACGCGGCAGATTCTTGTGCTGGTTTCCGGATCTCCTTCCGCTATCGCTGCAGTCGTCCGGGAAATGGGAGATTGGACAGACGCGGGTGTCGCCTGGTCTGATCCGCCAGGGCCCGCTGCACCATCAGATCGTCTCCAGCCTGATCGTCCATTGTGGATACAATCGTCTTCCGGTTTGCCGCGAAGTCTTTGTGTCCGCGATGCCACCACTTCAATCCTGGCGCGAGATACCTCCCTCCCGCGCGGGCACACATCGTCACCTTCGCCGGAGGAAGCGCGGGTTTCTCCTCTTGCCGCACGCGGGGAGAGGGCATGCGCACGCCCCGAAACGTGATGACGTCCGAGAGGGGGTGTTACAAATCTCGCAGCAAGGACAACGCTTTGCGAGACATCGGCGGCGAGATGGCCGTGAGCGCCAGCGGCACGTTCACTGGAACCGTCGGGCCTCGCTCAACGACGGGTCTGTGCGATGACAGTCAGGGAGGCGTCAGGGATCGGGCCCCTGAAAACGGCTTGATTTGAAAACGATCGTTTTCTATCAAGGACCATGTCCCGTGCATCACCATCCTCCACCTCCCGTGGTCCGGGCCGCCCGCGCGAGTTCGACATCGACGAAGCGCTCGACAAGGCGGTCCGGGTGTTCAGTGAGCGTGGCTATCATGCCACGTCGATCGGGGACCTGACCGATGCGATGGAGCTGACCCAGGGCAGCCTCTACAAGGCCTTCAAGGACAAGCGCGCGGTCTTCCTCGCCGCCTTCGACCGGAACAAGGCGGTGCGCAACGAGAAACTCGCCCGCGCGATCGAGCGCGGCACGACCGGGCTCGAGCGTGTTCGCAACGCGCTCACCTTCTACGTGGAATCGTCCCACGGCGCGGACGGCGTGCAGGGCTGCCTCGTCGTCGGCAGTGCGGCGGAACTCGCGATCTTCGACGACGAGGTCGCCCAGCGCGTCGAAGCGTCCTTCGACCGCAATGAAGCCCTGATGGCGGCGCTGATCGAGCAAGGCCGTTCGGACGGCTCGATACCGGCCGGGATCGACAGCGCGGCGACGGCCCGGCTGATGCTCTGTCTGCTTCAGGGCATGCGGGTCATCGGCAAGACGGGGCGCACCCGCGCGGAGATGGCGGCCGTCGTGGAGGTCGCGATGCGCACGCTCGCCTGATCGATTTGTCGAAATAGAAAACGATTGATTCCTTATTCCGAGGGCCGCCATGACGACCGCCGCCGACCATCTCCCGCACCCGCGCGCCGTTTCCGCCGGGATGACCTCCCTGCTTGCCGCAGCCTGCGGGCTCATCGCGGCCAACATCTACTATGCTCAACCCCTGGCCGGCCCGATCAGCGCCGCGCTCGGGCTGTCGCCCCAGGCCGCGGGCCTCGTCGTCACCCTGACGCAGATCGGCTATGGAGCCGGGTTGCTGCTCGTCGTGCCGCTCGGCGATCTCGTCGAGAACCGCAAGCTGGCGCTCGTGATGATCGGCATCGCCGCCCTCGGCCTTCTCGGGGCGGCACTGTCGCCGAGCGCGGCTCCGTTCCTGCTCGCTTCGCTCCTGATCGGCCTCGGCTCGGTCGCCGTCCAGGTGCTCGTTCCCTACGCCGCCCATATGGCGCCGGAGTCCGTGCGGGGGCGCGTCGTCGGCAATGTGATGAGCGGTCTCATGCTGGGGATCATGCTGGCCCGCCCGGTTTCCGGCTTCATCGCCGAAGTGTCGTCGTGGCACGTCGTGTTTCTCGCCTCGGCGGCGGCGATGATCGCGCTGGCGCTGGTGCTCTCGCGGGCGCTGCCGGCGCGGGTGCCGAGGTCGAAGCTCCGCTACGGCGAATTGCTGGCGTCGATGGCGCACCTCGCCGCAACGACGCCGATCCTGCGACGGCGCGCGCTCTATCATGCCTGCCTGTTCGCAGCGTTCAGCCTGTTCTGGACGACCACACCGTTGCTGCTGGCCGGTCCGGCGTTCCGTTTGTCACAAGGCGGGATCGCGCTGTTTGCCCTCGCGGGCGTCGCCGGCGCCGTCGCGGCTCCGATCGCGGGGCGCGTTGCCGATCATGGCTGGACACGGCTTGCCACCGCGTGCGCGATGCTGGCCGTGGCAGGCGCCTTCCTGATGACGAAACTCGCGCCGCTCGGTTCGATGCTGTCGCTCGGATTGCTGGTCATCGCCGCAATCGTCCTCGACTTCGGTGTGTCCGCCAATGTGACACTGGGCCAGAGGGCGATCTTCGTCCTCGGCGCCGAGTTTCGGAGCCGCCTCAACGGCCTCTACATGGCGACCTTCTTCCTCGGCGGCGCCATCGGATCGGCGGTTGGAGGCTGGGCCTATGCGCGGGGCGGTTGGCCGCTCGCTTCGTGGATCGGGGTCGCGCTTCCCGTCGCGGCCCTGCTTTACGCAGCGTCGGAATGAGCGCGCGCGATCCGGATGCCGGCCGGCTTCACGGCGCCGCGCTACGGCTCCGTCCCGGCCACGCGCCCGACCGGACGGTCGCTGTCGCCGTCCAGCAGCAGCGGCGAGAGCTGACGATAGGACCACGGCGCCGTCGGGAGCGCGCGGTCGAACCGCAGCACCACGTCGAAGCGGTCGCCGTCCCAGTCGACCGGCACCCCGGGCAGGGTCTGCGCACCCAGCAGGGCGGGGATGATCGCCGCCGGAATCGCCTTGTGCTCCCAGAAGATCAGGACCGTCCCGGTCAGCCGCAGCACCGCGTCCACCAGTTCGCGCTCCTGGCCCACGCCCCAGGTCGCGATGACCGGGAGGTGGAGGCGCGCGGCGGTCGGGAGGGCGGTCTCGTAGGGCCGGTGGCTGAACTTCGCCCCTTCGTCGATCGGCTCGGGCTTGGCGGCGTAGACGAGTTGCGGCCGCGGGTAGTCCGGCCCTCCGAGCCCTGAGCCGAACAGGGCAGCCCAGGCGCCGGTCCGCTGCCAGCCGCGGATGACGAGCGACTTCTTGTCCTCCTCTCCCTCCGGCGTGAGGCCGGGGCCCGGGAAGGCGCCGTTGGGCTTCTCGGCGTGGCGGGCGATCAGAACGGAGAGGAAGGACATCGGGACTCCGGTTCGCTGTGGCGGCGCGCAGAGGCGGGCGACCAACACCAGGGATTATCCGGCTGCCGCAGCGGACGCCATGGCGTCCAAGATCTTCGGGCGGGACGAAGCAGGTTCCGGCCGCCTTCCGTTTTGCCGCATTCCCTTCATCGCCGCGAAGGCCGCATCGTCGAGCGCGCGCCGGCACCGGCGCGCCGTCACCGCGGGGAATGCCCCGGGACCCGATGGGAGGACCCATGCGCCGCCTGCTTCCGCTGCTGATCTCCGCCGCCCTGCTCGCGGGGCCGGCCATGGCCGAGCAGGACATGCTGCTGGGCGCCGACATGACCTCGCCGATGATGACCAGGGCCGAGATGAGCCGGGCCGACGTCGAGGCGCGGATCGCCGCCTCCGCCGGTACGCCGCTCGACCTGTCGGACAGGTCCCTCTCCGGCCTCGACCTGTCCGGGCTGAACCTGCGTGGCGCGAACCTGCGCTTGGCGCGGCTCAACGGCGCGAACCTGCGCGGCGCCGACCTCACCGGCGCCAACCTCGAACAGGCCTGGCTCCTCAAGGCGGACCTCAGCGGGGCCAAGCTCGCCGAGGCCCGGATGTTCGGGATCATCGCCCGCGACGCCAAGCTCCGCGGGGCCGATCTCAGCCGCTCGCAGCCCATCGGCGACTTCAAGGGCGCCGACATGAGCGGGGCGACGCTCATCGGCCTCAAGGGCGGCGCCGACATCCGGAATCAATCGATGGGGCTGATGCGGGCGGTGTTCGTCTCGGTGAATCTCCGGGGCGCGAACCTGACCGGCGCCGACCTCGGGCGGGCGCGCCTGGACTTCGCCGACCTCACGGAGGCCGACCTCACCGGCGCGGTGCTGATGGGCAGCGACCTGTCGGGCGCCAACCTGACCGGGGCCACCGTCGCCGGGGCCGACTTCCGGAACGTCGACGTCAGCGGCGCGCGCCTCATGGCCCTCAAGGGGCAGGACCGGGCCAAGGACTGGGACGCCCGGGTCAATGCCGACCGGGCGATCACCCGCGCGGCGGAGTGAACGCCGGGTGGGAGTGCGGCTCCCCCCGGAGCTGATGGCGGGCTCCCGCGCCGGTCACGTGCCCGGCGTCGCGGCCCCCTCCCCCGCCGCCGCATCGCCGCCCTCCGGTTCCGTTTCGGGAGGCGGCAGCTTCGGCGGCGGCGGACGGCCCGGATTCGGGGGCGTGCGCAGCCCGGCCTCCTCGCTGGCCGGTGGAAGCGGCGGCTGGTCGGTCTCCTGCATGCTCTCTCCTCCCGGGATGGCGTCGCCCAAAGCCTACTCCCGATCCGTGCCGCGCGTCGCCAGCCGCGGCAGGGCACGCTCGGGCGACCGTCCGGCCCCCTCGATGGCGCGGCGGCGGGCCGCGATGGCGGAGCGCGCGGCGTCCATGGCGAGGTCGACCGCGCTCAGCGTCCGGCCGTCGGTCTCCTGCGCGCGGCTGGTGCGGACCACCTCGGCGGCGAGGGCGTCCGCCTCCGCGAGCAGCCCGTCGAGGGCGGCCGCCTCCGCGTCGGGCGCCTCCGCGACGATGGCGAGCAGCCGCTCGATCGCCTCGTCGACCGGCTCCCGCCGCAGCCGCGCCATGCGCTGGCGCAGCCACGCGACGGCCGAGCCCAGGCCGCCGAGAACGAAGCCGGCGAGATAGATCAGGTCGCCGTAGCGGTCGACGAAGCCGCGCTGCTCCCGCTCGAAATAGTCGATCGCGCCGGGGTGGATCGGCACCCGCGCGCTCGTCGCCGCGGCCGTCGTCTCGTAGGCGGGCGCCTCCACGTAGTCGGCGGCCTCGGTCGATTCCGCGATGGCGGTGCGGAGCTCGAACAGGCGCTGCGTGACCTCGGCCGCGAGGCTGCGGCTGAGGGAGGCCCGCGCGACCAGCCGGTAGGAGGCACCGATGGTCTTGAGGTCGTCCTCCGGCACCTTCGGGTGGCCCGAGAACAGGCCGCCCGGCACCGTCACCGCCTGGAGGCGCGGGAAACGCTCGATGAGCGCGTCGCTGTCGTCGAGGGCGACGAACTGCACCTTCCCGCTCCGGTTCAGGGACTGCACGGCCTGGACGAGGCCGATCGCCTTGGGGGCGCTCGGCGCGATGATGCTCACCACGGCGTCGATGCGCTTGTCCCGGAAGGCCGCCGGGACGTCGTCCTGCGCCACCGGGACGAGCAGGACCTCGGAGGCGGCGAGGGGCCGCGCGGGCCGCTCCGTGAGCAGCGCCAGCCCGTAATAGGCGAGGATGCTCTTCAGGAGCTGGAAATCCGCCTGCTTGTGCGCCGGGATCCCGAGGCGCTTGCGGGCGAGATCCGGGAAGGTATTGATGCGGGAGCCCTCCGGCGACACCACCAGCATCGCCTGTCCGCGCAGGATGGCGAGCGTCAGCCCGTTGCGGGGCAGCATGACGTCCGGGCGGACCACCGCGAGGTCGACCCGCCCGTCCTGGAGGGCGGCGGCGCTCTCGGTGACGTCCTCGTAGGAGACGGTCTTGAGGCGGATGGGTTCGCGCCCCTCATGCAGCGCCTGCGCGAAGGCGCGGATCAGTTCGGGCTCGGTGCCGTCGCGGGGCGCGACCGCGATGGTCAGCACGGTGGCCTGCGTGGCGTAGAAGCCGATGCCGGCGCCCACGGCGAGGAGGAGGGCCACCGCGAGGAGCAGCGTCTCGCGCCGGAAGAGCCAGTTCATCATGGTCGGCCATCGCGGCGCGGGGTTGCCCGAAGGATGACGCAGAGGTCGGCCTTCGGTTCACGCGCGGTGGTCACGCTCCCGCGAGCCCCCCGCGCGGATCCCCGCCACGCCGCTCAGCGGCTCCCGTCGAGCGGATGGCCGCTCGCCCCGCCGAGCAGGGCGAGCAGGGCCCGGTTCAGCGGCACGGCGATGCCGTGGCGCTCCGCCGCCTCGACCACGGCGCCCGAGATGTAATCGTGCTCCAGCGGGCGCCCCGCCAGACGGTCGTAGAGCATCGAGGAGCCGCCGCTGCCCATGCGGGCGTAGCCGTCGAGGATGCGCTCGCCATCCTCCGGCGTGATCCGCGCGCCCTCCGCGCGGGCCACCGCCACCACCTCCGCCATCAGGTCGCGGGCGAGCGCCTGCACGGCGGGCTCCCGAAACACCGTCATGCGGCGCAGGGTGAGCGCGGTGATGCCGTTGGCCACGGCGTTGCTGAGGAGCTTGCGCCACGCGGTGGTGACGAAATCCGGCTCCCGCACGATCTCGAAGCCCGTGCCGGCGAAGAGGTCCGCGAAGGCGGCGCCGGCCGCGTCCGCGGGCACGTGCATGCGCGCGGCGCCGTGATGGACGATGCGGCCCGGCGCCGTGCGCTCGACCGCGCAGTAGATGATCGTCGGCAGGAGGATCGCCCCCGGGGGCAGGTGCGGGGCCGCGCGGCGGACGTGGTCGACGCCGTTCTGGATCACCGCCACGATCGTGCCGGGCCCGCAGAGCCGCGCCAGCCAGGGCGCCGCGCCCGGGATGTCCTGCGCCTTGGTGGTGAGCAGCACCCAGCGCACCGGGCCGACCGCGTCCGGATCGGTGGCGACCGGCACGTCGACCACGCGGGTCTCGCCGCCCTCCGTCACCTCCAGCCGGTCGAATCCCGTGCGCACGCACAGGGTCGGCCGGTGCCCGGCCCGGGCCAGGGCCCCGGCGATGTAGCCCCCGATGCCGCCGCTGCCGATGATGGCGATCCCGCTCGGCTCCGTCATGTCCGCTCCTTCGCGCGTCGTCTGCACCCCTGCCTTTACAGCCCGCAGGCTCCCGCGTCGCGCCATCCGTCGCCATGCCGCCCCCTCTCGCGGCGGCGCGCGGCCCGCCGCCCACTTTACAACCTTTGACAAGCTTGCGCCGCCGGGGCCGGAACGGGCATACTTGTCAGGGCAAGGACCGGCGCGAGCGAGGAGATCATGGACCTGGATGCGCGGGACGGGAGAGAGGACGCGGCGATGGACGCACCGGGGCAGGCGGGTGCGTCGGCGCGTCCGTCCGGCCTCGCCGAGAGCGTCTACCAAGCCCTCGCCGCGGAGATCGCGGGCGGGACCTACGCGGAGAACCGGAAGCTGCCGAGCGAGAACGAGCTGGCGGCGCGGTTCGGGGTCTCGCGCCCGATCGTGCGCTCCGCCCTGGAGCGCCTGCGGCGCGAGGACCTGATCGTCTCGCGCCAGGGCGCCGGCAGCTTCGTGCGGGGGCGCGGCCGCGCGCCCGCCCTCGGCTACGCCCCGGTGGAGAGCATCGCCGACATCCAGCGCTGCTACGAGTTCCGCCTCACGATCGAGCCCGAGGCCGCCGCCTACGCGGCCGCGCGGCGCGATGCGGCCGCCCTCGCGCGCATCGCCGAGGCCCTCGACCTCATGAACACGGCGACGCGCCAGCACCAGCACCGCGACGACGCCGACTTCGCTTTCCACCTCGCCGTCGCGGAGGCGGCAAACAACCACTACTACTCGGCCTCCCTGCAGGCCCTGCAGGCCCACGTCGCGGTCGGCATGAAGATCCACGGCCTCGCGCTGCTCGGGCCCAATTCCGGCCTCCAGGGCGTCTTCGACGAGCACCGCTCCCTCTTCGCGGCGGTCCGGGACGGCGACCCGGAGGCGGCCCGCGCGCGGATGCGCCGCCACATCACGGCCTCCCGCGACCGCCTGTTCGAGGGCCGCCTCCTCGACCTGTCGCTCTGATCCTCCCCGGGATCGGGCCGCCGCCGGCCGATCCCGCCGCCGGCGCCGTCCCGGCCGCTTGACAACCCACTCCCGCTCGCTTACGCCGAATACAAGTTTACAACAAATCCGGAGCCTGTCGCAGGCCCGCAGGGGAGGAGGCCCATGAGCGGAGACGACGCGCTGACGGAGCGGCTGGTCGCGCTCCTCGGGCCCGCGAACGTCCTCCGGCCGGGGGCGGGGACCGGCGACGACCTGGAGCCCTACACCGTCGACTGGCGCGGCCGCTACCGGGGCGAGGCCCTTGCGGTGGCGCGCCCGGGCTCGACCGAGGAGGTCGCCCAGGTTGTCAAGTTGTCAAGCGAGCGCGGCGTCGCCATCGTGCCCCAGGGCGGCAATACCGGCCTCTGCGGGGCCGCGATCCCGAGCGGCGACGGGCCGGCCGTGATCGTGCGGCTCGACCGGATGCGGCGCATCCGGGCGCTGAGCCCCCTCGCCAACACGATCACCGTGGAGGCGGGCTGCGTGCTCGCCGAGGTTCAGGCCGCCGCCGAGACGGCCGACCGCCTCTTTCCCCTGAGCCTCGGCGCCGAGGGCAGCTGCCGGATCGGCGGGACCATCGGCACCAATGCCGGCGGGACGGCCGTGCTGCGCTACGGGCCGATGCGCGAACTTGTGCTCGGGATCGAGGCGGTGCTGCCGGACGGGCGGGTCTTCGACGGATTGCGGGCTCTGCGCAAGGACAACACCGGCTACGACCTCAAGCAGCTCTTCATCGGCGCCGAGGGCACGCTCGGCATCGTGACGGCGGCGGTGCTGAAGCTGTTCGCGCGGCCCCGCGCCTCCTCCCTCGCCCTCGTGATGCTGCAGGGGGTGGGCGAGGCGATCGCCCTGATGGGCCTCCTGCGCGGCGAGGTCGGCGACCGCATCGGCAGCCTGGAGATCCTGTCGCGCGGCCAGGTCGAGGCCATCGCCGCGACGGTGCCGGACACCCCGATCCCCTTCCCCCTCGACGCGCCCTGGTACCTCATCGTCGAGCTCACCGACACGCTGGCCGGGATCGACCTGCGCGGGCCGCTCGAGGCGGCCCTCGCCCTCGCGCTGGAGCGCGGCCTCGTCGCGGACGCGCTGATCGCTTCGAGCGAGGCCCAGGCGCGGGCGATCTGGAAGGTCCGCCACAGCGTCTCGGAGGGCAACAAGCGCTCGGGCTTCGTCGTCTCGCACGACAGCGCCGTGCCCCTCGACCGCCAAGCCGCCTTCGCGGAGGGCGTCGAGCGCCGCATCCTGGCGGCGGTGCCGCACGCCCGGGTGGTGATGCACGGGCATATCGGCGACGGCAACCTGCACGTCATCGCGCTGATCGACCCCGCCCGCGCGGCCGACCCGGCCGAGGCGGAGCGCCTCGTGCGCCTGATCAACGAGGCGGTCGACGACGAGACCAAGGCCCAGAACGGCGCGATCAGCGCCGAGCACGGCATCGGCCAGTCCAACCGCGGCCGGCTCGCCCGCGTCACGGACCCGCTGGAACTCGACCTGATGCGGGCGATCAAGGGCGTGCTCGACCCACTGGGCCTGATGAACCCCGGCAAGGTGCTGGAGCCCGCGCCGCGTCGCTGACCACGACAGCAGAGAGGAACGCCCCGCCGATGGCCCCGTCGCCCCATCCCGTTCCCGTCGCGCTGCCGCGGCAGCGCTGGCTCATCGTGCTGATGTGCTTCCTGGCGGTGGCGATCAACTACATCGACCGTGCCAATCTCGGCGTCGCCGTGCCGATGATCCGCAAGGAGTACGGGATCGACCCGGCCCTGATGGGGCTGATCCTGTCGGCCTTCTTCTGGAGCTACGTGCTGATGCAGCTCCCGGGCGGCTGGCTCATCGACCGGTTCGGGGCGCGGGCCACCTACACGGCCGCGACGCTCGTGATGTCGGCCGCCACCATCGCCACCGCCTTCGCGGGCGGCGTCGCCTCGCTCGTCGCCTGCCGCCTCGTCCTCGGGATCGGCGAGGCGTTCTGCTACCCGGTCAACGCCAAGGTCACGGCGCTGTGGTTCCGCCGCGCCGAGCGCGGGCTCGCCACCGGGATCTGGGCGAGCGGGTCGCGGGTCGGCTCGGCCATGACCCTGCCGCTCGTCGCCTTCCTGATCGCGAATGTCGGCTGGCGGGAGGCGTTCCTGGTCACAGGCGCCATCGGCCTCGTCTGGATGGCGGTCTGGTTCCTGCTCTACCGCGACCCCGCCCGCGACCCGTCCGTCACCCCGGCCCAGCGCGCCCTCCTGGAGGCCGACTACGCCGCGCCGCCGGCCGGGCGCCGCATCGGCTACGCGGCCCTGTTCCGGCACCGGACCATCTGGGGGATGATGATCGGGTTCTTCTGCCTGAACTTCGTCATCTACTTCTACACGACGTGGTTCCCGTCCTACCTGACGGAGTCGCGCGGCTTCTCGCTGGCCGAGCTCGGCACCCTCGGGATGCTGCCCGGCCTCGTCGCCATCCCGGCGGGCTGGCTCGGCGGCTACCTCTCGGACCGCCTCTACGCGGGCGGCTGGAGCCTGACCGCGGCGCGCAAGACCTGCCTGGTCGGGGGCCTCCTCGCCTCCTCGGTGGTGGCGCTCGCCCCCCTGGTCCCCGGGGACGCGGCCGCCCTGGTGCTGCTGGGGATCTCGTATGCGGGCCTCGCCTTCGCGGGCGCCAACATCTGGACCCTGCCGGGCGACGTCGCCCCGACTCCCGCACACGTGGCCTCGATCAGCGGCATCCAGAACTTCGCCTCGAACCTCGCCGGCATCGCGCTCACCACCTTCACGGGGGTGATGGTGAGCCTCACCCAGGGGTCCTTCGTGATCCCGCTCGCGGTGGCGGGCGGCCTCAGCCTGGTCGGGGCGGCCGCCTACCTGTTCGTGGTCGGCGAGATCGCGCCGCTGCGGATCGACGAGGGCGGGCCCACCGACCTGCCCGCGCCGGCCGCCCCCGGGCGGGCCTGACCCCGTCCTCCCCCTCACCGAGAGGTCCGCCCCATGACCGCCCTCCCCTCCCCCATCGAGATCCTGCGTCCCGAGATCGTGTTCGGCGCCGGCACCGCCCGCCAGGTCGGCGCGCGCGCCCGCGCGATGGGCGCCCGCACGATCCTGGTCGTCGCCGACGCCTTCAACGCGGGCCGGGTCGACCTCCTCGACCTGCCGGGTGAGGTCCACGTCTTCGGCGAGGTCCGCCCCGAGCCCGACATCCCGAACCTCGAGCGGGCGCTGGCGCTCGCCGAGGAGGTCTCGCCCGCCCTCGTGGTCGGGTTCGGCGGCGGCTCCGCCATGGACCTCGCCAAGCTCGTGGCCGTGCTGCCCGACAGCGGCCAGACGCTGCGCGACGTGGTCGGCCCCGAGAAGGTGGCGGGGCGCCGCGCCGGGCTGATCCAGGTCCCGACCACCGCCGGCACCGGCAGCGAGGGCGGCACCCGCGCGCTCGTCACCGACCCGCACACGCAGAGCAAGCTCGCGGTGCAGAGCCGGCACATGCTGGCCGACCTCGCGGTGATCGATCCCGACCTGACCATGACGGTCCCGGCCGCCGTGACGGTGGCGACCGGCATCGACGCCCTCGCCCACTGCGTCGAGGCCTTCACCAGCCGCAAGGCCCATCCGCTGATCGACCTCTACGCGCTGGAGGGGGCGCGGCTCGTCGGCCGCTTCCTGCCCCGGGCGGTGCGGGACGGGCGCGACGCCGAGGCCCGGGCCGGGCTGGCGCTCGCCTCGCTCTACGGCGGCTTCTGCCTCGGGCCGGTCAACACCACGGCGGGCCACGCGGTCGCCTACCCGCTCGGCACGCGCCACCACGTCGCCCACGGCCTCGCCTGCGCGGTGATCTTCCCGCACACGCTCGCCTTCAACGCCCCCAGCGTGCCCGAGAGGACCCGGCAGGTGATGGCGGCGCTCGGCCTGCCCGAGACCGCCGAGGAGGCGGCCGTGGCCGAGGCCGCGACGCGCTGGTGCGCCGATCTCGGCGTGCCGATGCGCCTCTCGGCGCTGGGGATCCCGGCGGAGGATTGGCCGACCATGGCGGCGGAGGCCCACGCGATCCGCCGCCTCCTCGACAACAACCCGCGCGAGATCAGCCCGGCGCAGATCCTGGCGCTCTACCGCGCCGCCGCCTGAGAGGGATTCATGTCCGAGACCATCCTCCCGCGCGGCGTGTTCTGCGCCGCCCTCACGCCCCTCGACCGGGACCTCGCCCCGAACCTGCCGGCCTTCACGGCGCATTGCCGGCACCTCCTCGACGAGGGCTGCCACGGCGTGGCGCTGCTCGGCACCACGGGCGAGGCCAATTCCTTCTCGTCCGACGAGCGCCGGGCGCTGCTTGAGGCCGTCGTCGCGGGCGGGATCGCGCCCGACCGGCTCATGCCCGGCACCGGCGTCGCGGCGCTCACCGAGACGGTGGCGCTCACCCGCCACGCCCTCTCCCTCGGCGTCACCACGGTCGTGATGCTGCCGCCGTTCTACTACAAGGGCGTGAGCGAGGACGGGATCGTCGCGGCGTATTCGGAGATCGTCGAGCGCATCGGCGATGCCCGGCTGCGGGTGATCCTCTATCACATCCCGCAGGTCTCGGGCGTGCCGATCCCGCACGGCGCCATCGCGACCCTGCGCGAGCGCTACCCGCACACCGTCGTGGGCATCAAGGATTCGGCCGGCGACCTCGCCAACATGACCGCAATGGTCGACCGCTTCCCCGGCTTCAGCGTGCTCGCCGGCGCCGACCCGCTGATGCTGCCGCTGCTCAAGGCCGGCGGCGCCGGGGCGATCACTGCGACGAGCAACCTCGTCGCCCGCGAGCTCCGCTTCGTCTTCGACCACCACGCCGATCCGGCGCGGGCGGGCGAGGTCGAGGCCGCGCAGGCCCGGGTGGTGGAGGCCCGCGAGCGCGCCTCGCGCTTCCCCCAGATGGCCTCGCTCAAGGCGCTCGTGGCGGCGCGCACCGGCGATCCGGGCTGGCAGCGGCTGCGCCCGCCGCTCCTGCCGCTCACCGAGGCGGAGCGCGCCGCGCTCATCGGCGGAGAGGATCCGTAACGCGCCTCCTGAGCCGGCGCGGCCTCGGCGCGCCGATCCCGGGAGCGCCTCCGATCCTGATGCCGAGGCGCCGCGGATCGCATCGGCGGACCACCGACACGATCGAGACCAGACGCGAACACCCGGCACCGAACGACGCGCCAAGACGTCGAGCCCCGCCGATCACCGACCCCGCGAGGAAACGCCCATGCACGACTTCACCGAGGGCGAGAGCCTGACCATCGCCGCGATGGTCGTCGCCTACATCCTCTTCACCGCCTGGCTGACGCTGAAGCTGCGCAGCCGCACCAGCGCGCAGTTCCTCACCGCCGCGCGCGCCATGCCGGCCGTGGTGGTCGGCGTGCTGCTGATGTCGGAATTCGTCGGCGCCAAGTCGACGGTCGGCACCGCCCAGGAGGCGTTCAATTCCGGCATCGCCTCGGCCTGGTCGGTGCTCGGCGCCTCGATCGGCTTCCTGCTCTTCGGACTCTTCATCGTCCGCAAGATCTACGATTCCGGCGAGTACACCATCTCGGCCGCGATCGCGCAGCGTTACGGCAAATCGACCATGCTGACCGTGTCGATCATCATGATCTACGCGCTGCTGCTGGTGAATGTGGGCAACTACGTGAGCGGCGCGGCCGCGATCGCGACCGCCCTGCGGGTCGATCTGCCGACCGCGATGTGCATCATCGCGGCGGTGAGCAGCTTCTACTCGGTGTTCGGCGGAATGAAGGGCGTGGCCTGGGTCACGCTCCTGCACAGCGCGATCAAGGTCGTCGGCATCGCCATCATCCTGACGGTCGCGCTCTCGGCGACGGGCGGCCTCGCGCCGATGCGGGAGGCCCTGCCGGCCTCCTATTTCACCTGGGACGGCAAGATCGGCGCCGCCACCATCTTCGCCTGGACCTTCGGGACCGTGGGGGCGATCTTCTCCACGCAGTTCATCGTGCAGGCGATCTCCTCGACCCGCAGCGCCGGGGCGGCCCGCGCCGCGGCCTTCTACGCGGCGGCGTTCTGCTTCCCGCTCGGCATCGTGCTGGCGCTGATCGGGCTGGCCGCGCGGACGCTCTACCCGAGCATGAACAGCCTCTACGCGCTGCCGATCTTCCTCAAGAGCATGCACCCGCTGCTCGCCGGCCTCGTCACGACCTCCCTCGTCGCCTCGATCTTCGTCTCGGTGAGCACCGTCGCGCTCGCCATCGCGTCCCTCGTGGTGCGCGACCTCTACGTGCCCTACTGGAAGCCGGACGAGGCGCAGGAGCTGCGCATGACGCGCCTCTTCTCGCTGGTGATCGCCGTGGTGCCGCTGGTCTTCGTGTTCTTCATCCCGGAGATCCTGAAGCTGTCCTTCTTCACCCGGGCGCTGCGGCTGTCGGTCTCGATCGTGGCGATGGTCGGCTTCTACCTGCCCTGGTTCGGCTCGAACCGCGGCGCGACCCTCGGCCTGCTCGGCGCCGCGGTCGCCACGACGGTCTGGTACGCGCTCGGCAACCCGTTCGGGATCGACAACATGTACGTGGCCGCCCTCGCCCCCCTGGTGGTGATGGGCATCGAGCGGCTGGCCGGCTGGCGCACGCCCCGGCCGGCCCCCTCCCCCGCCTCCGCCGAGCGGCCCCGCGCCGCGACGCCCGTCTGACAGGAGCTCCCCATGCTCGACACCGTCGCTCCCCCGCCGGACCGCACCGGCGCGATCCGCCCCGTGGCTCCGGGCCGCAGCGAGGCCTTCCTCCCCTCCCCTTGCGTGCAGAACCACGCCGCCAACCTGATGCCGCTGCCGAACGGCGACCTCGCCTGCGTCTGGTTCGGCGGCACCCAGGAGGGCATGGCGGACATCTCGGTCTACGGCTCGCGCCTCGCCGCCGGGACCGACGCCTGGTCCCCGGCCGAGAAGCTCTCGGACGACCCCGCCCGCTCCGAGCAGAACCCGATCCTGTTCCCGGCGCCGACCGGCGACCTCTGGCTGATCTGGACCGCGCAGGTCTCGGGCAATCAGGACACCGCCTTCGTCCGGCGCCGCATCTCCCGGGATCACGGACGGAGCTGGGGGCCGATCGAGACCTTGTTTCCCCAGCACGCCGGCGGGGGCATCTTCGTGCGTCAGCCCCCGGTGGTACTCGGCAACGGCGACTGGCTGCTGCCGATCTTCCACTGTCCCACCATCCCCGGCCGCAAGTGGACCGGCGACACGGATACGAGCGCCGTCCGGATCTCCTCGGATGCCGGCCGCACCTGGCGCGAGGTGCCGGTGCCCGAGTCGACCGGCTGCGTGCACATGAGCATCGTGCCGCTCGCCGACGGGACGCTGCTCGCGCTGTTCCGCAGCCGCTGGGCGGACTTCATCCACGAGAGCCGCTCGACCGACCACGGCGCCACCTGGTCCGCTCCCGTGCCGTCGGCGCTGCCGAACAACAATTCGTCCATCCAGGCGACCGCGCTCGCCGACGGCCGGGTCGCGCTCGTCTACAACGCGGTCAACGCCGAGGCCGCGACCGAGCGGCGGGCCTCGCTCTACGACGAGATCGAGGACGAGGGCGAGGCCGCGGCCCCGGAACCGGCGCCCGAGCCCGGCCGGCGCACCGCCTTCTGGGGGACGCCGCGGGCACCGCTCACGCTCGCGCTCTCGCCGGATGGCGGCCGGACCTGGCCGCTCCGGCGCGACCTCGAGACCGGCGACGGCTACTGCATGACGAACAACTCGCGCGACCGCAGCAACCGCGAACTGTCCTATCCGTCGGTGGCGCAGACGCCGGACGGGGCGCTGCACGTGGCGTTCACGTACCACCGGCAAGCCATCAAGTACCTGCGGCTCGGCGCGGAGTGGGTCGCGGGCGATGCCTGAGCCCCTCCCCCGCGCGCTAGTGACGGGAGCGCGATCGGGCATCGGCGCGGCCATCGCGGCGCGGCTCCTCGCCGACGGCTACGCGGTGACCGGCCTCGGCCGCGGCGCCGGCGCCATCGCCCATCCGCGCTACAGCCACCTCTCCGTCGACCTCGCGGATTCCGGAGCGATCGCCCCGGCCCTCGCCGACCTGCGCGTCGGCGCCCTCGTCCACGCCGCCGGGCTGCTGCGGGTCGGCCGCCTCGGCGAGACCGGACCGGAGGACGCGGCCGCGATGTGGCGCGTCCACGTGGAGGCAGCGACCCGGCTCGCCGAGATCCTGGTCCCGCGCATGGAGGCGGGCGGGCGCGTGGTGCTGATCGGCAGCCGCACGGCCGCCGGGGCGGCGGGCCGCGGCGCCTACGCGGCCAGCAAGGCGGCCCTGATCGGCCTCGCCCGCTCCTGGGCCGCCGAACTGATGCCGCGGGGCATCACCGTGAACGTGGTGTCGCCGGCCGCGACCGACACGCCGATGCTCGCCGACCCGGCGCGCGCGGGTGTGGCGCCGCGCCTGCCGCCGCTCGGCCGCTTCATCCGGCCCGAGGAGGTCGCGGGGGCGGTGGCCTATTTCCTGTCGCCGGAGGCGGGCGCCGTCACGGGCCAGCAGCTGGTGATCTGCGGCGGAAGCTCGCTGTGAGCGGGGCCGCGTCCATGCGCGCATGCGCTCCACGGGAGGATGACCGATGAGTGACGACCAGGACCACGGATGGGCGCGGCGCGGCGTGCTGCTGGGGCTCGGCCTCGCGGCGATGCCCGGCCTCGCCGCGGCGGAGACGGGCGCGGACGAGGCCGTGGGCGCCGCCGTGGAGCGCCTGCGCGTCGCCATCCAGGCGGGCGACGCGGCCACGCTCGACGCGCTCACCCATCCGCAGCTCAGCTACGGCCATTCGAGCGGCCGGAAGGTGCAGACCAAGGACGCGTTCATCGCCAGCCTCGCCGGCCGGGTGAACTACAAGTCGCTCGCCTTCTCCGAGCAGGTCGTGCAGATCGTGGGGAGCAACGCGCTGGTCCGGCACGTCTGGGACGGCGCCGACATCCTGCCGAACGGCGAGATCGGCCGCTCCTTCATCGCGGTGCTGCAGGTCTGGGTGAAGGAGCCGGCCGGCTGGCAGCTGCTGGCCCGGCAGAGCTGCCCGCTCAAGCCGGCCTGACGCCGGAGGCGGCACCATCATGGTGAATGAGACGTAAACACCCGGTTCGCCCGTCGGGCTGCCGATGGCGGCGCGCGAGGTTTCTTCGCCCGAGGGCGGGGCTGTCCGGGCGACGGTGAGGCGCTTCCCCCTTTCCCGGGGGGCTTGCGGAGTCACAGAACTCGGAAAATAAAACAGGGCAGATACTTACGTCGGCACACAACTTTTCCCGGGCATGGCGCAGGGAACCCCTCTCCCGTGCGGGAGAGGGGCAGGGGTGAGGGCCCAGGTGGTTCAGCAAGAATTCTGACGTGTCCCGCTGCTAGCACGACCGTCTTCGCCCGATGACGGCACGGTCCGGGACCCTCACCCCTACCCCTCTCCCGCACGGGAGAGGGGATCCCGCGGGTCTCCTCGGTTTCGTTCAAGCAACAGCGAAAGACGAGCCTTTTAATGCCGATAGGCGAAGTGTGAATCCGCAAGCCCGCTCGGGAGAGAGGATCCCCCCCGCTCGGGACCGGCGTCGCTTGTCGTCGACATGGCATGGTCCGGCGAGCGAGGCCCATCGTCAGGGGCGTTGGATGTCTCCCGGACGACCGGGCCGCACGCGGGAAGGGTGTACCGCCCCCCTCCCCGCCCGCACCGCGCCGGCGCGGCCGCATCACCGCTCCCGCAGGTAGCGCAGCATCGTCCCGGCGTCGGAGACCTCCAGCCCGACGCCCGCCGGATCGTCCCGGAAGCCCGGCTCGGCGAACAGCTTGCGGATCGCGCCGTCCTCGACGTGCATGGAGTAGCGCCAGCTCCGCAGCCCCATGCCCTGTCGCGTGCGCCGGACCAGCATCCCCATCAGGCGCGTGAAATCCGCGTTGCCGTCCGGCAGCATGAACACCTTCTCGATGGCGCGGCTGCGCGCCCACTGGAACATCACGAAGGCGTCGTTCACCGACAGGCAGACCACGCGGTCGATGCCGAGCGCGACGAAATCGTCGTAGTGCCGCTCGTAGCCCGGCAGGTGCTCGTCGGAGCAGGCCGGCGTGAAGGCGCCCGGCAGCGCTAACAGCACGACACTCTGGCCGCCGAAGATCTCCGCCGTGGTGACGTCCTTCCACTCGAACGGGTTCGGGCCGCCGAGGGCCTCGTTGCGCACGCGGGTTTGGAAGGTCACGTCGGGCACGGTGGCGGGCGGCATGGGCGAACTCCCGGCGGGAGGAAGAGGACGGCGCGACCTTAACCTCGGCCCCTCGCGTGCGCCAAGGGACACCGCGCGGGGTCCGTCGCTGCGCCGTCAGCCCTTCCCGGCCCGGTAGGCCGCCACCAGGTCGGGCAGCCGGTCGAGGATGTAATCGGCGAGACCGGGTTCGAGCCGCTCGTCGAAGGACAGCGCCACCCTGTCCGCCCGGCGCTCGACCCGGGCGATCGTCCGGCCCTGCGCGTCGGCCCAGTCCTGCGCGCGGGTCGCCGGCGGCGGCGGGGAGACGGCGGCGAGCACGGCGGCGAAGCGCTGATCGGTCGGCTTCGCGCGGAAATCCGGATCCTCCAGGAGGGCGGCGAGCTTGCCGCGCTTGACCGTGCGGATGCCCTCGGCGAGCTGCATCCAGCGCGGGCGGCCCGCGGCGGGCGCCGGCCCGATCGCCGCCAGTACGTCCTCGGGCACGGTCCGGGCGACCGAGATCAGGGTCGAGAGGTCGCCCTTGCCGACGCCCATCGCGGCCGTGATGGTCTCGCGCGGGAAGCCGTGCTGCTCCAGCCGGAGGGCGAAGAAGGCCCGCTCGATGTAGCTGAGGTCGCGCCGCTCCAGGTTCTCCTTGCCCTGCGCCACAACCAGCTCGGCGTCGGTGAGCGGCCGGATCACCGCCCGGACGGGGCGGCCCAGGATCTCGGCGGCCCGGACCCGGCGGCGGCCATAGGCGATCTGGTAGCGGCCGGGTGCCGCCGGATTCGGGCGGACCAGCACCGGCACCTGCTGGCCGCTCTCGCGCACGCTCTCGACGAGCCCGGCGAGTCCCGGATCGCCCGGGTCGGGAACACGGTCGGCGACGAAGGACGGGTCGATCAGGCCCGGCTCGATCTCGACCACCGCGGAGCCGGCCTCGATCGTCGCGGCGGCGTCCGCCTGGGCGGCGAGACCGCGCAGGGTCTGGCTCATGGCGCCGATGGCGCCGCTGCGGCGCCGGGCGGCCGGGGAGGGGTTTGCAGCTGCAAACTCCGGCGTCTCGGCGGCCGGGTTTGCAGCTGCAAACGGCTCCGGCGCCGGCCGGGACGGGGGCTTGGCGCCGAACAGGGCGTCGAGGTTCGATTTGCGGCTCATACCCGCCCCCAGGCGCGGCGGATCAGCCCGTCGATCTCGCCGTTCACGGCCTCCAGGGCCTCGAGGGCGCGGTCGTAGGTGGAGCGTGTCACGCCCTCGCGCCCGATCTCGTAGAGGGTCTGCTTCGACAGGCCGGCATCCGACACGGCCGAGGATTTCAGCATCGGGGCGGTGAGCACCGCGTCCTCGAACAGGGTCCGGAGCATGCCGACGATCCGGGTCTGGGGGGCGTCCTGCTGCTCGTAGCGGGTCACGAGGTAGCGCAGCCAGTCGTATTGCAGCCGTCCGCCGTGCTCCGCCACCACCCCGAGCAGGTCCTCGGTCATGGCCAGGAACTGGCTCATGGAGGCAACGTCCAGCATCTGCGGGTGCACGGTGATCAGCAGCGCGGTGGCGGCGCAGAGGGCCGAGAGGGTGAGGTAGCCGAGCTGCGGCGGGCAGTCGATCACCACGACGTCGTAGCGCGCCTCCACCGCCTCGATCGCCTGGGCGACGCGGTCGAAGAACAGCGGCTCGCCGGGCCGGCGCTGGCCCAGCGCCCGCGGCGTCTCGTGCTCGAACTCCATCAGCTCCAGGTTGGCCGGGACGAGGTCGAGGCCGGTGAAGTAGGTCGACCGCGCGATCGCCGAGAGCGGGCGCCGCGCCCCGTCGTACCGGATGGCGCCGAACAAGGTCTCGTTCTCGCCGACCTCCAGCTCCGGCTGCACGCCGAACAGCGCCGAGAGGCTGGCCTGCGGGTCGAGGTCGAGGGCGAGCACCCGGTAGCCCCGGAGCACCAGGGACTGGGCGAGGTGCGCCGCCGTGGTGGTCTTGCCCGA
Source organism: Methylobacterium sp. JK268 (assembly GCF_054052225.1). Taxonomy (NCBI): domain Bacteria; kingdom Pseudomonadati; phylum Pseudomonadota; class Alphaproteobacteria; order Hyphomicrobiales; family Methylobacteriaceae; genus Methylobacterium; species Methylobacterium sp. JK268. The sequence continues at coordinate 88,839 of NZ_JBSVZN010000001.1, read as the reverse complement.
GCCGCCCTTGAAGTTCGCCACCGCGACGACCTGCAGGTGATCGTCCGGGCCGCGCCGCGGCGAGTAGCGGCGCCCGGCCCGCGGGTTGTCGTCGAGATGGGCGCGCAGGGCGTGGATGTCCGCCAGGCTGTAGGAGCGCCGACCGGTCGGCGAGACCTCCGGCTGGGGCCCGAGCCCCTCGGCGGCGAGCTGCTGCAGGCGCGACACGGTGATGCCGACGATCCGGGCGGTCTCGGCCGAGGAGAAGCGCCGCAGCGTCTTGGCGGAGGTCGGCGGGAACAGGCCGGAGGAGATCGCCTGGAGCTGCTCGCGCAGGACGGCCGCGTGGGTTCCGATCATCGCAGCGGGCGCGATCGGGCCCGGGCCGGGCTCCGGCGCCGGCGAGGCGGCGTGACTCATGCTTCCGCACCCCATTTGCAGAAAAATCGCCGAGACGGCGCTTTGTCTGCAAGTGACCCGAAACGGCCCCGATTCGCAAGGGTCGGCGCGGCGATCCAGCAAGCCCCGCGCAAGCGTCGCGTCGGCGGCGGACCGGACGGGGGAGGGGCTGCTGCGTCACGGAGACGACACATCGCGCCCATATAGAACGTTCTAATTCGAATCCGACACTGGTCCGGCCGGGCCGTTCAACGCCGCACGGGGGCGACCGATGGAGCCGATGTCCCTTTCTCCGCAAACCCTGTTCCTCCAGGCCGGCCCGGTCGGGAAGGGCGTGATCGTGGTCCTCCTCGCGGCCTCGGTCTGGTGCTGGGTGCTGATCGCCGAGGGGCTCTACGGCACCGCCCGCCTCCGCCGCGCCCTGCGAGCCCTCGAGCGCGGGGAGACGCCGCGCTTCCTGCGCCCGCTCGTCGAGGCGGGCCGCAGCGCCGCCGCCGTCACCCTGCCGCGGGAGGGGGCGGGCGACGTCCGGCGGCGGACCATCGAGGCGATGAACCGGGCCGCCACCCATGCGATGATGACCACCGAGGGCGGGTTCTCGAACCTCGCGGTGATCGCCTCGGTGGCGCCCTTCGTCGGCCTCCTCGGCACGGTCTGGGGCATCATGACGAGCTTCGTCGGCATCGCCGAGGCCAAGGACACCAGCCTCGCCGTGGTGGCGCCGGGCATCGCCGAGGCGCTCGCCACGACGGCGATCGGCCTGATCGCGGCGATCCCCGCGGCCGTCGCCTACGGCCGCTTCGGCGCGGTGCTGGGCGCGCTGTCGCAGCGGCTGGCCCATCTCATCGAGGCGCTCTCGGTCGACCTGGTCGCCCGCGGCGAGGGCGCGGCGCGCCGTGGGGCCGAGCGGGAGGCGTGAGCCATGGCCTTCTCGTCGAAGGCGAACGGGCCTTACCGCCCCAGCGCCGAGATCAACGTCACGCCGCTCATCGACGTGATGCTGGTCCTCCTCATCGTGTTCATGGTGACCGCGCCCCTGCTGAGCGCGGGCGTGAAAGTGTCCCTGCCCCAGGCCCAGGCGGCGAGGCCGGTCGACCCCAAGGAGCCGGCCGTGGTCACGGTCGCCCGGGACGGCTCCCTCTCCATCGGTCCGGACGCGATCGCGGCCGAGGGGCTCGTGCCGGCCGTGCTGGCGGCGATCGGGAACGACCTGTCGCGCAGCGTCCATCTGCGCGGGGACAAGGACGCCGCCTACGGCGACGTCATCCGGGTGATGGACCTGCTGGCGAGCAACGGGATCACCCACATCGCCATCATCACCGTCAAGGCGGCCGGGGAGGGGGGTGCCGCGCCGGGCCGGTCCGCCGAGGCCGGGAGGGCGGGGCCGTGACGGCGCTGGCGATCGCGTCCCCGGTGCTCGTCCTCCCCCTGCCGCGGCAGGACCGGAGGCGGCTCATGGTGCGCGGATCGGCGCTCGCGGGCGCCCTCGCCCTGCACGGCCTGCTGCTGATCCCGCCGCCGGCCAAGCGCCTGCCCCCGGCGGCCGTCGAGACGCTGGACGTCACCGTGGTGGCGCAGGGCGACGCCACCACCGACACGGCCCGGGAGACGCAGAGCTCCGCCGAGGTGGCGCCGCCCTCGGAGCCGGAGCCCGCCCCGCAGGCGCCCGAGCCGCCGCCCACCGTGCCCGCCGCCGAGGTACCGCTGCGGGAGAACCCGACCGCCCCCGCGCTCCCCGTCCGCAAGCCCGCGCCGCCGGCCCCGCCGCAGCCGCGCCCGCGGGCCGAGACCAGACCCGTCCCGAAGCCCACACCGAAACCGGCGCCCGCCCGCAGGCCGGTCCCGAAGCCGAGCGCCGCCAGCACGGCGCAGCATCGCTCCCACGCGGGTGCCGAGCGGGGCGCCGTCGCCGATGCCGGCCAGGCGGTCGCGAATTACGGCGCCCGGGCGAAGGCGGAGATCAACCGCCACAAGGCCTATCCGGCGGCCGCGCGCGACCGGCAGGCGGCGGGCACCGTGGTGGTGACGTTCCTGGTCGGTCCCTCCGGGCGCGTCGCCAGCGCCTCGGTGTCGCGGTCGTCGGGCGACGCCGCCCTCGACGGCGCGGCGCTGCAGGCGGTGCGCGCCGCGAGCCTGCCGCCGCCGCCCGGCGGGCGGTTCGGCGGCCGCATCGCCATCGACTTCTCCCTGCGGCACTGACGCCGGCTCCCGTCACGGGACCGGGCGGGTCGAGTCGCGCAGGACGAGGCGGGTCGGGAACAGCCGCTGGGCCGGCCCGTCCGGCCCGGCCTTGCCCTCGATCGCCGCGACCACGCTCGCGAAGGCGAACTCCACCATCTCCAGGGTCGGAACCGCCACGGAGGTCAGGCTCGGCACCGTGTAGGCGCTCTGCACGAAGTCGTCGAAGCCCACGACGCTGATCGCGTCCGGCACCCGGACGCCATGATCGTGGAGCGCCTTCAGCACGCCGTAGGCGACCCGGTCGTTGGCGGCCACGATCGCGTCGGGCCGCGACGGCCGCGCGAGGAGCGCCTCGGCGACGCGGTAGCCGCTCGCCGAGGTCCAGTCGCAGGGGACGACGAGGTCGTCGCTCGGGCGGAGGCCCGCCGCCTCCAGGGCCTCGCGGTAGCCCCTCAGGCGCTCGGCCACGGAGGGCAGCCGCCGGCCCTCCCGCTCGCCCTTCAGGAAGCAGATCGACCGGCAGCCGGTGCGCAGCAGGTGATCGACCACGGCCCGCACCGCGTCGCGCTCCGCCCGCATGGCGTAGGGTGTGCCGGGCACGTCGAGGCCGAACACGAAGAACGGGACGCTCTTCGCCTGCAGGATCCCGATCAGCGGGTCGTCGCGGCGATCGGCGAGCAGCACGATCCCGTCGACCCGCGCCTCGCTCACCAGGCTCGCCACGCGGCCGGCGCCGTCCGTGTCGCCGCTGCGGCAGCGCCGGTGGATCAGCGTGTAGCCGTGCCGGTCGGTCACGTGCGCGAAGGTCTGGAGGACGAGCCCCTGGTAGGTCTCCTGCATCATGCCCGAGACGTCGTCGTAGGGCTGCGCCCCGGCCGAGAACACGCAGGCGATGCTGCGGCTCGGCTTCTTGCGCAGGGAGCGGGCGGCGAGGCTCGGCACGAAGTCGAGCTCGCGCATCGTGGCCTCGATGGTCTCCCGCGTGGTGCGGGCGACCTTCTCGGGATGGTTCAGGACCAGGGACACGGTCTGGAAACTGACGCCGGCCCGCTTGGCGACGTCCTTGATCGTGACTTGGCCCATCGTCACCTCGGTACCGGCCGGTTCGGCCGGCAGCCTGTCCGTCGCGCAGGTCTCCGCGGCCGCAACTTAGGGCCGGCGTGGTCCGAGATAAAGCCGCGGCCGGAATTCGAACATGTCGTCGAAGAAGCAGAATTCGGGTGCCCCGAGTTCGAGCACCGGCATCGCGGCGGCGAGCCGCGCCAGGGCGTCGCGGCGGAACGCCCGGTAGCGGGCAGCCTCGGGCTCGGTCAGCGGCGCCAGCGCGTAGGTCTGCGTGGTGTGGAAGCGGTAGGCGGCGTGACCCGGCTGCCGCAGCCGCAGCAGCTCGGCCAGGCGGTCGCGCAGGCCGCGCAGCTTCGCCTCCTCCTGGTCGTCGACCGGCGCGAGGCGGATCGCCTCGCCCGGACGGGCCTCGCGATCGTCGGCCCCCTCGGCGACCCGCATCCGGAAGCGCGGCTCGCAGCCGAGGTCGAAACCTTCGAGCTTCTCCAGGAAGACTCGGTCGCACGCGCCGAGGGGCGCGTCGAGGGGGAGGTCCGCCGGCCAGAAGCCCGGCTTGCGGACGAGGTCCACCACACCCTCGAAGACCGTCATGTGGTAGCTCGACGGCGGCGTGAAGGCGAACTTGCCCGCGTAGGGCTCCGCCGCCGTCGCGGCGCGGAACGCCTCCAGGGCCGCGGCGGCCGCGCCCCCCGGCGGCACGTGGCAGATGATGGTGTTGCCGGGGCAGGGGAGGACCTTGCCCGCGGCGGTGAACTTGATCCCGATCCAGGGGAAGCGGGGCGGCTCGCCCGACGCCGCGGCGGCGCGGGCCTCCGCGAGCGTGCCGAGCGCGAGCGCGCCGGACGCGCGGAGAAGGGACCGACGCGTCATCGCTCGCTCTCGTGTGCCTCGCAGTCTCTCGTGGAGCCGCATGGTCAGAAATCCAGGCTCAGGCTCGCCGTCACCGCGAAGGGTGCGCCGAGGTAGAAGGTCGGGCTGTTCTTCGCGGTCAGGCCGAAACCCGTCGTGTTTCCGGGATTGATGAACAGGTATTTCCGGTTCAGCAGGTTGGTGATGTTCAGTTTGAACTGACCGTCCTGCGCGCCCGGCAGCGCCTCCAGGAAGGCGGTCCCCCTCAGCTTGTAGCCGAGGCCGAGGTCGACCGTTGTGTAGCCCGGCAGCGCGATGTCGTTGGTGAGCGTGGCGTAGACCTTGCTCGTGGACTTGGCGCGGGCGAAGCCGTAGAGCGGTCCGTCCTCGTAGAGCAGGGTCGCGGCCGTGATGGAGAACGGCGCGTTGAAGTACTGCTTGCCCTTGGTCGTCAGCGCGACCTTGTCGCCGCCGGGGATGACGTAGCCGTCGAGGCGGTCGTCGTTGATGGCCTGCGACACCAGCAGGCTCCAGCCCTCGTAGGGCTTGGTGCCGACCTCGAACTCCGCGCCCACGGCCGTGGTGCTGCCGATATTCGTGTACTTGCTCGACAGGGAGCCGTCGCCGTTCGCGGTCTGGGCGATCCTGTCCGAGTACTTGATCAGGAAGCCGGTCGCGTTGACGTTCAGGAGATCGCCCTTGTAGCGGTAGCCGAGGTCGAAGCTCAGCGACCGCTCGGGCTTGAGATCGGGGACCGCGATCGCGTTGGTGGCGTTGTTCACGAGGCGGCCGTCGGCGAAGTTCGCGGGCACTCGCGCGTTCATGGAGACGTTGAAGAAGACCTGGTCGGCCGGATCGAGGTCGTAGCGGATCCCGAGCGCCGGCAGCAGGAACGCGTAGGTCCGCCTCACCGTATAGTCGAGGTAGGAATCGGTGCGGTCGCTCGTCCCCGCCGGCAGGTTGTGGAAGCTGCGGGCGTAGAAGCGCTCCCGCAGCGAGAGATCGACGTGCAGGGCGTCGTCGAGCAGCGCGATGCTGTCGGAGAGGCCGATGCTGGCGTTGGTATAGTCGGTCTTCCAGTCGCGGGCGGTGACGAGGCGGCCGTTGAGGTCGCGCAGCAGGTGCGACTTGAACCAGATGTCCGGCAGCGTGTTGCTGCCGCGGTCGATCTCCTCGAAGGGATTGAGCTGCGTCTGGTGGGTGTACTCGGTCCAGAGGCTGCCGGTGAGGGTGTGGTTCTCGACCCGGCCGGTCAGGCTCACCGTGTTGCCGACGCGGTCGAAGTCGCTCTGGCTCATCTGGCCGAGAAGGGCGTTGGTGCCCGTCGTGCCGTAGGCCGAGAAGGCCCCGATGGGCGATTTGAGGAAGCGGTTCGAATAGCCGCCTTCCTTCAGCAGGATCTCGCCGGTGCTGCCCGATTCCTGGTGCAGGAGGTAGGGCGTGATGCGCAGGTCGACGCCGTCGAGGGGGAACTTGCCGTCCGCCGACAGGTAGGCGTGCCGGCCCGGCTCCCAGTAATCGTGGAAGTAGCCCGTATTGGCGGGCGTGTACGGAACCGCGAGCGTCGTCGCCGAGAACGCCGCGTTCTTGCCCGCCAGGATCGTCGGCGGCGTCCGCAGCCAACCGTTGTTGTAGCCGAAGGCCTCGTACTGCGCCTTCGACACCGTGCGGATGTAGGTGTTCTCGAACTGGTTGAAGAACGACGTCACGGAGACGCTGCCGCCGCCGTCGAGCTTCCAGTCGAACCGGCCATCGACGTGGTGGCGATCCGCACCGCCCGGGCCCGCGAACGTGTCGGTCTGCGCGTGCGAGTAGGACAGGTAGCCCTTGAGGGTGTCGTCGCGCATCAGCCCGGTATTGACGCGCGCGAACGTCTTGAAGAGGTTGTAGGAACCGACCGATTGCGAGACCGTGGCGCCGCGGATGTCGGTGGGCGCGCATTGCTCCATGGAGACCTGGCCGCCGATCGCTCCGTGCTGGGCCACCGCGCCCGCACTGGTGCCCTGCGTGACCGAGATCGCGCAGAGGTTCTCGCCGTCGGTGTAGACCTGGGGCAGGACCGCGAAGGTGCCGGGATCGTTGAGCGGGACGCCGTTGAGCGACAGGCCGATCTGCGTGCTGTCGAAGCCGCGGATCGAGTAGCCGCCCCCGAACAGGCCGGAGGGGTCGCGCGAATAGGCGTTGACGCCCGCGACGGTGCCGATGCGCTGCGCGACGTTCTCGGTGCTGGGTTGGCGGGCGAGATCCTCCCGGCGCAGCGTCGTCGTGGCCGCCGTGCCGTTCTGCGGCGCGAGGAGGGGGGTGCCGCCGTCAGCGGCCGGCGCCGCTCGGGTGGACGCGGCTTCGACCGACAGGGTGCCGAGGTCATTCACCCCCTGGGACCAGGCGGATCCGGGCAGGATCGCCAACGGAGCGATGACGGGCGCGGCCGCCCGAATGTAGAACGTTCTAATTCGCATCGATGCTGCCCCCGTCCTGTTGATCTGTCCGGTCGACCCCGAGGCACCCCAGGCGCGTCTCGGATCACCCTCATCCTTGGAACGTTCCAACTCCTACGGAGCGCGGATTTCAAGCGTGTGACGCCTTCGCCTCCGGTCCGGCGCGGCCTGTCCAACACCGGGCTGCGATGCCGTCCGTCGTGGGGCTGCTATTCCCGCTTGGATGCCGTCGGCGCGGCGCTCCGGGGCCGATTCGTGGGGCCGTGATTCCCATTTGAGTCCCTGGGAAGCTTGCCTCCCGGTTCCTGCTCACGCCCAGCCGGTGCGGGCCTCGTGGGGCTGCGATTCCTGCTTACGGTGATCCCCGCCGGCGCGTATTACCGTGCGTTTCCAACACGATATTCGGCAACTTCGATGGCCGGCCGGTCTCTGTGCCCGGAAGGAGGCATGGGTTTCGCGCATCAATCGCGGTCGCACTCTCGGCCCGTGGGGAGGATCTGGCCGAGAGAGGTTTCCGGAAGGGCGCATGGCAGCCCTCGTCGTGGGGCCGTAATTCCGGACGAAATCTCTTCTTTCTCAGTGGTTTGGCCGACCAGGTCGAGCGTGCCCGGCTCGTGGGGCCGGTATTCCCGCGACTCATGTGGGAGACCGAGACACGCTGCGCTCCGAAGGGGCTCAACGCAGGACTGCGACGCGACTCTTCCGCCGGACCATCCTGCGGTTCGTTCTCTGGGGCTGCAATTCCCGAGCAATCGATTGAAAATGCGAAGGAAATCCGCGAGGCCGATGAAAACTTCGGCCGTTCCTCCATGCCCGGCGAATCGGGATTCTGGGGCCGCAATTCCGAAAATTGTGCTGAGATCTCAGAGCGTTGCGATGGTGTGGGCAGGATCCGCGTCCTTCCCGGCAGCCTTCCGGGTCCCGCTGGACGCTGTGCGTCGGCGTCGGAGCGCCGTGAGCTTTCGTCGACTTACAGTCGATTCATAGATCGTATTAGGAGTCTGCGGAACGCTTCCTTCGATTTCAATGACTTAGCGCCGTCTCGTGGGGCCGCGGCTCCGGTTCGTGAGGCCGCGATTCCCTCCGGTGGGGTCGGGATTCCGTGTCGTGGGGCCGCGGTTCCGGCTCCCGCGGAGTTTATCCACACCCGGTCGGTCGATGTTCGTCGCTCGCCGGCCCGCTTCGTGGGGCTGCGATTCCCGATCGCTTGACGCTCACCCGCCCGCCTGCAGTGTGGGTGGGTGAGCAGCGGAGGCGTCATGCAGGACAAGCGCGATCTGACCGAAGCCGAGAAGAAGCGCTTGGCCCGTGACGAGCGCACCCGCCGTAACCGGCGCGGTCGCACCAATCCCTCGGCGGTGCCGGCGCGGCTCACCCGCACCTCGGCCTTCGCGCCCCGGCGGTTCGGCCTCGTCGATCGCGGCATCGAGCGCATCTTCCACGTCCCGGGTCACTCGGTCGTGGTGGTGAAGGGCGGCGAACTCGGCTCGCTCCACCGCGACATGATCTACGCGCTGTTTCGCCTGCGCAGCAAGATCGCCACCTACCGGATGCGGAACCCCGAGGCGCCCACCAACGGCACGATCGACGGCATCCCGTCCCACATCGACGTCGTCGAGAGCGTGGTGTCCTGGCGCGATCTCCTGCGCACCATGGGCAAGACCGAGCACGTCAACAACCTCCTGACCGCCAAGAACGTGATGGAGGACCTCCGTCAGATCATGCTGACCATCTACGAGGGCGATCCGGACGAGGTGATGCGTCGCCTGGAGAGCGGGCGGCTGCCCCCCGGGCGCGGCCAGATCACCGGCGTCATCGACCTCGTGGAGTGGGAGGGCGCGAACCTCGACAGCAAGGTCAAGGTGCGCTGGGGCCGGGCGGTGATGACCGCCTTCCGCAGCCGCCACCTCGTCTCGCTGAATGCCGAGGTCCAGTTCGCGTTGAAGAGCGACTACGCCAAGAGTTTCTGGCCCTTCATCGATTCCAATCCCACTCACGTCTACGTCGACGAGACGATGCTGGCGGCTCTGGTGGCGCATCCGATCCGGGAGGGCCGGGAGACCAACGCCCAGCGCTCCCAATTCCGCAAGGATTGCCGGCAGGCCTTCGACGACATGGTTCGGGCCGGCGGTCTCCTGAAATACAGTGTGGAGGAGATCGGGCGCGGACGCCTCAAGATGAGGCGTTACCATTACAAGCACGCCTTGCCGCGCGCCGACGAGAAGCCGCAGCTCGAACTGGAGTTGCTGCCGGCTCTTCCGGAGGAGTCCCGCGCCCTCCTGCCCGCCTGATCGTCGCGCGCCCGAGGTGCCGTTGCGCCGCGGCACCATCGTCGGCGCTCCGCCGGGGTCGGGATTCCGGCGCGCGGCGGACGGTGAGGGATCGCGCCGGGTCGATGTCCCGTGAAACGCCGGGTGACGGACGAGGACCGGCCGCTGTCGGTATTCGCGCCATCGTCATCGCGCATCTCGATCGCGTTGGATTGTGAGGGATGGCCTCGCCGCGTCGACTTCATTGCTGGCATCATCGAAATTGAATCGCGTGACGCGCTTAGCATTGTGGTTGGATTTGCTGGAACAATTCGTCGCGCAACAGTGTCGCGACTGGACGCGGCGTCGTGTTCCGTTAAGATCGTAATGGGAGCAGTTGCGGCAGGGGTCGGCGCGGAATGCGTTGGCTGCCGAGCGCCGCCGGCCCGTGCGTTCCGAGACCCGTCCTCATGCCTTTGCCCTCGCTGTTCGAGATGGCGCCCGGGAGCGCCGGGAAGCAGATCCAGTCCATCCTCAGCGCGGCCCGCCGTCACCTCGCGATGGATGTCGGCTTCGTCTCCGAATTCGTGCGCGGTGACCGCGTCTTCCGGTTCGCGGACGGGGACACGGCGCGCAATCCGGTGGTCCTGGGCAAGGCGGACCCGCTGGAGGAGAGCTACTGCTACTACGTGGCCCGCGGCCTGATGCCGGGGGTGCTGCCCGACGCGGCGCGCGATCCCGTGGCCGCCCGGCTGTCCGCGACCCGGAATGTGCCGGTCGGAGCCCATCTCAGCGTGCCGCTGCGCCTCGCCGACGGCGCGGTCTTCGGCACCCTCTGCTGCTTCAGCTTCACCGCCGACCATCGGCTCTCGGCCCGGGACCTCGGCACGCTGCGCCTCTGCGCGGAGGTGATCGTCTCGATCGTCGAGAAGGAGCGCGGCGACTTCCTCAGGCGCGAGGCCCAGCGCGCGCGCGTCGCGGCGATCCTGGCCGACCGCGCCGTGACCATGGCCTTCCAGCCCTTCTACCGCGTGCCCGACGGACAGCTCACCGGGTTCGAGGCCCTGGCGCGCTTCGATGCTGAGCCCGCCCGGCCGCCGGACGCGTGGTTCGCCGACGCGGCGGAGGTCGGCCTCGGCGCGGAACTGGAATTCCTCGCGGTCGAGCGGGCGCTGGAGGCGCTCCCGGTCCTCGACCCGTCGCTCAAGGTCACCGTCAACCTGTCGCCCGCCAGCATCCTCAGCCCCCTGTTCGGCGCGAGCTTCGCCGGGATGCCCCTCGACCGGCTGGTGATCGAGATGACCGAGCACGCGGCGGTGCCGTGCTACGACGCCCTGAACGCGGTGCTCGCTCCGATGCGCGAGCGCGGCCTGCGGCTCGCGATCGACGACGTGGGCGCCGGCCACGCGACCCTGCGCCACGTGCTCGACCTCGCGCCCGACTTCATCAAGATCGACCGCAGCCTGATCAGCCGCATCGACAGCGATTCCGCCCGCCAGGCCCTCGTGGAGGCGCTCACCCTCTACAGCCGGCGCATGGGCTGCGAGGTCGTCGCCGAGGGCGTGGAGACGCGCGCGGAATACGCGGTGCTGCGGGAGATCGGCGTGACCCGCCTGCAGGGCTACCTGCTGGGGCGGCCGATGCCGCTCGGTGCGGCGGCCCGCCTCGACGCCCACTGGCGCGACCGCGCGCACTGACCGGCGCGCCGCCGGCTCACGTCTGCAGGACGTAGGTCCCCGGGGCCTCGGCGAGGGGCGGGTGCGCCGCATTCCCCAGCGGGGGCGGGGCGACGAGCGGCCCCGAACGCGCGGCGAGCCAGGCCGACCAGTCCGGCCACCAGCTCCCCGCCTGGCGCTCGGCCCCCGCCCGCCAGGCCTGGGGCGTGTCCGCCCGCTCGGGCCCGCCGGTGCGGTACTCGCCCTTGCCGCCGGGCGGGTTGATCACGCCCGCCACGTGCCCGCTCGACGCCAGCACGTAGCGCACCGTTCCGCCGAAGAGCTGCGAGATGCGCCAGGCCGAGTCCCAGGGCACGATGTGGTCCCGCTCGCAGCCGACCGCGTAGGTGTCCTGCCGGATCCGCCCGAGATCGACCCGCTCGCCGTTGAGCTCCACCTTGCCCGGCACGATCAGGTTGTTCTCCAGGTAGGTGTTGCGCAGGTACCAGCTGTGCGCCGCGCGGGTCATCCGGGTGCTGTCGCTGTTCCAATAGAGAAGGTCAAAAGCCGGCGGCTTGTTGCCGAGAAGGTAGTTGTTGACGACGTTCGACCAGATCAGATCGTTGGAGCGCAGCAGATTGAACATGTTGCTCATGGCGCGGCTATCGAGGTAGCCGCGCTCCATCATCTGCTGCTCGACGAGGTCGATGGTGGGCTCGTCCATGAAGACGGCGGTGTCGCCGATCCGCGAGAAGTCCTGCGGGGAGACCATGAAGCTCGCGCTGGCGAAGCGCCCGTCCCCCTGCGCCGCCAGCACGGCCAGCGTCAGGGTGAGCAGGACGCCGCCGATGCAGTAGCCCATGGCGTTCAGGGTCTCGGCCCCGGTGAGGTCGCGGATCACCCGGCTCGCCTCCAGGGGGCCGAGGTCGAGGTAGTCCTCGATGCCGATCGCGTCCATGCCGGCGTCGGGGTTTCGCCAGGAGATCAGGAACACGGTGAAGCCCTGGGAGACCAGGTAGCGCACCATGCTGTTCTTCGGCTGCATGTCGAGGATGTAGTACTTGTTGATCCAGGGCGGCACGATGAGGAGCGGGATCTGACGCACCTGCTCGGTGGCGGGGCTGTACTGGATCAGCTCCATCAGCGCGTTGCGGTGGACGACCTTGCCGGGGGTGAGCGCGAGGTTGCGGCCGGGCGCGAAGGCGGTCTCGTCCACCATGGTCAGGCGGCCCGCCGCGAGGTCCTCCGCGAGGTTGCGGGCCCCGTCGACGAGGCTGGCGCCGCCGGTCTCCAGCGCCCGGCGCAGGGCGACCGGGTTCGACATCAGCATCAGGGCCGGGCTCATCGCGTCGACGAACTGGCGCAGGTGGAAGGTCAGGCGGTGCCGCTCGGCCGGGTCGAGGTCGTCGAGGTCGCCCCGCTCCAGCAGCCAGTCGGAAGCCAGGAGGTAGAGTTCCTTGAGGGCGAGGTAGGCCGGGTTCAGCCGCCACTCGGGGGCCGCGAAGCGCTTGTCGGGCCGTCCGGCCGGGGCCGCCTCGGGCGCGAAGCCGAGGAGGCCGAGCCAGGTCCGACCGGCCTCCTCCCAGGCGGTGACGAGGGAGCGCCACGCGCCCTGGCCGAGGTCGAGGAGGGCGCCCGCCGCCTCCGGCTTCTGGGCGGAGCGCAGCCAGACGGTGCGGAGCGCCCAGGCGATCCCGCCCCAGTCGACGGGCACCACCTCCCGCAGCGGGTTGGCGTTCCAGATCTGGTCGATCGAGCGCAGGAGCGGGTCCGCGGCGAGGCGGCGGGCGATCTCCTCCTCGTCCACCAGGCCCGGAGCCACCGGCAGGGGCAGCGGCAGCGCCTGCGGCGCCCGCGACATCGACTCCATCCAGTCCGTCCACAGGCGCAGCACGGCGTCGGGGCTCTGCGGGAAGGGCGGGGAGGGGGGCGGGGACGATGGCGTCGTCTCCGGCCCGGTGATCCGGTCGGCCATGATTTCCTCCGGTGTTCTTACCGTTATTATAGCGCCGCGGCGCCGTGATTTCAGCTCCTCGCTGGGCAAGGTCCGAAGGCTGGGTCCGGCAGGCGCCTGCTCTTCGGGCGATCACCCATCGTCGCACCGTGGCGGGGCGAATCCGAACAATGCGCGGGTTAGGGGATGGTTGCGGAGGCGGGCGGCCCTACACGTCCCGCACCCGTCCGCGCAGCGCCCGCACGAGATCCGGCCGCACCACGTCCAGATTGACGTAGACGGCACCCGCCGCCGCCATCAGCGCCAGAGCGCCCCAGGTCAGGGCGTAGACGAGGTGGTTGTTGCGGAACGCGATCACCGTCAGGCCCGCGACCGGAAGGCCCGTCGCCCCGGGGATGCGCTCGGCGTCGACGAAGTAGGGCGCGACCCGGTCGAGGTGGCGCGCCGTGGCGACCGCCGCCACGTCGCGCGAGGTCCAGCGGTCCGCCGCCGGGTCGTTCGCGCGCAGGAAGCCGCCGCCCGGTTCCGACAGGCGCAGGAGGCCCGTGACAACGACCGGTCCCGGGGGAGGGCGCCACGCGGCCGGGTCGCGCATGTCGGCGGGGACGAAGCCCCGGTTGACGAGGACCACCGTCCCGTCGTCGCGGCCGAGCGGCGCCATCACCCAGAAGCCGCCGCCCCGTTCCGTCACCGCCGTGACCAGGGCGGGCCGTTCCGGGCGCCATCGGCCCGCCACGGTCACGCGGCGGTACTCGTCCGCGGCGGCCGACACGGCCGGCCACGCATCCGGTCCCGGCGCGGGCACCGGGTCCGCGTGGACCCGCGCCTCCACCCGGGCGATCAGGTCGAGCTTCCAGGCCCGGCGATGCACCTGCCAGACCGCGAGCGCCACCAGGGCCGCGACCACGAGCAGCGCGGCGGCGTCGAAGGCGAGGAGCGCCGCGAGCCGCCGGCCGGTCAGGGCTTCTGCAGGGCCTCGTGGGGCGACATCGGCATCATGTTCTGGTCCATGTGGTACATCACCCATATCGAGCCGGTCAGCGTGATCACCACGAGGGTCAGCGTGAACACGAGGGCCATGAAGGTCCAGCCGCCTTCCGACTTCGTGTTCATGTGCAGAAAGTAGATCATGTGGACGACGATCTGCACGGCAGCGAGCGCCATGATGACGATGCTGGTCACGAGCGTGTCGTCCAGCACGTTGCCCATCACCAGCCAGAACGGGATGGCGGTGAGGATCACCGACAGCACGAAGCCGGTCACGTAGCTCCGGGCGGTGCCGTGCGCCCCCGCGGCGTGCGGCTCCCCGTGCGCCGGTCCCTGCGCGCCGCCGTGCCCGTCGCCCGCCCGCCGGGCGGCCTCGGCCATCGCGCTCATCGCATGGACCCCATCAGGTAGACGAAGGTGAAGACGCCGATCCAGACCACGTCCAGGAAGTGCCAGAACATCGACAGGCACATCAGCCGGCGCTGGTTGTCCGGGATCAGCCCGCGCTGGCGCACCTGCAGCACCAGCGTGCCGAGCCAGATCATCCCGAAGGTCACGTGCAGGCCGTGGGTGCCGACCAGCGTGAAGAAGCTCGACAGGAAGGCGCTGCGCTGCGGCGTCGCTCCCTCGCGGATCAGGTGGCCGAACTCGAAGAGTTCGATCCCCAGGAAGCCCGCGCCGAACAGGGCCGTGATGCCGAGCCAGCGCAGAACCGCGTTCACCTGCCCCTTCTCCATCTCCAGCATCGCGAAGCCGTAGGTGATGGAGGACAGGAGCAGCAGGCTGGTGTTGAGGGCGACGAGCCGGAGGTCGAACAGGTCCGCCCCGGAGGGGCCGGCCGCGTAGTTGCGGCCGAGCACCCCGTAGGTGGCGAACAGCACGGCGAAGATCAGGCAGTCGCCCATCAGGTAGAGCCAGAAGCCGAGCAGCGTGCCCCCGTCGCCGTGGGCGTGCTCCTCCCGCTCGTAGAAGACGGGCGCGGCGGCGCCGGGCGGGGCCGTGTGTTCGTGCATCGCCTAGACCTCTCCCGCGAGCTGCGCGGTCCGCAGGCGTTCCTGCCGGACGACCTCCTCGGCCGGGATGTGGTAATCCCGGTTGTAGTTGAAGGTGTGGATGATCGCCGTCGCGATCAGGCCGACGAAGGACAGGGCCGCCAGCCACCAGATGTACCAGATCATCGCGAAGCCCAGCACCGTGCTCAGGCCCGCCAGCACCACGCCCGCGCCGGTGTTCTTGGGCATGTGGATCGGCCGGAAGCCCTCGCGCGGACGGTCGTAGCCGCGCTGCTTCATGTCCCACCAGGCGTCGTGGTCGTGCACGACCGGCGTGAAGGCGAAGTTGTAGGGCGGGGGAGGGGAGGAGGTCGACCATTCGAGGGTGCGCGCGCCCCAGGGGTCGCCCGTGAGGTCGCGCAGCTGCTCGCGCCGGAGATAGCTCACGAAGAGCTGCACCAGGAAGGCCAGGATCCCGGCCAGGATGACGAAGACGCCGAAAGCCGCCACGGTCAGGTAGGGCTGCAGGGACACGTCCTCGAAATGCTGCGTGCGGCGGGTCACGCCCATCAGGCCGAGCGCGTAGATCGGCGCGAAGACCAGCCAGAAGCCGGACAGCCAGCACCAGAACGAGACCTTCCCCCAGAACGGGTCGAGCTTGTAGCCGAAGGCCTTCGGGAACCAGTACTGCACGCCCGCGAGCAGCCCGAACACCACGCCGCCGATGATCACGTTGTGGAAGTGGGCGACCAGGAACAGGCTGTTGTGCAGCACGAAGTCGGCCGGCGGCACCGCCAGCAGCACGCCGGTGAGGCCGCCGAGCACGAAGGTCGGGATGAAGCCCAACACCCAGATCATCGGCGTCTCGAACCGGATCCGGCCGCGATACATCGTGAACAGCCAGTTGAACACCTTCGCCCCGGTCGGGATCGAGATGATCATCGTGGTGATGCCGAAGAACGCGTTGACGTTGGCGCCCGACCCCATGGTGAAGAAGTGGTGCAGCCAGACCAGCCACGAGATCAGCGCGATCACCGCGGTGGCGTAGACCATCGACGTGTAGCCGAACAGCCGCTTGCCGCAGAAGGTCGAGGTCACCTCCGAGAAGATGCCGAAGGCCGGCAGCACCAGCACGTAGACCTCCGGATGCCCCCAGATCCAGATGAGGTTCATGTACATCATGGAGTTGCCGCCGAGATCGTTCGTGAAGAAGTGCGTTCCCACGTAACGGTCGAGCGACAGCAGCGCCAGGGTGGCGGTGAGGACCGGGAAGATGGTGATGATCAGGGCGTTGCTGGCGAGCGTGGTCCAGCAGAAGACGGGCATCTTCATCATGGTCATGCCCGGCGCCCGCATCTTGACGATGGTGGCGATGAGGTTGATGCCCGAGAGCGTGGTGCCGACGCCCGCGACCTGAAGCCCCCAGATGTAGTAGTCGACGCCGACGCCCGGCGAGTAGTCGGCCCCCGACAGCGGCGGGTAGGCGAGCCACCCGGTGCGGGCGAACTCGCCCACGAACAGGGACAGCATGGTGAGCGAGGCCCCGCCCGCCGTCATCCAGAAGCTGAAGTTGTTCAGGAACGGGAAGGCGACGTCGCGCGCGCCGATCTGCAGCGGCATCACGTAGTTCATGACGCCCGTCACGAACGGCATCGCCATGAAGAAGATCATGATCATGCCGTGGGCGGTGAAGACCTGGTCGTAGTGGTGGGGCGGCAGGTAGCCCTCGTTGGCGCCGACCGAGAGCGCCTTCTGGGTGACCATCATCAGCGCGTCGGCGAAGCCGCGCAGCAGCATCACGATGGCGAGCACGACGTACATGATGCCGATCTTCTTGTGATCGACGCTGGTGAACCATTCCCGCCAGAGGTAGCCCCACTGCCCGGCCCAGGTGATGGCGCCGAGCAGCAGCAGGCCGCCCACCGCCACCACTGCGAAGGTCCCGACCAGGATGGGCTCGTGGTAGGGAATCGCGTCGAGCGTCAGGCGCCCGAACAGGAGGTGCTGCAGATCGAGGTTCGAGAGCATCCGGGTCCTCGCTCGGTCAGTGCTGGTGCTCGTGGGTGGGCCGGTCGTTCAGCTGGGCCGGGGCGGGGCCCCGGTCGGCGCCCGGCAGGGCGTTTCCTTGCCCCTGATCGGGCTGAGCCTTCGGCGGGTTGACGCCGCCGCGGCTGAGGTCCTGGTCGCGGGGCTGCATGCCCTGGGGCTGGACGGAGCTGTTCGGCGGCCGGCCCGAGGCCGGGAAGGTGGCGGCGGAGGATTCGTCGCCGCTGCGGGCGCGGCGGTTGTCGTATTCGAGCCGCTCGCGATTCGCCTCGCTCTCCCGGCCGGCGCCGCCCATCATGTCGATGTGGTGCATCTCGGCGACGCACATCTTGCCCGGCTGCACGCACATGCCCAGGATGGCGTCGTAGAGGCCGGCTTCCACCGAGCCGTAGTGCCGCACCGGGTCCGCCTCGCTCGGCTTGTCGAGCTCCAGGTAGGCGGCGCGGTCGAGGGGCTTTCGCGTCTCCTTGACCTTCGCCACCCAGGCGTCGAAGCCCTGCCGGTCCAGGCTGCGGAAATCGAAGTTCATCCGCGAGAAGCCCGATCCGCTGTAATGCGCGGACTGGCCCCGGTAATCGCCCGGCTTGTTCATGACGGCCTGCATCTCGGTCTGCATGCCCGGCATCGCGTAGATCATGCCCGCCAGCGTCGGCACGTAGAAGGTGTTCCAGACGGACGCCGAGGTGATCTTGAAGGAGAGCGGCACATCGACCGGTGCGGCGAGCTCGTTCACGGTGGCGATGCCGAGGTCGGGATAGATGAACAGCCACTTCCAGTCGAGGGCGACGACCTGGACCTGCAGGGGCTTGAGGTCGGGCGGCACGGGCTTGTTGGGGCCGAGCCGGGTCAGGGGCCGGTAGGGGTCGAGGGTGTGCGTGCTGATCCAGGTCATGGCGCCGAGCGCGATGATGATCAGCAGCGGCACGGTCCAGATCACCACTTCGAGCTGGGTCGAGTGGTGCCAGTCGGGATCGTAGGTCGCCTCGGTGTTGGTGGCGCGGTAGCGCCACGCGAACACGAAGGTGAGGGCGATCACCGGCAGGATCACGAGCAGCATCAGCGCGGTCGAGGCGATGATGAGGTTGCGCTGCTGGACCGCGACGTCGCCGCCGGGATTCAGGACGACCATGTTGCAGCCGCCGAGCAGCCCGGCGGCGAGGAGGACCCCGCCCCGCAGGGCGCGGCGCGACCAGGTCCCGCTCCGGCGGCGGGAGGCGTGCGGGCTGGTGGTGGGCATGGCCAGGACGGTCACTCCATGGTCCCCCGCCGCCACGGGATGCGGCCGGGTGGGTCGGACGGGAGGCGAGGCACGGCGGTCCGCGGGGTCAGACCTGCCGGATCTCCGAGCGGGTGAGCGCGAGTGTGAGCAGCGTGGTGACCGCCCCGGACAGGAGGTAGAGCCCGACGCAGGCCAGGCCGTAGCGGGCCGACAGGAACAGGACGATCAGGGGCGCGAAGCCCGCCCCGAGCAGCCACGCGATGTCGTTGGTCAGCGCCGCGCCCGTGTAGCGGTAGCGCTGCGCCAGCCGGGAGGTCACGGCGCCGGAGGACTGGCCGTAGGAGAGGCCGAGCAGGGCGAATCCGGCATTGACGTAGATCGTCTGCCCGATCGCGTTCTCCTCGACGACGAGCGGGGCGATGATGCTGCCGATGGCGAAGATCGCGATCAGGCCCGCCGCGAGGAGCAGCAGGTTGCGCCGGCCGATCTGGTCGGCGATCAGGCCCGAGGCGACGACCGCGCCCGCGCAGATGAAGGCGCCGGTGCACTGGACCATCAGGAACTCGCCCGCCGAGCGCTGGGTGAACAGGGTGATCCAGCTGATCGGGAACACGGTCACGAGGTGGAACAGCGCGAAGCTCGCGAGCGGGATCAGCCCGCCGATCAGCAACTCGCGGGCGTGGCTGCGCACGAGCGGCAGGATCGGCGCCGGTTCGAGCCGCCCCCGCTTGAGGAGATTGGCGAATTCCTCGGTCGCCACGAGGCGCAGCCGCGCGAACATCGCCACGATGTTGATGGTGAAGGCGCAGAAGAAGGGGTAGCGCCAGCCCCAGTCGAGGAAGTCCGCCTCCGACAGGTTGATGAGGAAGAACGAGAACAGGACGCTCGCCACCATGAACCCGATCGGCGCGCCGAGCTGCGGGATGGCGGCGAAGAAGCCGCGGCGCTCGATCGGCGCGTTGAGCGCCAGCAGGGAAGCGAGCCCGTCCCAGGCACCGCCCAGCGCGAGGCCCTGCCCGACGCGCAGGATGCCGAGCAGGTAGAGCGACCAGGCGCCGATCTGGGCGTAGCTCGGCAGGAACGACATCGCCATCGTCGAGAAGCCGAGCAGGAACATCGCGATGGTGAGCTTGACGCCGCGCCCGTGCCGCCGGTCGACCGCCGTGAAGATCACCGAGCCGATCGGCCGCGCCACGAAGGCGAGCGCGAACATCGCGAAGGAGTAGAGCGTCGCCGTCACCGGCTCGGCGAAGGGGAAGAACACCTTCGGGAACACCACCACCGAGGCGATGGCGAAGATGAAGAAGTCGAAATACTCGGCGGCCCGGCCGATGATCACCCCGATGGCGATCTCGCTCGGGGCGATCCGGTGGTCCGTGGAGACCAGGCGGGCGTCGCGCTCGAGGGGCGCGGAGGAGGGGACCGGCCCCTGGACCTGATCCATCGCCATCGGTGATTGCCTCCGCTGCGAACCGTCCGACACGGGCATCTCAAGCCCATCTAGGCCCATCGCGCAAGTTGGAAGGTTGCCGTAACCCGCTGGCGATGCGACAGATTGTTGCCCAGCTCATCAATTGCGCCCGGCCTTCATGGCGCGACACCGCGCCCCGCGCTGCGTTCATCGAAGAGAAGCGTCGCATGATGGGTCGAATTCCTGCGATCAGGACCTGCGCCCGATCTGTATCGGCGCGGCCTCGCCGCCGTTTCGTCAGTTCTGACCGGCCGAAGCGACGCGCAGGACGAGACATCATCGCTGCGGGACTTGGACCTCGGTCCGGGAGCGGGCGTGCATGATCTCGTCGCGCCGTCGTCACAGGATGTCCGGCCGCCGCGGCCCGGGCGGCGGCGCTCTCGTCGCCGCGCGGACCTGGCCCGGTGGGGCACACGTGCGACGTTCCGCGGATCAGGACCATCGGTTCACCCGGCCGATCTCGACGCGGCGGCTCCCGCGATCGGTCGGAAGGGCGGGTTGAGCCGGAATGCGGCCCACATCCCGCCGCGCGGCGCCTCGGCGGATCCCCCGTCATTCTCCTGTGTGCGCGGCGCGCGACCGCTTGCCGCCGGCCGCGCGGCGCGGCATGGGGCGCCGGAGGATTTGCGGAGCGGGACGATGCCGGATTGCGACTACATCGTGCGGGAGGCGGGCGACGGCTGGGGCGTCTATGCGCGCCGCACCGGGGAGCCCGTGCGGCTGAACGGGCGCGTCCAGACCGGGCTCGCGATCGAGACCGCGACCGGGCTCGTCGAGGCCTTGAGCCTCCTCACCCCGCTCGCGCCCGACCGGGCCGACGAGGCCGAGCGCGAAACGACCCATTAGATCGCCATCCGCGCGAAGGGCGGGGGTGGATCAGACGACAATCGGTTGGTGGCCTCGCAGAACGGGTGTCGGCTTCGCTCCGCACCCGCGAGCGAGGGCGGCTTCCGCTTGGCCGAGCGCCGGCCAGGGCCGGCAGGGGTGCGGCATCGCCGAGCCGTCGATCGGCGACCCGACGACCGCTCGGCGGGCCCGTGCCGGGGATCACGCCGGGGGCCTGGAGCAGGCTTCGGTCAGAGTGAAACGTGACGCCTGCTCTCGGTCTTCGAGGGGGCCGCGGCTCCGACGCTGAACCGGCCACCCCATCAGCGGGACATGCTCCAGGGTGCCGGGGCGGCGGCCTGCGCGGCGCGGGCGGCGTCGAAGGCGTGGATCCAGCCGAACTCTTCCGGGAAGCGCGCCACGCGCCCGTTCCGCTCGTCCGCATCCGCTCCGTCGGGCAGGTGGAGCGCGTCGTTCGTCGCGCGGGAACTCGTCTGGATCAGCCGCGTCCGCCGGCAGCGCAGCGCCCGGTAGCGGCCCAGCGTGGCGTCGAGGTCGGAGAAGCCCTCGCGCGCCAGCAGTTCCGCCAGGGTCACGGCGTCCTCGATCGTCGTGTTGGCCCCCTGGCCGTGGTGGGGCAGCATCGCGTGCGCCGCGTCGCCGAGCAGCACGACGGGTCCGCGATGCCAGCGGCGCAGGGGCCGCGTCGTGAACAGGCCCCAGCGCAGCCCGTAGGGCTCGGCCGCGACCATCTCCGCCACGGCCGGGTCCCAGCCCGCGAAGGCCGCCGCCGCCTCGCCCGGCGCGATCGGGATCGTCCAGCGCTCGGGATCGGGCCAGACCTCCGGCCCCTCAGTGACGGCGAAGAAGTTGACGTCCTCGCCGGAGGGGCCGATCGCGTAGTGGAGCAGGTGCGCCGCGGGCCCCATCCAGAACTGGATCGCCTCGGGATCGGGCAGGTGCGGCAGGCGGGCGGCCGGAACGATCCCGCGGAACGTGCTGGTGCCGGAGTACCGCACCGCCCCGGGCCCGGCGACATGGGCGCGGACGCACGAGCGCACGCCGTCCGCGCCGATCACGAGGTCGGCCTCGACGACGCGATCGTCCCCGAAGGCGAGCCGCACCGCGCCGCCGCGCGGATCGAGGGAGTGCAGCCGGTGATCGAGCCGGATCGCCGCCGGGCCGACCGCCTCGCCCAGCACCTTCTGGAGCTCGGCCCGGTGGATGCCCAGATAGGGCGCCCCGTACCGCAGCCGGTAGGCGTCCCCGCAGCGGACCGCGAAGCTCGCGATCCGCGTCCGGTCGCGCCAGCCGCGATAGATCAGCTCGGTCGGCTGGGTCGCCCGCGCGACGATGGCCGGCAGGCAGCCGAGCCGCTCCAACTCGCGGGTGGCATTGGCCGAGAGCGCGACGGCGGCGCCGATCTCCCGGAGTTCCGCGGCCTGCTCGTAGACCAGCGCCGCGATGCCCCGCGCGCGCAGGGCGAGCGCCAGCGTCAGGCCGCCGATCCCCGCACCGACGATCGCGACCCGCGGCTCCCGCCCGCCCACGGACTGTCCCATCCTCACCTGTGTCATGCTCCCTCCGAGTCCTGCCGGTCGGCCGGTCAATCCCGGCCGGCTTCGATGATCTTGCGGGCCAGGAGATCCGGCGCCGTGACGAAGACCGAGTGGCTGCCCGGCATGGTGACCAGGCGGAACAGGCCGAGCTTCGCCGATTGGCCCGGATGGAACGGGGCGCTGTGGGGCAGGGCCGTATCCTCGGTCGGGTAGAGGAACGACTTGCCGATCGGGAGCGCGGCGGGATCGCGCGTCAGGCGGATCGGATCGGAGAAGGTGCGGAAGGGCTGCGGGTTGAGGGAGGCGAACAGGGCCTGCGCCTGCTCGTGGGTCCCGTCGTTGATGAAGGCCTCGCGCAGGACCGGGAACGGGAACAGCACCTCGCCCGTCGCCTCGCCCATGCCGACGAACATCTCGCGATAGTGGGGGGGCACGAGGTCGAGGAGGCTCTCCCCGTCGTTCGGCACGAAGGCCGAGAAGTAGACGAGGCGCCGGATGCGGCCCGGCACGAGCCGGTCGGCCGCGCCCGTGATGGCGAAGCCGCCCCAGCTGTGACCGACCAGGACCGCGTCGTCGATGGCGTGCTCGTCGAAATGGGCGACCAGCGACGCGATCGCGTCGTCGAGGGTCGTCGCGCGCCGATCGTCGCCCGGCCTGTTGCCCTTGAGCGTCGGGCAGGAGACCTCGTGGCCGGCCGCGCGCAGGATGGCGGCGCAGGCCTCGAAATGCGCGCCCGCATGGGCGGCGCCGTGAACCAGGACGTAGTGCAAGTCGATCCTCCCTTTGACGGTGCTCGCGCTCAGAACCGCAGCGCGACGCCGGCCGACAGCACCACCGGGTCGAGCGTCACCCGGGCCCGGCCGGGCCGGAAGAGGCCGTTCCCCGCGGGCTGATCGAAGCTCGCATCCGCGGAAAGCCAGAACTTCTTCACGTCGACGAACAGGCCGATCCGGTCGGTCACCGGGATGTCGACGCCGCCGACCAGGACGGCGCCGAAATTGTCGTCGACCTTGACCGTGCGGAGCGCCCTGTCGTGGGTGTTGAAGATCATCGCGTAGGCGACGCCGCCGCCCAGATAGGGCACGATCGGCCCGAGGCCGGTGAGGTGGTAGCGCGCCGAGATCACGGCGGGGCCGTACGTGACGTCGCCGAGCTTGCCGGCGGACCTGAGGGTGCCCGCACCGCTCAGGGTGGTCGTCGGCGGGATGCCGACCGACAGCGCCGCAGACCAGTTCGGCGTCAGGTGGTAGCCGGCCTCGGCGATCACCGCGACATTGTCCTTGACGCGCGCCGTCCCGCCCGGGATCCGCACGCCCGAGACGCTGACCTTCGCGCTCGCGTCGAACCAGATGCCGGCCGCCCCGACGCGCAGGTAGAGCGGCCTCCAGGGCGGGATCGCACTCGGCGCCGGTGCCGCCTCCGGCGCCAGGTCCGCGGCCTGCGCGGCCGCCAGCATGCCGGCGAGAAGTATCGAGGCTGTGAGCGTTCGCATGGTCGACCGGATCCTCCCTTGTCAGGCCCGGCATTCGAGCAGGGATCCGGCGGCCGGGCTGCTTCGGGACGGCAGGACCTGTCTCGTTTCGGCGGGAATCACCGCGCCCTCCGGGAAGGCCGCGACGGGGCTCCGCACGGCGGAGCGCCGCGGCGGGGGAGCGGCCGCGTCCTTCCCGAGGCGGAAGGTCTCCGAGGGCAGACAGCCGAAGCGCTGGCGGTAGGTGCGGGCGAAGACGCCGAAATTGGCGTAGCCCCATTCGGCGGCCGTTCGCGCCACGCTGACGGCCTCTCCCGCCGTCAGCGCGGCGTGGATGCCGTTCAGCCGCTGCTCGCGCAGGAACGCGCCCGGCGTCGAGTCCCGAAAGCGGCGGAAGCTCGCCGCCAGCGTCCGGACGCTCACGCCGGCCGCGGCCGCGACCTCGGACAGGGACGGGGCCGACCGGGCATGGGCCACCATGAACGCCTCCGCCCGGCGCACGCAGCCGGGCGCGATCCCCGGCCTGCCGGCGCAGAGGTCGAGGCCGATGCCGCGGGACCACGCCCGCAGCAGCTCGACCGTGAGCAACTCCTCCAGCCGGATGGCGAAGAGCCCGTCGGCACCCGTGCCGGTCGTTTCCGCGAGGAAGCGGTCCGCGCCGAGCAGCAGGCTGTGCCAGGCCGTGCCGGAGCCGCCGATCTTCGCGCCGGTCCGCCACAGGCGGGGGGCGGGGTCGCACCCGAACCACGTGCGGCAGGCCGATTCCGCGGCGGCGTGCGGCACCGTGAGGTTGAGCTGGCAATGCCTGTGGTCGGCTTCGAGCCGGTAGGAGGGGCTGCGCGCGCTCACGGCGAAGCTCTCGCCAGCCGCGGTGGTCACGGCGGGCTCGCCCGCGCCGCCGTGGCGAACCTCTCCGTTCAGGGTCGTCAGCACGAAGATCCTGTCCGCCTCGGGATCGAAGTCGGAGACGCGGACGCGTGTTCCGTAGCGGAAGCGCGACAGACCCATGGCGCCGAGCCCGGCCGTGGCCATTCGCGCCCGCGGCGGCCCCGCGTCGAGCGGCGTCAGCGCATGCCCCGCATAAGTGCTGTTCGTGAAGGCGTTGATCTCGTCCCAGTCCTCCGAGCAACGCATGCGGCTCCACGCGCCGGCATGACTGCTCCCGGCCGTGGAACGGCCGGATGTGCGGGGTGCCCCCATGGTCGTCGTTCTCCGATTCTTTGCACGGGCCGGTTCATGCGCCGGCTCCTTGAGGTGACGAAGGGTAAAATGCCACTCAAGAGGGGGCAAAGACTGTTCCGGAATGACATCATTCCCGCGCAGAATGAGGATCGTCGCTCCTCCTTAGCGACGGCGGTGCACCGGCCCGCCGGCTCTTCAGGAGAGGGGGGCGGGAAGCGACCTTGCGAACCTTGCGTGATGTAAGGGGCGGCGCCGGCGCTCTCGCGTGTTGCGCCGCACGCGCTCTTGTGCTTTGGTCCCCCCGTCCGAAAGGGCGATGCGGGAGAGCCCAGTCCGGCCGCGAGGCCGGCCATGGCGCCGACGGAGCAACCACCCCCGGAAACTCTCAGGCACAATCACCGCATCGTTGGACGATCTGGAGAGAGGTGCCGTCCGGCGCCCACCGAAGGAGAAACCTCGCACCCCGTGTGAGGGAAGCTCTCAGGTACCCGCGACAGATGGGGGTGGCCGCCTCGCGTGAGCGAGGTCGGTCTCGCTTGTCGCGGAGGACCCTGAGATGCATGCGCAGCCCGCCGAGCCGGTTGCCCTCGCCACCACGCCCCTGCACGATCTCCACCAGCGCCTCGGGGCGCGGATGGTGCCCTTCGCGGGCTACGCCATGCCGCTGCACTACCCGGCGGGTCAGCTCAAGGAACACACCCAGACCCGCACCGCGGCCGGCCTGTTCGATGTCTCCCACATGGGGCAGATCCGGCTGTCCGGCGCAGACCCGGAGCGCATCGCCCTGGCGCTGGAAGCCCTGATCCCCGCCGATCTCGTCGGGCTGAAGCCGGGGCGGCAGCGCTACGGCCTCCTCACCGATGACGCGGGCGGCATCCTCGACGACCTGATGGTCGCGCGCTTCCCCGACCACGTCGTCGTGGTGGTGAATGCCGCCAACAAGCGGGCGGATTTCGACCGGATCCGGGCGCATCTCCCGGCGGACATCACCGTCGCGGCGACCCCCGACGCCCTCCTCGCCCTGCAGGGCCCGGCTGCCGAGGCGGCCCTCGCCGCGCTGGCGCCCGAGGTGACGCGGATGCGCTTCCTCGACGTGCTGCCCGTCACGCTGCTCGGCCATCCGGGCTTCGTGGCGCGGTCCGGCTATACCGGCGAGGACGGGTTCGAGATCTCGGTTCCCGCCCAAGGGGCCGAGGCGGTGGCGGAGGCGCTCCTCGCCCAGCCCGGCGTGGCCCCGGTCGGATTGGGGGCCCGCGACACCCTGCGGCTCGAAGCGGGCCTGTGCCTGCACGGCTCCGACATCGACGCGACCACGAGCCCGGTGGAGGCGGCGCTGACCTTCGCCATCCCGAAGGTGCGGCGCCGCGGCGGCGCCCGCGCGGGCGGCTTCCCGGGCGCCGAGCGGATCCTGCGCGAACTGGAGGAGGGCACGGCCCGCCGCCGCGTCGGCCTCAGGCCCGAGGGCCGCGCCCCGGTGCGCGCCGGCGCCCCGCTCCTCGCCGAGCCCGGCGGCGTATCCCTCGGCAGCGTCACCTCCGGCAGCTTCGGCCCGAGCCTCGGGGCGCCCGTCGCCATGGGCTACGTCGCCACGTCCCACGCGGCGCCCGGCACCCGGCTCTACGCCGAGGTGCGGGGGCAGGCCCTGCCCCTCGTCGTCACCCCGCTTCCCTTCCTCCCCGCCACCTTCAAGCGCGATTGAGCCGCCGGAGACATCCCATGCTGCGTTTCACCGAAGAGCACGAGTGGCTGAAGCTCGAGGGCGACGTCGCCACGGTCGGCATCACCGCCCACGCCGCCGAGCAGCTCGGCGACCTCGTCTTCGTCGAACTGCCCAAGGTCGGGGCCGCCCTGACGAAGGGCTCCGCCGCGGCGGTGGTCGAGTCGGTCAAGGCCGCCTCCGAGGTCTACGCCCCCCTCGACGGCGAGGTGACCGAGGTCAACGAGGCCGTCGTGGCGAGCCCGGAGACCGTCAACGCCGACCCGCAGGGGGCGGGCTGGCTCTATCGCATGCGCCTCTCGGACCCGGCCGCCATGGAGGCCCTGTTGGACGAGGCCGCCTACGCGGCCCTGCCCAAGTAACGGTCGGAGAGGTCCCCGCCATGGCTGCCTACGACCCCTACGACTTCGCCAACCGCCGCCACATCGGCCCGACGCTCGGCGAGATGGCCGAGATGCTCCGGCAGGTCGGCGCCCCGAGCCTCGACGCGCTGATCGACGAGACGCTGCCGCCGGACATCCGCCAGGAGGCGCCGCTCGCCTTCGGCCAACCGCTCACCGAGCGGCGCGCCATCGAGCGGATGCGCGCCATCGCCGACAAGAACCGGCTCCTCGTCTCGCTGATCGGCCAGGGCTACCACGGCACCACCATGCCGCCCGCGATCCAGCGCAACATCTTCGAGAACCCGGCCTGGTACACGGCCTACTCGCCCTACCAGCCGGAGATCAGCCAGGGCCGCCTCGAGGCGCTGCTGAACTTCCAGACGCTGGTCTGCGACCTCACCGCGCTCGACATCGCCAATGCCTCGCTCCTCGACGAGGCCACCGCCGCCGCCGAGGCGATGGGCATGGCCCACCGCGTCGCGACCTCGAAGGCCGAGGCGTTCTTCGTCGACCGGGACTGCCTGCCCCAGACGCTCGCGGTCCTGCGCACCCGCGCGGCGCCGCTCGGGATCCGGATCGTCGTCGGCAACCCCTTCGCCGACCTCGACCCGGCCGCAGTGTTCGGGGCGCTGTTCCAGTATCCGGGCGTGAGCGGCGCCATCCGGGACTTCACCGGCCCGATCGCCGCGCTCCACGCGGCCGGCGCCATCGCCACCGTGGCGGCCGATCCCCTCGCCCTCACGCTCCTCAAGGCGCCGGGTGAGATGGGCGCCGACATCGCCATCGGCTCGATGCAGCGCTACGGCGTGCCGATGGGCTTCGGCGGCCCGCACGCCGCCTACATGGCGACCCGTGACGCCCACAAGCGCTCGCTGCCCGGCCGCATCGTCGGCGTCTCGGTCGATGCCCGCGGCCAGCGCGCCTACCGGCTCGCCCTCCAGACCCGCGAGCAGCATATCCGCCGCGAGAAGGCGACCTCGAACATCTGCACCAGCCAGGTGCTGCTCGCGGTCGTCGCCTCGATGTACGCGGTCTATCACGGGCCGGAGGGCCTCAAGGCCATCGCCCAGCGCGTGCACCGGGACGCGGTGCGGCTCGCCGACGGCCTCACCCGGCTCGGCTTTCAGGTGGAGCCGAAGGAGTTCTTCGACACGGTCACCGTCGCGGTCGGCCCCTTCCAGGGGCTGATCCTGCGCAGCGCCGTCGAGAACGGCGTGAACCTGCGCAAGATCGGCGAGGACCGCATCGGCATCACGGTGGACGAGCGCACGCGGCCGGACATCATCCAGGCGGTGTGGCGGGCCTTCGGCGGTCTCGACCTCGTCTACGACGAATCCTGGCCCGAGCCGCGGCTGCCGGCCGACCTCGTGCGGACCTCCGCCTACCTGACCCACCCGATCTTCCACATGAACCGGGCCGAGAGCGAGATGACGCGCTACATGCGCCGTCTCGCCGACCGCGATCTGGCGCTCGACCGCACCATGATCCCGCTCGGCTCCTGCACGATGAAGCTCAACGCCACGGCGGAGATGCTGCCGATCTCCTGGCCGGAATTCGCCGAGATCCATCCCTTCGTGCCGGCCGACCAGGCGGAGGGCTACGCCGAGCTGATCGGGGACCTCTCGGCCAAGCTCTGCGCCATCACCGGCTACGACGCGATCTCGATGCAGCCGAATTCCGGCGCGCAGGGCGAGTATGCGGGGCTCTTGGCCATCCGCGGCTACCACCTCGCCCGCGGCGAGGGGCACCGCAATGTCTGCCTGATCCCCTCCTCGGCGCACGGCACCAACCCGGCCTCGGCGCAGATGTGCGGGATGACCGTGGTGGTGGTCGGCGCCGACCCGCAGGGCAACGTCGACGTGGAGGATTTCCGCCGCAAGGCGGAGCAGCACGCGGACAAGCTCGCCGCCTGCATGATCACCTACCCGTCGACCCACGGGGTGTTCGAGACCCGGGTGCGGGAGATCTGCGAGATCACCCATCACCACGGCGGCCAGGTCTATCTCGACGGCGCCAACCTCAACGCGCTCGTCGGCCTCGCGCGGCCGGGCGACATTGGGGCGGATGTCAGCCACCTCAACCTGCACAAGACGTTCTGCATCCCGCATGGCGGCGGCGGCCCCGGCATGGGCCCGATCGGCGTCAAGGCGCATCTGATCCCCCACCTGCCCAAAGACCCGCGCAGCGGGGAGGAGGGTGCGGTCTCGGCCGCGCCCTTCGGCTCGGCCTCGATCCTGCCGATCTCCTGGAGCTACTGCCTGATGATGGGCGGGCGCGGCCTCGCCCAGGCGACCCGCGTGGCGATCCTCAACGCCAACTACATCGCGCGGCGGCTCGAAGGGGCCTATTCGATCGTCTACACGGGCCGGAACGGGCGCGTGGCGCACGAATGCATCGTCGACGTGCGCCCCTTCCAGAAGAGCGCCGGCGTCACGGTCGAGGACATCGCCAAGCGGCTGATCGATTGCGGCTTCCACCCGCCGACGATGAGCTGGCCGGTGGCCGGCACGCTGATGATCGAGCCGACCGAATCCGAGACCAAGGCCGAGATCGACCGCTTCTGCGACGCGATGCTGTCGATCCGCGAGGAGATCCGGGCGATCGAGGAGGGCCGGGCCGACCGGGCGAACAACCCGCTCAAGCAGGCGCCCCACACGGTGCAGGACCTGATCGGGGAGTGGGACCGGCCCTATTCGCGGGAATCGGCCTGCTTCCCGGCGGGGTCGCTCGGCATGGACAAGTACTGGCCGCCGGTGAACCGCGTCGACAACGCCTACGGCGACCGCAACCTCGTCTGCAGCTGCCCGCCGGTGTCGGATTACGCCGAGGCCGCGGAGTAGGGCGGCGCGCGGCCGAGGCCGTCGCGATCGGGGAGCGAGCGACTCTCTCGCTCTCCCCCCTTTTCCGGGCGCATGCAGCGACAGCGGAATGCGACCCGGAAACCAGCACAAGACTCCGCGAAGCGACTGCGTGTCAGCAACGATGCTGGCATGCGGAGCCGCTTCGCGGCGATTCTCGCGCTGGTTTCCGGATCTCCTTCCGCTAACGCTTCAGTCGTCCGGAAAAGGGGTGAGGACAATCGGGTGGAGGAGCCGTCATCCTCCCCCGTCCCGCTCGCCCCGTGCGGTGACAGGGCTCGGTCGCCCCGAGAGATCCGTGCCGATGCCCATCCCCGACGCCCCGGCCTACGTCCTGCGCCGCGCCTGCGTGCCCGCGCCCTTCCTGGCGGAGGGCGTGCCGCCCGGGGCGATCCGCGACCCGGAGGGCAACCCGCTCCTCGACCTCGTCGTGGCAGCGGGGCGCCTCGACGCGATCCTGCCGGCCGGAGCGGGCGCGGCGGACCTCCCGTCCCTCGACCTCGCCGGGCGCCACGCCTGGCCGCGCCTCGTCGACGTGCACGCCCATCTCGACAAGGGCCACACCGTCGACCGCTCGCCCAATCCCGCCGGCGACTTCGCGGGTGCCCTCGACGCCACGCGCCAGGACCGCACCGCGCACTGGACCGCCGACGACCTGCGGCGGCGCATGGCGTTCGGGCTCGCCTGCGCGGAGGCGCACGGGGTGGCGGCGATCCGCACCCATCTCGACAGCCAGGAGGGCGGGCCGCTGCGCGACCAGGCGGCCACGACCTGGGCCGTGTTCCGCGATCTGCGGGACGCCTGGGCCGGCCGGATCGCGCTCCAGGGCGTCGCGCTGGCCCCACTCGACGCCTACGGGCGCGAGCACGGAGCGCGCCTCGCCGACCTCGTCGCCGCCTCGGGCGGCCTCCTCGGCGGCGTGACGCGGGCGGTCGGCGCGCCCCAGGGCCCGAGCTTCGCCGAGCGGGAGGATCTCCTCGACCGGCTGTTCGGGCTCGCCCGGGCGCGCGATCTCGACCTCGACCTCCACGTCGACGAGACCGGCGATCCGACGGCGGATTCCCTCGACGCGGTGGCCCGGGCGGTGCTCCGCCACGGCTACGAGGGCCGGGTCACCTGCGGCCATTGCTGCAGCCTTGCCCTGCAGCCGCCGGATCAGGCCGCCGCCGCCATCGCCCGGGTGGCCGCGGCCGGGATCCGCGTCGTCACGCTGCCGACCGTGAACCTGTATCTCCAGGACCGGCACAGGGGCCGGACGCCGCGCTGGCGCGGCCCCGCCCCGGTGCAGGAACTGCTGGCGGCGGGCGTGACCGTGGCGGTGGCCGGCGACAATTGCCGCGACGGGTTCCACGCCTACGGCGACCACGACGTCCTCGACACCTGGCGCCAGGCCGTGCGGATCCTCCACCTCGACCACCCGTTCGGGGCGGCGCCGGCCCTGGTCGGCCCGGTCCCGGCCGGGATGATGGGGGTGCCGGAGGCGGGCCGGATCCGGGTCGGCGGTCCGGCCGACCTGATCCTGCTCGCCGCGCGCCGCCTCGACGAGGTAGTGGCGCGGCCGCAGGCCGACCGGATCGTGCTGCGCCGCGGGCGCCGGCTCCCCGCCACGCCCCCGCCCTACGAGGCGCTGAGCGGGGAACCGGCGCCCTGGTAGGGTCCCCGCATGGCCGGACCCGTCCCGCTCGCCGTCTCGCCGCGTCAGCACGCGATCCGAAGCCCGGCGGGCTCAACTGGGCGCCGCCTCCCGCCGTTCGGCGAGGGCCAGGCCGGTGGCGCCGGCCAGGACCGCCATGCCGAGCGCCTCGAACCGGCCGATAGCCTCCCCGGCGGCGGCCACGCCGACCACCACCGCCACCGCCGGGCTGACGAAGGCGTAGAGCCCGGCCCGGAACGCGCCCCAGGCGCGCAGCAGCCAGAGATAGATCGTGAAGGCGCCGAGCGAGCCGCCCACCACCATCAGGGCGAGCCCGAACGCGGCCCGCGGGTCGGCCAGCGCCGCGAAACGGGAGGGATCGTAGCCCTCGGCGAGGAGCGTGACCGGAACGAGGCCGAGCGCGCCGAGGCTCGTCTCCCAGAAGGCGAGGGCGACCGGGTGCATCGCCTGCATCAGCGGGCGGCTCGCCACCGCGCCCCAGGCGTAGCTGAGCGTTCCGGCCGCCACCGCCGCGAGGCCGACGCCCGCCGCGTCGCTCCCCCCGCCGACCCGTCCGGCGTAGAGGAGCCCGAGGCCGATCACGCCGAGTGCGATCGCCCCGAGCCGCCGCCCGGTGATCCGCTCCTCGCCGTGCAGCGCCCCCACGAGGACGACGAAGATCGGCATCAGCGCGAGGTTCACCACCGCCGCGAGCCCGGTCGGCGCCCGCGCGACGCCCCAGAACAGCAGCCCGTAGGAGAAAGTGGTGATGAGGAGGGATGCGAGGAGGAGCCGCCCCGGCTGGGCGACCCGCAGGGGCAGCCGCAGCGCCAGCACCAGGCCGAGATAGCCGAGCCCGGCGAGGCTGAAGCGGATGGCCGCGAGGAACAGCGGCGGCACGACCTCGGCGGCGAGCTTGGTCGGCAGCCAGGTCAGGCCCCAGATCAGCGCCATCAGCAGGAAGGCGCCGACCCGCGCCCGCTCCCCCGCGGGACCCGGCATCCCGGTCAGGAGGCGCAGGTCGGTGCCGCCAGGGCGGGGGTGTCTCCGCGCGCCGCCTCCCGGCGCAGGACGCTGGAGACGAAGACCGAGCCGGCGGCCTGGAACGAGAGCGCCGCCGCGATCAGGTCGAGGCCGCAATCGACCCAGGTGGTCGAGGCCATGAACGACCCGAAGCCGATCGCTCCCATCAGGCCGTTCGAGATCGCGTCGTTGCGGGCGTTGAGCCACGTCGCCGCCACCAGGGGATTGGCGTCCCCACGGAACCGGGAGAGCGCGGCGGCGGCGAGACCGGACACGCCGCAGCTCGTGGCCAGCGAGAGGGCCACCACCGCGGTGCTGGTCTTGTCGGGGACGAAGAGATCCCGCCACCCGTCGCACAGCGACTGCACCCCGGACGCCATCATGAGCCCCGCCACCATCAGGGCGGAGATCCGCTCCGCCCGCTCGCCCCGCCCGAAAACGAAGGCCGCGACCGCGTTGAGGAGGATGTCGTAGCCGAAGCTGCGCGCGTCCTCGAACAGGCCGTCGGCCCCGATCGCCCGCGCGTAGGCGGCCTGCGCCAGGGCCACGACGAGCGTGCCCACCGCGATGCCCCAGACGGTCAGCGGATAGCGCGCGGCGGACGGCACGGCGATCGTCATCGGGAACTCTCCGCGCGAGGTCGACTGTGCCCGGATTTCTCCGGTGTTTCCAGTGTTCGACTGTAGCGGAGGATCGTGACGTCAGTAAGGCCGCAGGATGTTGTGGTCGATTCTCGGTCGGGACCGGGCCGCAGGCTATTCCGCGTACTCCGTCTCCGGCATCTCCTCCTGACGGTCGGCGGCCCCGGGCTCGAAGCGGCCGGCGCGGTGGCGGTCGCGCCCGAGGGGAGACCCCGCCTCCAGGCGGGCGATGGCGGCGAGCCGGCTCATCTCGTCGTGTGCGTGGTAGCTGTAGCGCAGGTAGGAGATGCCCCCCGCCACGATGGCCAGCACGGCCGCGAGGCAGAGCAGCGTGCCGGCGAGCGGATTGCCTTGGGGGAGCGTCGTCATCGGGGACCTGGCCAAGCGGGGAGCGGTTCTCGCGGGAGCGCGACCGGTCGTCATTCGAGCGGAGAAAGGTGGACGATCTGTATCGTTGCGCGGCGGCCCCCGCCTATGTCGCGGGTGCCACACCGCCGCGCAACCGCCCTGTCCCCCGACGATCAAAGGACGGCGCCGGCGGCGCGATCGCGATCTCGGTTGCGGTCCCGCGATGCGCGACGATGGGGAGCGCGGAAAGACTTTCGTCGACGTGATGCCCGGCGACTCCGCCGTTGCGCAACGATGATTCGGATCCCGCCCCGGCGACCCGCGGATCGTCCGCAATCGTTCCGGCGCCCCGCTGGCCGGGTCCATGACCGGATCTCTGTCCGGGATCCCTGCGACCGGCCGGATCCGCCGCGTGAGCGGATTGCCAGCCCCCGCGGCGGTCAGATAATGTATTCAAAATTCGTAATGCCAATTTGGCCCGACCTGCCGCGGCACGACGGCGGGCGCCACGAGGAAACGCGGAGGGGACGACCCGCCGCTGCCAGGGAGCGAGACGCCCATGCGGGTGCGGGTCAAGGCGACGACGAGCGTGCTGCTGCTGCTCTGTCTGATGTACTTCATCACCTATATCGATCGGGTCAACGTCGGCACGGCGGCGAGCCACATCAAGCAGGACCTCGGGCTGACGAACACGCAGCTCGGGTTGATCTTCTCGGCCTTCGCCTACCCGTACGCGGTGTTCCAGGTGATCGGCGGCTCGGTGGGCGACCGGTTCGGGGCGCGGCGCACGCTGCTCGTCTGCGGCATGATCTGGGCGGCCGCCACGGTGCTGACGGGCTTCGCGGGCGGGATGGTGTCGCTGTTCCTGGCCCGCATGCTCCTCGGCTTCGGCGAGGGCGCGACCTTCCCGACCGCCACGCGGGCGATGCAGAACTGGACGGCGGCGGGCCGCCGCGGCTTCGCGCAGGGCATCACCCACGCCTTCGCGCGCCTCGGCAACGCGGTGGCGCCGCCGGTGGTGGCGCTCCTGATCGTGCTGGTGGGCTGGCGCTGGAGCTTCGTGGTGCTGGGGATCGCGAGCTTCGTCTGGGTGCTCGCGTGGTACGGCTACTTCCGCGACGACCCGCGCGAGCACGCCCGCATCACGCCCGGCGAACTGGCCGCGTTGCCGCCCGCCCGGCCCGTGGGCCGGCGCAGCCATGTGCCCTGGGGCCGCCTCACCCGCCGCATGCTGCCGGTGACGGTGACCTATTTCTGCTACGGCTGGACGCTGTGGCTGTTCCTCAACTGGCTGCCCTCCTTCTTCAAGGAGGGCTACGGGCTCGACCTCAAGAACTCGGCCCTGTTCGCCTCGGGCGTGTTCTTCGCGGGCGTGGTCGGCGACGCCCTGGGCGGCGTGCTGTCGGACCACATCCTGACCCGGACCGGCAACCTGAAGCTCGCGCGGCTCGGCATCATCCTGCTCGGCTTCCTCGGCGCGGCGGGGTTCCTCGTCGGCGTCTTCCTCACCCGCGACCTCACGACGATCGCGGTCCTGCTCTCGGCCGGGTTCTTCTTCCTCGAACTGGTGATCGGCCCGATCTGGTCGGTGCCGATGGACATCGCGCCCCAGTATTCCGGCACGGCGAGCGGGCTGATGAACACCGGCTCGGCGGTGGCCGCGATCGTGTCGCCCCTCGCCTTCGGGTGGATCGTCGACCTCACGGGCAACTGGGTCCTGCCCTTCGCGGGCTCGGTCGGCCTGCTGTTGGCAGGGGCGCTCCTCGCCTTCACGATGCATCCCGAGCGCCGCTTCGTCGACGAGCCCGCCCCCGGCGGGCCCGCGGTGGCGCCGGTCGAGGGAGCGGCGGCACGATGAGCACGCGACAGGGGCCCCTCGCGGGCGTGAAGGTGATCGAGCTCGCCCACATCATGGCGGGTCCGGTCTGCGGCCTGATGCTCGCCGACATGGGGGCGGAGGTCGTCAAGGTCGAGAAGAGCGAGGGCGGGGACGACACCCGCCGCATGACGCCGCCCGTGCAGGGGGGCGAGAGCGCCGCCTACATGATGATGAACCGCGGCAAGACCGGGATCGCCCTCGACCTCAAGCACCCGGACGGCAAGGCGGTGCTGCGCCGCCTGCTGCGGGACGCGGACGTGCTGATCGAGAACTACCGCGCCGGCACGATGGAGCGGCTGGGCTTCGGCTATTCCACCCTGCGGGAGGAGAATCCGGGCCTGATCTACTGCTCGCTCTCGGGCTTCGGGCGCACCGGCCCCTACGCGGACCGGGCCGGCTTCGACCTCGTCGCCCAGGGCATGAGCGGGCTCATGAGCATCACCGGCGAGGGGCCGGGCCGTCCGCCGGTGAAGAGCGGGGCGCCGGTCACCGACATCACCGCCGGCATCGTGGCGGCCATGGGCGTGCTCGCCGCCTACGTGCACCGCCTCAAGACCGGCGAGGGTCAGGAGGTCGACACCTCGCTGTTCGAGGCCGGCATCGTCCAGACCTACTGGCAATCGGCGATCGCGCTCGCCACCGGCGTCGCGCCGGGGCCGATGGGCTCGGCCCATCCGCTCAACGCGCCCTACGAGGCCTTCCCGACCGCGGATGGCTGGATCACGGTCGGCGCCGCCAACCAGACGAACTGGCTGCGGCTCCTCACGGTGCTCGGCGCCGAGGCGCTGGGGCAGGATCCGCGCTTCGCCGAGAATCGCGGCCGGATGCAGCACCGGGAGGCCCTGGCGGCCGCGCTCTCGGCCTATTTCCGCGAGGCGACCTCCGCCGCGTGGCTGGCGCGGCTGGAGGCGGGGGGCGTGCCGGCCGGCCCGGTCCTCGACGTCCGCGCGATGCACGCGGACCCGCAGACGCTCGCCCGCGAGATGGTGGTGGAGGTGGAGCATCCCCGCGCCGGCCCGATGCGCACGCTGGGCCTGCCGGTGAAGTTCTCGCGCACGCCCGGCCGCGTGCACGGCCCGGCGCCCCTGCTCGGCGAGCACAGCCGGCGGATCCTCGCCGCACACGGCTACGCGCCCGCGGAGATCGACGACCTGATCGCCCGCGGCGTCGTGCGCGAGAGCGCGGCCTGATCGATACGCATTCGCGTATCATTTCATGTTATACGCGAATGCGTATTTCCTGTGATGATCCGCATTCGCGTATATGGACCTCGCGCGCGGCGTCGCGTATCCGTCTCGTGGAGACGGCCATGAGCGAGCAGATTGCCCGGACCGAGAAGCAGCTCGGCGCCATCCTGCGCCGCGCCCGCCGGCAGGCCGGGTTGACGCAGGCCGCGCTGGGCGAGCGGGTGCATCTGCGGCAGGGCACGGTCTCGCGGCTCGAAGCCGGCGAGCCCGCGGTGCAGCTCCACACCGTCCTGGAGGTGCTCTCGGCGCTCGGCCTCGAACTGGTCGTCCGGCCGCGCAGCCAGGGCAGCGCGCAGGAGATCGAGGACATGTTCTGATGGCCCGCCGCAGGGCGCATCGGCCCTTGAGCGTCCTCGCCAACGGCCGCCGCGTCGGGACGCTCCGGCGGGAGGCGACGGGCGCCGTCGATTTCCGCTACGCGCCGGAGTGGCTGGCCCTCGACGGCACCTTCCCGGTGTCGCTGTCCCTGCCGCTCCGGGAGGAGCGTTACGTCGGCGCCCCGGTCCTCGCCGTGTTCGACAACCTCCTGCCCGACAGCGATCCGATCCGACGGCGGGTGGCTGAGCGGGTCGGGGCCGAGGGCACGGACGTCTACAGCCTCCTCTCGGCCCTCGGCCACGATTGCGTTGGGGCGCTGCAGTTTCTTCCGGAGGGCGCCGAGCCGGGTCCGGTCGGCGGCACCGACGGCGTCCCGCTCACCGAGGACGATCTCGCCCGCCTCGTGGAGAACCTCGCCGTAGCTCCCCTCGGTGTCGGCCCGAACGAGGATTTCCGGATCTCAATCGCGGGCGCTCAGGAGAAGACGGCGCTGTTGCGCCGGGACGGGCGCTGGTTCAAGCCCGTCGGCACGACCGCGACGACGCACATCCTCAAGCCGCAGATCGGGCGGCTGCCGAACGGCGTCGACCTCTCGCACAGCGTCGAGAACGAGTATCTCTGCCTGCGGCTGGTGGAGGCCCTCGGCGTTCCGGCCGCGCGGGCCGAGATCGCCGAGATCGGGGCGCGCCGCACGCTCGTGGTCGAACGCTTCGACCGGCTCTGGACGCAGGACGGGCGCCTGCTGCGCCTGCCGCAAGAGGATTGCTGCCAGGCGCTCGGGGTGCCGCCGAGCCGCAAGTATCAGTCCGACGGCGGGCCGGGCCTGCGCGAGATCGTGGGCCTCCTCAAGGGCAGCGACCGCCCGGAGGACGATGTCGCCGCCGTCCTGCGCGCCGCGGTGGTCTTCTGGCTGATCGGAGCCACGGATGGCCATGCGAAGAACTTCAGCGTGTTCATCACGCCGGGCGGACGCTTCCGCTTGACGCCCCTCTACGACGTGCTCACAGCGCAGCCGAGCCTCGACGCGGGGCAGATCCAGCGCAAGGCGTTCCGGCTCGCGATGTCGGTCGGGACGAACCGGCATTACGCCGTCAACGACGTCGTGCCCCGCCACTTCCTGCAGAGCGCGGATCTGGCCGGCATCGGGGCATCGGTCCTGCGGGGGATCTCCGATGACCTCGCGGCGCATGCCGTGGAGCGGACCGAAACGGTGCTCGCCGCGCTTCCGCCCGGCTTTCCGCCATCCCTCGCCGAGTCCGTCCTCTCGGCCATCCGCACAAGGGTACGCCTCCTCGACGCGTGAGGCGGTCCGCGCGGACTTGACGGCCGCGACCCCCGCGGGCAGGCACGGACCTCGGGCGAGGGTTCTGGCGATGCGGCTCTGCGTGTTCTGCGGCTCGAGCGACGGGGCGCTGCCCCACTACCGCGAGGGCGCCGAGGCCCTCGGGCGGCACCTCGCCCTGAGCGGTGTCGGGCTCGTCTACG
Organism: Methylobacterium sp. JK268; assembly: GCF_054052225.1. Lineage (NCBI taxonomy): Bacteria > Pseudomonadati > Pseudomonadota > Alphaproteobacteria > Hyphomicrobiales > Methylobacteriaceae > Methylobacterium > Methylobacterium sp. JK268. The sequence goes on along the minus strand of NZ_JBSVZN010000001.1, from coordinate 50,786 downwards.
GCGGCGGCAAGGTCGGGCTGATGGGCGCCGTCGCGGATGCCGCGCTGGCGGCGGGCGGACACGTCACCGGGATCATGCCCCGCGCGCTCGTCGAGAAGGAGATCGGGCACGAGGGGTTGAGCGACTTGCGCGTCGTCGCCTCGATGCACGAGCGCAAGGCGATGATGGCCGACCTCGCGGACGGCTTCGTGGCGCTGCCGGGCGGGCTCGGCACCTTCGAGGAATTGTTCGAGGTCTGGACCTGGGCCCAGCTCGGCTACCACCGCAAGCCGGTGGCGCTCCTCAACGTCGGCGGCTTCTACGACGGCCTGCTCGCCTTCCTCGACGAGGTCGTGCAACAGGGCTTCGTGCGCGCGCCGCACCGGGCGATGCTCCTCGTCGGCACCACGCCCGAGGACCTGCTCGCGCGGATCCGCGCCTACGAGCCGCCGAACGTGGTCAAGTGGGTGAAGGCCGGCGAGCGCTGAGGGAGAGAGCCATGGCCGGTCTGCCGCGCCCGGAAGACCTCACGATCTGCTTCGCCCACGCGGCCTACCGGCTCGCCCCGGACTTCGCCGCCCGCGGGCACCCGGCCCGGTTCTTCGCGGTCGAGAGCCGGGAGGCGCTGCGAGCCCGGATCGGCGAGGCGGACGTCCTCGTCGCCTCGGGCTTCTGGCAGGACGACCTGATCCCGCTCGCGCCCCGCCTGCGCTTCATCCAGGCGGTGAGCGCCGGCACCGACCTGTTCGACCGCGAGCGGCTCGCCGCGGCGGGGATCCGGCTCGCGAGTGCGCAGGGGTCGAACGCCAACGCGGTGGCCGAGCACGCCATGGCGCTGATCCTGAGCCTGCAGCGCCAGCTCCACCTCGCCCGCGACAACCAGGCGGCGCGGCGCTGGCGCCCGATGATCGCCGACCGCTCCGTCCGCGAGGAGGAATCGGCGGGCAAGACCCTGGTGGTCGTCGGGTTCGGCGGGATCGGGCGGCGCCTCGCCACCCTGGCCCGCGCCTTCGGCATGCGGGTCGTCGGCCTGCGTCGGCAGCCCGGCCCCTGCCCGGAGGCCGACGCCGTGCTGCCGCCCGACCGGCTCCACGAGGCGCTGGCGCAGGCCGATATCGTGGCGCTGGCCTGCCCGTTGACGCCCGAGACGCGGGGCCTGATCGACGCGGCGGCGCTCGCGGCGCTCAAGCCCGGGGCGCTGCTGATCAACGTGGCGCGGGGCCGGGTGGTGGAGGAGGCGGCGCTGCTGCGGGCGCTCACCGAGGGCCGCCTCGCCGGTGCCGGGCTCGACTGCTTCCACGACGAGCCCCTGCCGCCGGATTCCCCGTTCTGGGCGCTGCCACAGGTGATCGTGACGCCCCATAGCGGCGGCGAGACCCGCCGCCACGAGACCCGGGTGGTCGATATCCTGATCGAGAACCTCGCCCGGCTCGCGCGCGGGGAGACGGCGTTGCTCAACGGAGTGGTGTGAGGGCCGCCCGCCCGTGGCAGCCTCAGCTGCGGGCGGCCCAGCGGTCGATCTGCCAGACCGGGCGGCCCCGGAGATCGCTGGTTCCGGTGCGGACGAACTCGGCATCGTCCGGCTTCGCGCCGAGGAGGTCGTAGGCCTGCCGGGCGAGCGGCGCCGTCCGCGCGAAGGCGCCCTTGACCTGCTCCCAGCTCAGCGGCGCCGCGATCGCCTTGCTGTCCACGAGGGACTTGGACACTTCGAGGAGCGCGGTCGCATCGGCCTCGGTGGGCCAGGACCAGCCGCGCAGGAACAGCACGTCGTCCTTGACCACCGTCGCGCCGTCCTCCGCCTCCAGTTTCCAGTAGGGCTTGACGAGGTCGGACACCGCGCCCGGATCGCCCTTGGCGCACAGGGCCGACAGGGCCTCCTGCTGGGCCACCAGGAAGGCGAGCGCCAGCTTCGGATGGTGGTCGAGGAGCGCGTTGTTCGCCAGCCAGAAGGACCGGTGCAGGTAGTAGCCGTCCGGGTAGAAGGGCGATTGCCGCACGGAGGGAAGGAGGAGGCCGGCCCCCTCGCCGAGCGGTCCCCGGTAATGGGCCTCGGTGTAGCCGTGCGAGTTCATGATCGCGACGCTGCCGGTGGCCCTGGCCGGCAGGAAGGCGGGGTAGAAGACCGAGGTCGCGTCGAGCCCGGCGGGCACCTGCGCCGCCTGGGCCAGGGTCGGAATGTTCACGAGCCGGATGCCGTGGTCGCGGGGATTGGCGCTGCCGAGTTCCCAGCGCAGCATCTGCGCGAAGGCGTTGAAGGGGTCGCCGCCGAGCAACGCGCCCACCGTCTTGCCCCGGAGATCCTGGATGGTGCGCAGCGGCGAGTCCGCCCGGGTGGCGATCACGAAGCGCTGGTGACCCTCCCCGACCGCGAGCAGGCTGACGGGCAGCCGGTTCGCGATGGCCCGGATGATGGGGGTGTTCCCCCACATGCCGATGTCGAGGGTGTTGCCGATCAGCGCCTCGACCATCGGCAGGGCGGTCGGGTAGTCGCGCCAATCGACCGTGAGCGCGTAGCCCTGATCGGCCGCGCGGGCCTCGAACAGCTTGTGCGCGATCATGTGCTGGGTCACCGGAGCGTTCGCGGCGGCCCAGGGGATCCGGCCCACCGAGACCCGGACCGGCTCCCGCGCCGCCTCGCCGCGGGCCACGAAGGGGGCCGCGAGCGCGCCGCCCGCGAAGGCGGCCGCGCCGGCGAGCAGGCTCCTTCGGCTGCCGCGGGTCCAAGTGTCGACCATCGTCGTCTCCTCTCGTTGCGGTTGGGGTCGGGACGCGTCAGCCGATCGCGGCGCGCGCCTCGTCCCGGATCAGGCCCCAGATCTCCTCCGCCAGCGCGCCGAAGCGGGGGAGGGCGCGGGTGTGGTCGCCGCGCGGTCGCGGCAGGTCGACGGGGATCTCGGCCCGCAGCCGGCCCGGATGACGGCTCAGGATCACGACGCGGTCGGCCAGGAACACCGCCTCGTCGATATCGTGGGTGATGAACAGGACGGTCTTGCGCTGCGCCCGGGGCCGGCGCTCGCCCCAGATCCGCAGCAGCTCGACCTGGAGGATCAGGCGGGTCTGGGCGTCGAGGGCGCCGAGGGGCTCGTCCATCAGCAGGATGTCCGGCCCGTTCGCGAGCAGGCGCGCCAGGGCGACGCGCTGGCGCATGCCGCCCGAGAGTTGGTGGGGATACTTGCCCTCCGCGCCCCGCAGGGACACGAGGTCGATGACGTCGGCGATCCGTTCCCGCCGTTCGGCCCGCGTCAGGCCCGCACCGGGCGTACCGTGGTTCAACCCGAAGCCGACATTCTCCTCGACCGTCTGCCACGGATAGAGCGCGTAGTCCTGGAACATCACGCCGCGGTCGGGACCCGGCCCGGTGACGGGAACGCCGTCCTTCTCGACCGTCCCGGCGCTGGGCGTCTCCAGGCCCGCGATCAGGTTGAGGATCGTCGACTTGCCGCAGCCGGACGGGCCGACGACGCAGACGAACTCGCCCGCCGCGACCGCGAGCGACACGTCGTCGAGCACCAGCGTCGGCCGCCCGTGGCCGGGCGCCGCGAAGCTCTTGCTGACGTGCGACAGGCGCAGGGCGGCGCGGGCCGTCTCATCGGCCATCGGCGAATCTCCAGGGCGTGAGGCGCTGCTCGGCCAGGCGAAACAGCCGGTCGATCGCCAGGGCGACGAGCCCCACCGCGATCATGCAGACGACGATCCCGTCGAGATCGACGCTGTAGGCGTAGAAGACGAACATCATCTGCCCGATGCCGCCCGAGCCGCCGCCGCCGGAGGCCGATCCCACCGCCAGTTCCGCCGCGATGATCGCGGTCCAGGCCACTCCCATGCCGATGCGCGCGCCCAGCATGATGCTCGGGAGGGCGCCCGGGAGCACGACCCGCAGCCGGATCGCCCGTCCGGAGATCCCCATCGTGCGCGCGGCGCGCAGGAGCCGCCGGTCGACGCCCGTCACCCCGAGCACCGTGTGGGCGAGGATCGGGAAGAAGGCCGCGTAGGCGACGATGGCGCAGGCCGTGGGCGTGCCCGTCCCCAGCCAGAGGATGGCCACGGGGAGGATCGCCATCGGGGCGATCGGCCGGAATCCCTCGACGGCCGGCGTGAGGAGGTCCCGCACCGGCCGGCTCGTCCCCATCGCGAACCCGAGTGGAACGGCGAGCGCCAGGGCGAGCGCGAAGCCCGCGAGGACGCGCGCGAGGCTCTCGAGGAGGGCCGCCGGCAGCTGGCCCCCCGCCGCGAGGGTGCCGAACGCCGCCAGGACCCGCGCGGGCGACGGGGCGGCCTGGCCGCCGGGCAGGAGGGAGCTCCAGACCTGCCAGAGGGTCAGCGCGGCCGCCGGCAGCAGCAGCGACCACGCGAGGGCGGGCTTGCGGCCCGGCCGCGCGGCCGTGGCGGCGGCCCGGCGTTCGGCCGGCGCCAGGCGCTCCTGCAGCAGGCGGAGCAGGGCATCGAAGACGATGCCGATGGCGCCGATGACCGCGATGAAGGCGAACACCTTCGGCGTCGTCAGGAGCTGGCGGTACCACTCGATCGCGAAGCCGACGCCGCTCGGCGCCCCGATCAGCTCGGCCGCCACGATCGCCGACCAGGCCGCCGCGAAGGCGAGGCGCAGGCCCGCCGTCAGGTGCGGCAGGCAGGAGGGCAGAACCACCCTGAGCAGGATGGCGCCCGGCCCGACGCCCATCGTGCGCGCGGCGGCCGTCAGCCTCGGATCGACCGCCTTCACGCCGGCGACGGTGGCGAGGAGGAACTGGAAGCTCGACACGTAGACGAGGATGAAGATCGGGAGTGCGTCCCCGACGCCGAAGATGAAGAGCGCGAGCGGGATCCAGGCGATTCCCGAGATCGGGCGCAGCAGCTCGACCAGCGGATCCACCAGGGTCTCGACCCGGCGGTTCAGCCCCATCAGGAGACCGAGGGGCACGGCGAGCGCGCCGCCGAGCAGCAGGCTGACGAGGACGCGCGCGAGGCTCACGCGCGTGTTCGCCCAGAGATCGCCGTCCGCCGCGAGATCCCGCAGCGCCGCCGCGACCGCCAGGGGATCGGGGAGCTGGATCGGGCTCGCCCACCACCGCGCGGCGCCCGCCCAGATGAGGAGGACCATCAGGATCCCGATGGCGCCGAGCGCTCTCGCTCCGTCCGGACGGAGCGGCGCCGGCCAGAGCACCCCGCGCGCGGGGCGCTCCCCGATGGCGTCGGAGATCGAGGAGCGCTCCGTCATGCGGGGGGCACGGATTGGCTGTCGGGCATGGGGATGGCCGAACGAGGGGAGGTCGAGGTCGCGCGGCGCCCGCCGCCGCGCATCGGCGGGGCGGCGGCCCGGCGCGCGCAGGCCTCGCGGGGAGCCGGCATCCGGCGTCGCGCCCGCGCTACCGGTCGGCGAAGCGCCGCGCATAGGCCCGGGCGCGCGCCTCCAGCTGGCGGCGCCGCTGCGCCGGGTCGAGGCGCGCCGCGTCCTTCGGCAGGGCCGAGGGCAGGGCGTCCCGGGAGACCCGCCGCACCGCGATGGCCGGCTCGCCGGTCGCCCCCCCGTCGTTCAGGAGCTGCCAGCGGACCATCAGGATCCCTTCGCGCGATCCGCCCGGGTCGATCCAATTGACGAATCCGGGATCCCGGTTGGCCACGACCAGGGTGATCGTGCCGTCCGGATTCGGGATCGCCTGATGGTTGTTCAGACTGTTCTGGTGCCGCGTCGCGTCCGGCGTGACGCCCCAGACATTCGTCGCCGTGAGGGCGGCGTAGCCGGCGCCGCCTGGGGTCAGCACCGCGACGAGCGCCTCGTCGTCGTCGAGCCGGAAATGCCCCAGCGCGTTGCGCTGCGTGACGAGGTAGCCGGGCTTGTCGGCCGCCGCGCCCGGTTGCGGGATCGTGTTGACGGGATGCCGGAAGATCGGCGGCTGCAGCGTGTCGAGGCTGTGGCCGATCACCACCTCCATTCGGGCGACGATCCGCCGGGCGAGATCGTCGTCCGTCGGCTCGGGGCCCGGCGGCGGTCCTTCGGTGCGCGTGATCGCGAGGGCGTCGGGCCGCGCCGTCGCCCAGTCGGCGAGCGTCTGCCGGATCAGCAGGACGCCCCCTCCCTCCCGGATCTGCAGGTGGTTGCGGCGCCCGCCGGCCGGCGCGTCGTCGAGGGTGATGCGATAGCGGCCGTCCGGGTCCACCGCGAGATCACGCAGGCCGAGATTGTCGAGGGTGCTCCAGACATCCGGCACCTGGACCGAGACGTTGAGATCGACGGGGCCATCCGCGTGGCGCAGGCCGTCGACGCGGTAGCGCGCGCCGCGCGCGATCGGCACCGCGAAATAGAGCGTGTCCGGATTGTTGATGCCCCAGCGCCCGCCCGGGACGTCCAGTCCGCCCCAGCGATGCGGCCCGGCCGAGATCTCCACCACCCGTGGACGCGCCGCGTCGCCGTTGACCACCTGGAGGGCGACCAGCAGCACGACCTCCTCGATCGAGGCGCGGAGCTGCGCGTAGGTCTCGGGCAGGAAGCCCGCGGTCCCGTCCCGCCACCGGGCCGCCTGACCCTCCAGCGCCGCCTGCACGTCGGCCCGGCGGATCAGCCGGATGGCGCGGCGCTCCATCGCCACCTGCTCGTCCAGGAAAGAACTCATACCGGCCGCCCGTGAGAAAATGAACGATCTCTCGTCGATCGACAGAGGGACCGAGGCTGTCGATCGACGATCCCCGCCTCGCCGCGCCCGCATTCTTGCTCATTCGGACGACGAAGACCAGATCGAGGCGAATAGAAAATAATACTACGAAAACACGCGCTCGAAAGACTTGAATTCTCCTGCGTCAAGGCGTCGATCCGGGATGCGACCGACGGCGGCCCGCCGCTCGGGGCGGCGTCGGCCGCGGTCCCCGGTCCTACGGCCCGCCCGCGCCGTCCGCGAGCCCCGCCGCCTCCGGTGGCACCCGCCGCTTCCAGGCGGCGATGGCCGGGGCGGCCGCCCGCGTCAGGGCCGCCAGGAGCGGGGCCGGGGCGGGATCGGCGATCGCGACGCCGTTCCGGCGCATGCGGGCGTAGTTCTCCTCCGTCCGGGTCGCCAGCCGCTCGACCTGCCGCCGCTCGGTCTCGGCGGCGGCCTCGGTCACGGCGGCCTGCTGCTCCGGCGGCAACGCGTCGAAGGCGTCGCGGCGAATGAAGGCGACCGAGATCGGAACCGCGTAGGTGATCGCCGTGAAGTGGTGCAGGTCGTCCCAGAGCCTGCGCCCGGCCCCGCCGTCGCCCGAGGTCAGGATCCCGGAGAGCGTGCCGGCCTTCACGCGGGCGATCGTCTCACTGAAGGGCAGGAACACGGCTTCGGCGCCGGCGGCGCGCATCACCGCGGCCGAGGTCTCGTCGTAGGTGCGCAGGATCAGGCCCGCGAGGGCGTCGGGACCCGACAGCGCGCGGTTCGACCACAGCCCCGTCGGCGGCCAGATCGTCACGTAGAGGAGCTTCAGGCCGCGCCGCGCCAGGACGGCCTCGTAGAGCGGCCGCGCGCGGGCATTGAGGTCCCGCGCCGCCTCCACCGACCGGACCAGGAAGGGCAGCGAGGGGAGGCCGAAGACCGGATCGATCGCTTCGAGCGGGCCCGCGAAGGCGTCCCCGCCGGTGATGCGCCCCTCCTGCGCCGCCCGGATCATCTCGCCCGAGGTCGCCTTCGCGGCGTTGTCGAAGGCGGGGGCGATCACGACGGCGCCCCCCGTGCGCGCCGCGACGCGTTCCGCCAGCATCGCGAGCCCGGCACCCGAGACGGTGCTCTCCGGATACTCCGTCGCCAGGACCCAGCGCACCTCGGACCGGGCCGGGGCGGCGAGGGCGAGGAGCGCGGCGAGGGCAAGGGCCGTTCCGGAGAGCCGGCGGCGGCGGGTGGGTGCGTTCACGGTCGGACCTCCGCGGAGCCCGACGGCCGGGCCGCCGCTCCCCTTAGGGTAGGAGGTCGGCGCGGCGCAATCGCGGCCACCCGGCGCCGCGGCCCCCTCAGGCGCCGAGGGCCTCGGCGAAGAGCCGCCGGAACTCCTCCGCGCCGAGGGGCCGGCCGTTCGTCGCCGTCGAGTGGTCCTCCACCGCCCAGGGCAGCACCGCCTCGCATTCCTGCGCGGTGACGCCCATCTGCGCGAGGCTCTGCGGCAGGCCGAGGTCGCGGTTCAAGGCTCCGATGGATTCGGCCAGGTCGGCCTCCGGGGCGAGGCCCATCGCGTTGCGCAGCGCCCCGTACTTCTCGGCGCAGGCCGGGGCGTTGAAGCGCAGCACGGGGGGCAGGATCACGGCGTTGAGGGTGCCGTGATGGAGCGGCCGCGCCTGCCGCCCGCCGAGGGCGTGCGACATCGAATGAACCGCGCCGAGCCCCTTCTGGAAGGTCATCCCGCCCTCCAGCGCCGCCATCATCATGTCCTCGCGGGCGTCGAGGTCGCTGCCGTCGCGCACCGCGCGTCGCAGGGAGCGCATCGCCCGCCGCAGCCCGTCGAGGGCGATCGCCTCGGCCGGCGGGTTGTGGCGCGGGCTGAGGAAGGTCTCGATGCAGTGGGTGACCGCGTCCATGCCGGTCGCGGCGGTGAGCCCGGGCGGGAGCCCGAGCGTCAGCTCGGGATCGCAGATCGCCACGTTCGGGATCAGGTGGGGCGAGATGAAGCCGAGCTTGCGCCCGTCCGCCAGGGTCAGGAGGGCGGCGCGGCCGACCTCGCTGCCGGTCCCGGCCGTGGTCGGGATGGCCACGACCGGCGGCTGGTCGGCCCGGATGCGGGGAATCCCGCCCAGCACCGCCGCGTAGGGGGCGAGGGGGCCGTCATGCGTCGCGAGGAGCGCCACGCCCTTAGCGAGGTCGAGGGGCGAGCCCCCGCCCACCGCCACCACCGCGTCGCAGCCCTCCGCCCGGTAGAGGTCGCGGGCCGCGATCACCGCCGCCTCGGTCGGGTTCTCGGGCGTGCCGTCGAAGACCGGCGCCCCGGCGAGCGCGCGGCTCGCCTGCGCGAGGCGCCCGATCAGCCCGGCCGCCACGATCCCGCGGTCGGTCACGATCAGGGGGCGCTTCGCCCCGAGCAGGGCGAGCTCCTCGTCGATCAGGCGGATCGCGCCGCGCTCGAACTGGATGCGGGTGAGATAGGTGATCAGGCCCATGCGCCGGCGTCTCCTCCCTGTCCGGCGGTGCCGCGCCGGTTGCCGGACCGGATAGCATCCGGGCGGGCCGGCGTCGCCGCGATGGGGCGGAATGCTTGCGGCTCATTCCTGCATGCCTCATATATTGTCCCTGTTTTGGGGCAAATGGAGCGGCAGCCGTGGGACATCCGAGTGTCGTGCTGACGGACCTCGTCGCCGAGGACGGGGTGATCGAGACCGGCCGCCTGTCCGAGCGGCTGCGGGTCTCCAAGCTCGAACTGGCGGCGGCGGCGGGCCTGTCGCGGGATGCCGTGTCGAAGACCGCCCGTCTGCGGGCGCCCTCCACGCAGGCGCGGCTGCGCGACATGGTCGAGATCATCACGCGCGTGCTGCCCTGGGCCGGATCGGTGCCCCAGGCCTTCGCGTGGTACCGGGCGCAGCCGCTGCCCTCGTTCGGCGACCAGACGGCCGAGGATCTGGTGAAGGCCGGCCGGGCCGAGGCCGTGAAGACCTACCTCGCGCGGATCGCCGTCGGCGGCTTCGCGTGAGGCTCGTCGGAACGGTCTACCGGGCGCACCATCCCCGCTGGGCCTTCGCGCCGGCCTCCGGCGAGGGCGCGGCGCTCCACGGCGGACGCTTCAACCCGAAGGGCGTGGCGGCCCTCTACACGGCGCGCCGCCTGGAGACCGCCTGGCTCGAAGCGCAGCAGGGCTTTCCCTTCAAGGCGCAGCCCATGACGGTCTGCGCCTACGCGGTCGACTGCGCCGACCTCCTCGACCTGACCGATCCGGCCGAGCGGGACGGGCAGGGCGTCGCGGCGGAGGATCTCGCCTGCCCGTGGGAGGACCTGTCGCTGCGAGGCGCGACGCCGCCGAGCTGGGTCCTGGCCGCGCGGCTGATCGGGGCCGGCGCGGCGGGGATCGTGGTGCCGAGCTTCGCCCCCGGCGCCGGGCCCGACGACGCGAACGTGGTGTTCTGGCGCTGGGGCGACGCGCACCCGCATCGGGTGCGCGTCGTCGACGATGCCGGCCGCCTGCCGCGGGACGAGTCCTCCTGGCGGTGAGGGGCTCCTACTGCCCCGGGACCGGCGGCGGCGGCAGCGTCTCCGTCGCGCCGTCCGGCGGCTGCACCCGCGCCACGTTCAGCGTCATGCAGACGAGGTCGTAGTAGCCGTTGACGGCGATCAGATCCATGGCGCCCTGCTCCCCGAACCGCGCCACCACGCCCTTGTAGAGCGTATCCGAGACCTGCTTCTGCCGGTGGAGCTGTGTCGAGAAGTCGTAGATCAGCGCCTCGTCGTCGCTCATGCCGGCGGGGCGCCGGCCGGCCTTCAGGTCGGCGAGGATCTCCGGCTTCATCCCGGCCTTGAGGGCCAGCGGCTGATGCGCGAACCACTCGTAGCCCGCGCTCCACTCGACCCCGGTGATCAGGATCGCGAACTCGTTCAGGTCGCGCGGCAGGCTGGTGTTGAAGCGCAGGTATTCCCCGACCTTCTGGAGCCGGTCGCCCAGTTCGGGCGAGCGCAGCCAGGCATTGAACGGCCCGTCGAGGGACTTGCGCGGTCCCGACAGGATGGCCTCGGCGGCCTTCCTCTGGGCCGGGTTCATCTGATCGAGCTGCAGGGGCGGGAAACGCGCGACCGTCTGCGCGGCCGCCGGGGCCGCCGCCCAGGCCAGTCCGAGCGCGGCCAGGATCACGGCTCTCATGGATGGTCCTCCCGAACCCGGCCGTTCATCGCCGGATCCGGGGATGGTGAGCGCCCGCCGCGGCCTTGTCCACCGGATGCGACCGATCCCAGGCGGGCCGCGCTCCACTTCCAGGCTGACGGAATCGCTGCGCCCGCGTAGCATAGCTGAAGCAGGCGTCTCATCGGGCGCTCGGAACGGCTGGCCGCGCTGCTTCGATGATGATGTCTATGGTGATCCTCGCCGGGCTCCTCACGGCCGCCGCGGAGAGTGCCGACGACGACGCGTCGCGGTGCGCCGTGCTGGACAGCGCCGATCTGCGCAGCCTCTGCCTGTCGCTGCGGGACGGGGACGCCTCCTATTGCCGCCGCATCCGCGACCCGGACATCCGCGAGTGGTGCCGGAGCCAGAGCGGGGAGGAGACCCTGGAGGGCCCCGACCAGGCGGACGAGGCCGGCCCGCCGCGGCGCCCCGCCGGTCCGCGCCGCCGATGACCCGGCACGCGGGTCAGGCGGGATCCGGCGCCTCGACGGTGCCGGACCGGGGGGCCACGATCCCGTCGATGGCGCGCAGGGCCGGGACCACGAAATCCGTGAAGGCCCGGATCGCGGGCCGCATGTAGCGGACCGACGGGTAGGCGAGATAGGCCTCCGTCGCCGGGACCTCGTAGTCCGGCAGGAGGCGGACGAGGCGGCCGTCCCGCAACTCCTCGTTGACGAGGATCTGCTGGACGGAGCCCGCCGCGTGGCCGTCCCGCAGGGTCGCCGTGATGACCTCGGCGTTGTTCGTCCGCAGGATCGGGGTCGTCCGGATCGCGCAGGTCGTCCCGTCCCGGTGGCGCAGGGTGAGGCCGTCGTCGTCGGCGCCCGGCCGGACGCTCGCGATGACCGGGACCGCGGCGAGGCGCGCGGGCGCGTCGATCGGGCCGGTCCGCGCCAGCAGGTCCGGCGCCGCGACCACGATCCGCCGGATCGTGCCCAGGCGGCGGACGATCGCGGTCTGGGCGCTCGGCCGGTCGTACCGGATGGCGAGGTCGAGATTCTCGTGGACGAGGTCGATCTCCCGGTTCTCCAGCAGCAGATCGACGGTCACCCGCGGATGCGCGCGCTGGAACGCCATCACGAGGCCGGGCAGGCACTTCGCCCCCAGGCAGGACGGGGCGTGCAGGCGCAGCCGGCCCTCGATCAACCCCATGCCCTGGCGCACGCCCTCCAGCGCGGCGTCGATGCTGTCGAGGGCCAAGCGGCTCGCCTCGTAGAGGGCGCGGCCCTGCGGCGTCGGCCGCACGAGGCGCGCGGAGCGTTCGAGCAGGCGGGCGCCGACATGGCGCTCGAGGTTCCGCAGGTGCTTCGTGACCGCCGGCTGCGACACGGCGAGATCCCGCGCGGCCGCCGTCACCGACCCGCGCTCGACGGTCCGCAGGAAGGCGCGCAGGGCGAGGGCGACGTCCATTCGATCACCAAGGGTTATGACGCTCATGTCTTCATAACCGCTGGACGGGAATGCCGTCATCCGGCTCTCTCGCCTGCATCCCTGCGGCAGGTGACCTCGGCTGACATCATGATCGTGAAGAGACGGAGCTTTCTCCTCGGCCTTCCCCTCTGGGCCGCGGGCTGCGCGGCGCGGCGGGAGCCCGTCGCGGCGGTGGCCGAGGACCCGGTCGATCCCGCCTTCGTGGCCATGTACGCGGCGATCACGACGGAGCCCTACCCGGTCCCGGCCGTGGACCCGGCGCGGATCCCGCCCCGATTCTGGCGGCGGGAGGTCGCCGACCCGACCGGGCAGCGGCCCGGCACGATCGTGGTCGATCCGGCCGCGCGCCACGCCTACCTCGTCCTGGAGGGCGGCCGCGCGGTCCGCTACGGGGTCGGCGTCGGCCGCGAGGAGGCCTTCAACTTCAGGGGGACCGCCACGATCGCCCGCAAGGCGGAATGGCCGGGCTGGCGGCCGACGCCCGCCATGATCGCGCGGGAGCCGGAGCGCTACGGCCCGGTGCGGGACGGCCTGCCGGGGGGCGAGGGCAACCCCCTCGGCCCGCGCGCGCTCTACCTCTATCGCGACGGGCGGGACACCTACTACCGGCTTCACGGGACCGTGGAGCCCTGGACCATCGGGACCACGGTCTCGTCGGGCTGCGTGCGCTTCATCAACCAGGACATCATCGACCTCTACGGCCGCGCCCCGATCGGCACGACGGTGATCGTGCTGCCCGCCGACCGTCCCCTCGCGTGACGGGGCCGCCGCCGCTCAGGCCAGCATCTGCAGGTCGCCGTCGACCGCCAGCGCCTGGCCGGAGATGGTCCGCCCGCGCGGCGAGGCCAGGAACAGGATCTGGTCGGCGATCTGGCGGGCCGTGACGTAGTCCTTGATCGAGGCCGCCGCGAAGGCCTCGGCCTCGGCTTCCGCGAAGCTCAGGCCCCGCCGCTGGGCGCGGGCCTCCAGCACCCGGCGCTGCCGGTCGCCCGCCACGATGCCGGGCAGGATGGCGTTGACCCGGATCCCGTCCGCCCCGAGTTCCCGCGACAGCGACTTGGTGAAGCCGATCACGCCCCACTTCGCCGCCGCGTAGGGGGTGCGCAGGGGGAAGCCGAAGCGGCCCGCCGCCGAGGACAGGTTGGCGATCGACGGGTTGGCGCTCGCCCGAAGCAGCGGCACCGCGAGGCGCGCGCAGTTGAACTGGCTGGTGAGGCAGATCGCGAGGCAGCGGTCCCACTCCTCGGGGCCGATCTCCTCGACGCGCCCGGTCGGCCCGGCGATGCCGGCATTGTTCACGAGCGCGTCGAGCCCGCCCAGCGCCGCGGTGGCCTCCGCGAACAGGTGCGCGACCGCGCCGCGATCCGCGACGTCGGCCCGCGTCCCGGTGATCCCCTCCGGCAGCGCGGCGAGCCCCGCCTCGTCCACGTCGCAGACATGGACCCGCGCGCCCTCCTCCCGGAAGGCGCGGGCGATCTCCAGCCCGATCCCGCCCGCACCCGCCGTCACCAGGACCCGCAGGCCCTTCACATCCATGTCCATCAGACACTCCCTGGCTGGGGCGGGCCGCTGCCCGCTTGGTGGCCGTTGTCCGCTTGGCGGTCGCCGCCCGCGAGGCGGCCGCCGGCCGCGATGAAGGCGGCCGCGCCCTCGATATCCGCCGCGAGGGCGGCGCGGGCCGCCGCCCCGTCCCGGCCGCGGATCGCCGCCAGCAGGGCCGCGTGGTGCCGCTCGGCCCCGCCCTTCGCGAGGCGCCCGCCCGAGACCCGCATGTCGAGGTTCAGCACCGGCCCGACGCGCAGCCACAGCCCCTCGATCAGGCCGACCAGCGTCGGCAGCCCGGACGCGGCATAGACCGCGAAGTGCAGGTCCCGGTTCGCCCGCACCGCCCGCTCGAAGTCGGGGGACAGGGCGCGCGCCTCCTCCCGGAAGATCGCGTCCTGCCGGGCGATTGCCGCGAGGTCCGCTGCGCCGCGGGCGCGGGCCGCCTCCTCGGCGGCGAAACCCTCGACCGCGAGGCGCACCCGCGTCAGTTCGCGGAACTGGCCGGCATCCATCAGCGGCACCCGCACGGAGCGGTTCGGCAGGACTTCGAGCGCCCGGTCGGCCGCGAGCCGCGACACGGCCTCGCGCACCGGCATCATCGAGGTACCGAGTTCCCCGGCGACCCGGCGCAGGGACAGGCGCTCGCCCGGGGCGAGTTCTCCCGCCATCAGCAGGTCGCGCAGGCGCGCGGTGACGCGGTCGCCGAGCGTTTCCCGCTCCAACCGGCCGATCCGTCGACCGATCCTGGCGATGGCCTCATCCAAAGCGATTCCACCCCGTCGCGGGCCTGCGGCGCGAGGGCTCGACAGGCCTTCGGTTTGATGGCAGCCTAAGTGTGATCACAGATCACGGCAAGCCAATCGACCGTGGCGGATTCACAGGGCAGGGGACGCATCCCATGACGCAGGGCATGACGCCGACGCGCCGCACCCTCGTGCGCGGAGGCTTGGCGGCGGGTGCCGCACTCGCGATGCCGGCCATCGTGCGGGCGCAGGCGGGGCCGATCCGGATCGGTCACCTGACGCCGCGCACCGGGTTCCTCGGGCCGCTCGGCGAGTACGCCGTCATGGCGGCTCAGCTCGCCACCGAGGAGATCAACGCGGCGGGCGGGATCGACGGCCGCAGGATCGAGCTCCTCACCGAGGATTCGGTGAACCCGCAGACCGCATCGAGCAAGGCGGAGCGTTTCGTCGAGCGCGACAAGGTGGCGGCGATCGTCGGCGAGATCTCCTCCGCCTCGGCGCTGGCGATCGGCCAGGTGGCGCAGCGCGGGCACACCCCCTTCTTCAACACCGGCGCCAATTCGGACGCGCTGCGCGGCCCGGATTGCAAGCGCTACATGTTCCACATCGAGGGCGCCAACTCGATGTACGTGAAGGCGGTCGGCCGCTCGCTGGTCCAGGACGGGCTCGTCAAGGGCAAGAAGTGGTACTCGCTCACCGCCGACTATGCCTTCGGGCACGATCTCCTGCGGGTCGCCAAGGTGTTCATGCAGGGCAACGGCGGCGCCTTCGCGGCGGACGAACTCGTCCCCACTGACGCCACCGATTTCTCCGCCTACCTGATCAAGATCCGCCAGGCGAAGCCCGACCTCGTGATCTCGAACCTCGCGGGCAACCAGATCACCAACTTCCTCAAGCAATATGCCGAGTACGGGCTGCCCTTCCCGGTGGCGGGATTCGGCTTCGACACCGCGCTCGCCTGGGGCGCCGGCGCGGGCAGCTTCGCCGGCACCTGGCCCTGCCTGTGGCACCACCTCGTGGACACGCCCTCCGCCAAGGCCTTCGTGGCCGCCTTCGGCAAGAAGTACGGCAAGCCGCCGGAGAACCAGGCCTGGGGCGACTACAACGGCGTCAGGATCGTCGCCCAGGCGATCCGCGAGGCGAAGTCGACGGAGGGGCCGGCACTGGTCTCCTACCTGGAGGGTGGCGCCAAGTTCGACGTGATGAAGCCCCGTCCCGGCTATTTCAGGGCCCGCGACCACCAGTTGATCAGCGAGATGTACGCGATCACCGCGCTGCCGGCCGATCAGGTCAAGAACAAGTGGGACATCTTCTCGTCCTCGCCGGCCCTGCCGGGGCCGAACGAGGACTTGGAGGTGCTCGCCCCCACCGCCGAGGAGGCGGCGTGCCGGATGGAGGGGTGAGCCTCCCGCCGTGTTCAGGATGAGGCGCGGGAGAACCCTCCCCCCTCTGCGGGGGAGGGTGGCGAACGCAGTGAGCCGGGAGAGGGGAACCACGCTTCAGGATCTGGCGCCCTGCACCACGGTTCAGCCAATTCCGGAAGCGTGGTTCCCCTCTCCCGCCCCACTCCGTGGGGCACCCTCCCCCGCAGAGGGGGGAGGGTGAGCGTCAGCGAATTGTCGAAGTCGGAGCCCTGCCGCCGTGATGCTCCTCACCCTCGCTGCCGAGCAGGTCGTCAACGGCCTGTTCCTGGGAGCGATCTCCCTGCTGATCGCGCTCGGCCTCTCGCTGATCTTCAGCTTAGGCGGCATCGTGAACCTCGCGCACGGGGCGTTCTTCGCCGTCGGCGCCTACCTCACCATCGTGCTCACGCCAAGCCTCGGCTTCTTCGGGTCCCTCGCGGCGGCGCCCGTCCTCGTCGGGATCATCGGCCTCGTGGTGGAGCGGGTGCTGTTCCGGCGCTTCTACCGCTCCGACCCGATCCTCTCGCTCCTCCTCACCTTCGGCCTCGCCATGGTGGCCGAGCAGGCGCTGCGCATGATCTTCGGGGCACCGCCGCTGCCCTACGGCATCCCGCAGGCCCTGCGCGGCCAGATCGTCCTCGGCGACTTCATCCTGTCGCGCTACCGGCTGACCATCCTCGCCGCCGTGGTGCTGGCGGTGGCGTCCGTCTGGTTCCTCCTCCAGCGCACCACCTTCGGGCGGGTCGTGCGGGCGGGCGTGCAGAACCCCGACATGGTCGCGGCGCTCGGCATCTCGCTCAAGCCCTACATGGCGGCGGTCGTGGTCATCAGCGTCGGGCTCGCGGCGCTGGCCGGGGTCATGCTGGCGCCGATCTCGGGCGTGCACCCGGCCATGGGCGCGGAGGTGCTCACCGGCGCCTTCGTGGTCGTGGTGATCGGCGGGCTCGGCTCCTTCTGGGGCGTGGTCGCGGCGGCGCTGATCGTCGGGGTGGTCCGCGGCCTGATGGTGCTGATCTCCCCGGGCCTCGCCGAGGCGGCGATCTACGCGCTCATGGCGGTCATCCTGCTCGTCCGGCCCCGCGGCCTGTTCGGCGAGCGCATCCTCCGGTTTGAGTAGGGAGCGCCCGATGACCCGCGCGGACCGGCTCGCGCTTCCCCTCCTGGCGGCCTCCCTGGTCGTCCTGCCGTTCGGCCTGCAGGCGGTCGGGCTCACGCTCACCACCGCCACCGACGTGGTGGTCTTCGCGGTGGCGTGCCTAGGCCTCAACATCCTGGTGGGGCAGACCGGCCTCGTCTCCTTCGGCCACGGTGCCTTCTTCGGCTTGGGCGCCTACGCGGCGGCGATCAGCCAGCGCGCCCTCTTCCCCGGCGGCCTCGTGCTGCCGATGCTCTTCGCCCTCGTCGTCGTGGCGCTGATCGCCCTGCTCCTCGGGCTGCTGATCCTGCGGCGGCGCGGCGTCTACTTCTCGCTCCTCACCCTCGCTCTCTCGGCGCTCACCTTCACGGTGGCCTATCGCTGGACGGCGCTCACCGGCGGCGAGAGCGGCTTCGGGGGCGTGGTCCGCCCGGCCCTGCCCGGGCTCGACCTCGACCGGCCCCTCGCGTGGTACGGCACCGTCGCGCTCGTCGGGTTCGGGGTGGTCTACGGGCTCGCGCGCCTGCGCCGCTCGGCGGTGGGCAGCGTGCTGGAGGCGATCCGCGAGAACGAGCAGCGGGCGCGCTTCCTCGGCTACCCGACCAGCCGCTACAAGCTCCTCGCCTTCACGGTCTCGGCCGCGGTCACGGGCCTCGCCGGCGTGCTCGAAGTCTTCACCCACCGCTTCGCCTCGGCCGAGCCGCTCGGCACCGCCTTCTCGGGCGAACTCCTCGCCATGGTGGTGATCGGGGGCATGCGCAGCCTCGCGGGGCCGGCGATCGGCGCCCTGTTCTTCATCCTGTTCCGGGAACAGCTCTCGATCTGGACCGGCGACTGGCTGTTCTGGTTCGGCCTCCTGTTCATCGGCTTCATCCTGTTCTCGCCGGACGGGCTCGTGGGCATCGGCCGCCGGGTCCTGCACCTCGTCCGCCCCGCCGCCACCGAGGACGCCGCCATGGCGGGCCGTCGGGCCGGCGCGCCCGAGGGCCTGCCGGAGGTCCTGCGCCCGGCCGGGAGCGTCGCCGGCGCGATCCTGAGGGCGACCGGCATCGCCAAGCGCTTCGGGGGCATCCGGGCGGTGGAGGACGTCTCGCTCGCGGTGCGCGACCGGACGCTGCACGCGCTGATCGGCCCGAACGGAGCCGGCAAGACCACGGCCTTCAACCTGATCTCCGGGATGTTCCGGCCCGATGCCGGCGACATCACCCTGGCGGACCGCTCGATCGCCGGCCTCGCGCCCGAGCGGATCTGCCGGGCCGGTCTCGGCCGCTCCTTCCAGATCACCAACCTGTTTCCGGCGCTCAGCGTCGAGGAGAACGTGCGCCTCGCCGTGCAGGGCCGACATCCGGGCCGTTTCGACCCCTGGCGCGACGCGCGCAGCCGGCGTGCCGTCGCGGCGGAGACTGCCGAGATCCTGCGCTGGCTCGGGCTTGCGGGCCTGGAGCGCGCGGAGGCCGGGTCCCTCTCCTACGGCGGCCAGCGCCTCCTCGACATGGGCGTGGCGCTCGCCACCAAGCCCCGCCTGCTCCTCCTCGACGAGCCGCTGGCCGGCCTCGCGGCGGGCGAGCGGCAGCGCATCGGCGACATCATCAAGCGCGTCTCGACCGAGGTGCCGGTCCTGATGGTCGAGCACGACATCGACCGCGTCTTCCAGATCGCCGACGCCGTGACGGTGATGAACGAGGGCCGCGTCCTCGTCGACGGCACCGTCGAGGAGGCCCGCTCCAGCCGCGCCGTGCAGGAGGTCTATATCGGCTCGGGCACAGCGGCGATCGCGTCCAAGCCCCGCCCGAGCGCCGCCGGTGGGCGCACGCTCCTCTCCCTCGAGGGCGTCGACACCTTCTACGGCAAGAGCCATATCCTCGCGGGTGTCAGCTTCGCCGTGCACGAGACCGAGATCGTGGCGCTGCTCGGCCGCAACGGGGCCGGCAAGTCGACCTGCCTCAAGACCATCACGGGCATCGCCCCCCATGCGGCCGGCCAGATCCGCCTCGGGGACCAGAGCCTCGACGGGCGCTCGGCCGCCGCGATCGCGCGGGCGGGCATCGGCTACGTGCCGCAGGGGAGGGGGCTCTTCGCCGGAATGAGCGTGGCCGAGAACCTCGAACTCGGCCGGCTGCGACGGCGCACCGGTAACGGGGTGCACTGGGACGAGGAGCGGATCCTCACCTATTTCCCGCGCCTGCGCGCGCGCTGGCACACGCCCGCCGACTACCTGTCTGGGGGCGAGCAGCAGATGGTGGCGGTGGCGCGCGCGCTCTCGGGCGACACCCGGGTCCTCCTCCTCGACGAGCCCTTCGAGGGGCTGGCGCCGGCCGTGGTCGAGGGCCTGTTCGAGACCTTCGACGCCCTGCGCCGCGAGGTCTCGATCGTGATCGTCGACCACAACCTCGATCTCGCGCTGGCGCTCTCGGACCGCACCGTCGCGCTGGAGCGCGGCCGGGTGGTGCATGACGGCCCGTCCGCCGCCCTGCGCGACGACATCGATCTGCGCCGTCAGGTGCTGTGGCTGTAACCGGAGGGACCCTGCCATGCCGAACGTCGCCCTGGTCGGAGCCGGCCTGATCGGCCGGTCCTGGGCCGTGGTCTTCGCCCGGGCGGGCTTCCGCATCCGCCTCACCGACCGGGACCCGGCCGCTCTCGCGGCGGCGCCGGCCCACATCGAGGCGGCCCTGCGGCAGCTCGCGGCGCACGGCCTCGTCGCGGAGATCCCGGCGATCCTCGCCCGGGTCGCCTGCACCGACACCCTCGCCGCGGCGGTGCAGGGTGCCGACCTCGTGCAGGAGAGCGGGCCGGAGACGGTCGAGGCCAAGCGGGCGCTCTTCGCCGAGCTCGACGCGCTCTGCCCGCCCGAGACGATCCTCGCCTCCTCCACCTCGGCGATCGTCGCCTCGCGCTTCACGGAAGACCTGCCCGGCCGCGCCCGCTGCCTCGTCGCGCACCCGGTCAACCCGCCCCACCTCGTGCCGGTGGTGGAACTCTGCGGCGCACCCTGGACCGACCCGGCGGTGATCGAGCGGGCGCGCGGCCTCTACGCCGCGTCCGGCCAGGCGCCCGTGACGGTGAACCGGGAGGTCGAGGGGTTCGTGCTCAACCGCCTGCAGGGGGCGCTGCTGTCCGAGGCCTTCCGGCTCGTCTCCGAGGGCGTGGTCAGCCCCGCCGACCTCGACCGGACGGTGGCCGAGGGCCTGGGCCTGCGCTGGTCCTTCCTCGGCCCCTTCGCCACCATCGATCTCAACGCGCCCGGCGGCGTCGCCGACTACGCCGCCCGCTACGGCGGCTTCTACCGCCGCCTTGCCGCGGACCCGGCCCCGCCCGAGGTCTGGGATGCCGAGACCCTCGCGCGGATCGCGGACGCCTGGCAGGGCGGGCCGGACCCGGCGAGCCCCGCCGAGCGCGCGCGCCGCCGCGACGCCCGCCTCGCCGCCCTGATGGCGCACAAGCGCGCCCAATCCTGAAAGGCACCGCCATGGCCGCCCGCAAAGTCATCATCACCTGCGCCGTCACCGGGGCGATCCACACGCCGTCGATGTCGCCGCACCTGCCGGTCACCCCGGAGGAGATCGCCGAGGCCGCGATCGGCGCCGCCGAGGCCGGGGCGGCGATCGTCCACCTCCACGCCCGCGACCCGCAGACCGGCAAGCCGGACCAGCGGCCGGAGGCCTTCCACCCCTTCCTGTCGGTGATCAAGCAGCGCTCGAACTGCGTCATCAACCTGACCACCGGCGGCGCCCCGACGATGGGGATCGAGGAGCGCCTCGCGCCCGCCTCGACCCTCAAGCCGGAGGTCGCCTCCCTCAACATGGGCTCGATGAATTTCGGGCTCTACCCGATGCTGGAGCGCTTCAAGAGCTTCAAGCACGACTGGGAGGAGCCCTACCTGGCCGGCTCGCGCGACCGCATCTTCAAGAACACCTTCGCGGATATCGAGCACATCCTGACCACCTGCGCCGAGAACGGCACCCGGTTCGAGGTGGAGTGCTACGATATCGGCCATCTCTACACGCTTGCCCACTTCGCCGACCGGGGCGTGATCAAGCCGCCCTTCTTCGTGCAGAGCGTGTTCGGGATCCTGGGCGGGATCGGGCCGCACCCGGAGGACGTGGCGCACATGAAGCGCACCGCCGACCGGCTGTTCGGCCAGGATTATCACTGGTCGGTGCTGGGGGCCGGCCGCAACCAGCTGCCCATCGCCGCCCAGGCCGCCGCCATGGGCGGCAACGTCCGGGTCGGGCTGGAGGATTCCCTCTGGATCGGCCCCGGCAAGCTCGCGGAATCGAACGCCGACCAGGTCGCACGGGCGCGTCAGATCATCGAGGGGCTGGGCCTCGCGATCGCCGGTCCCGACGATGCGCGCGCGATCCTCGGCCTGAAGGGCGGCGACCGCGTCGGTTTCTGACCGGCGCCGCGACCCGCGCCGACCCGCCCGCGGCCGCAGCGATGGCGCGGCGCGGGCGAGCGAGCGCGACCGGCACGACGCGGGTCATGCGGGCCATGAGGGCTCGCCGGGCTGGCGCGGGGGCCGCCGGCGCAGGCCCGAACAGTGCAACCCAATCCGGCGCGCCGCCTCTCGCCGCGGCCCGGTGCCGTCTCAGGTCCCTCGGCGGGTGCGGGTGCTGCAATCTCAAGTTGACTGTTCGTGAGGTAAGAACTTGTACCGGTTCTCGTCCGCGGCCCGTGCGCCGCGGAGGCCGCACGCGCCCCATTAATCCACGTGGGATGTCGCTCGTCGCTGGGTCAGGTCTCGGGCAGGCCGCGAAGCGAATACCGGCCGTTAATGATTGTGCGCGACAGTTTCATCTGCGGGGAATACGGGGTTTGCCCTCTCGGTCTGCCGGTCGCGGCGGAACCCGGCGGGGCGAAGAAGAACCTGGACCCGTGCGGGGCTGCTCACGGATCGTGCAACCGATCCGCATATCGGGACAGGTGCATGTCGTTCTTCGGCCGTGACCACGCCGCCATCATCGAGGCCCTCGGCCGTTCGCAGGCGATCATCGCCTTCTCCCCGGACGGCACGATCCTCGACGCCAACGAGACGTTCCTCAAAACTGTCGGCTACGCGCTCGGTGAGATCAAGGGTGTGCATCACCGGATGTTCGTGGATCCCGCCGAGCAGGACGGCGCGGCGTACCGGGCGTTCTGGGCGTCGCTCGCCGGCGGCGAATTCCAGTCCGGCGAGTACCGGCGCCTGGGGAAGGGCGGCCGGGAGATCTGGCTCCAGGCGACCTACAACCCGATCCGCGGGCGGACCGGACGCATCATCAAGGTCGTGAAGTTCGCCTCGGACATTACCGAGCGCAAGCGGACCGACGCGGATTACCGCAGCAAGGTCGAGGCGGTCGAGCGCTCGCGGGCGGCGATCGAATTCGATCTCTCGGGCCACATCCTGCGGGCCAACGACAATTTCCTGCAGACGGTGGGCTACGGGCTCGACGAGATCGTCGGGCGCCACCACACCCTGTTCGTCGATCCGGCCGAGCGCGAGTCGGCCGCCTACCGCGACTTCTGGGCCCGGCTCGCCCGCGGCGAGTTCCAGTCGGGCGAGTTCCGGCGGCTCGCCAAAGGCGGACGGGACGTCTGGCTGCAGGCGGTCTACAACCCGGTGCTCGACGCCAGCGGGCGTCCCACCAAGGTGGTGAAATACGCCACCGACACCACCCGGGCCGTGCAGGCGCGCCGCGAGCGCGAGGAGGCCCTGGCGGCGATCGAGGTCAAGCTGCAGGAGATCGACCACACCATGGCGGGCGTCGCCGCGCAGGTCTCCGGGACCGCCGCGGCGGCCGACGAGACCTCCGCGACGGTGCGGGCGGCGGCGGCCGGGACCCAGGCCTTCGCGGCCTCGATCGACGGGCTCACCCGGGATGCCGGCGAGGCGCGGCGCGCGGGCGACGCCGCCGTGTCGCAGGCGCAGGAGGCCCGCAGCATCGTCACCGGCCTCCTCCAGGCCGCCGAGCGCATCGGCGACGCCGTGAGCGCGATCCGGGCAGTCGCCGAGCAGACCAACCTGCTGGCGCTCAACGCCACGATCGAGGCGGCCCGCGCCGGGGAGGCGGGCCGGGGCTTCTCGGTGGTGGCCACGGAGGTCAAGGCGCTGGCCGGACAGTCGTCCCGGGCGGCCGAGGACATTGCCGCGCTGATCGCGGCCGTCCAGGGCTCGACCGGCGACGCGGTGCGGGCGATCGAGACGGTGGGCGGCGCGATCCAGGAACTGAGCGCCCTGTCCGGCCGCGTCTCCGCCGCGGTCACCGAGCAGGCGGCGGCGACCCGGGAGGTGTCCGGGAACATGGACGCCATCGGCGGCAGCGTGGAGCGGGTGCGCGAGAGCGCCCGGGCGATCGACGCCGCCACGAAGGCGGTGGGCGCCTCGATGAGCGAGATGGCCGGTTTCGCCCGCCGGATGGTCTAACGCGAACGCGCCCGCACAACATGGTCGTTGCTGCGAGATTTTAGGCCGGCTGTTCTGCGGGTCATGGCGCCGGGAACCCCTCTCCCGCGTGGGCTAGCGGATTCACAGAGCGCGAAAAATAAAAACAGGGCAGATACTTGCGTCGACACACGATGGTTCCCGGATGTGGCGCGGGAAACCCCTCTCCCGTGCGGGAGAGGGGCAGGGGTGAGGGTCCAGGTGGTTCAGCAAGAATTCTGAAGTGTCCCGCTGCCAGCACGACCGTCTTCGCTTGATGACGGCACGGTCCGGGACCCTCACCCCTACCCCTCTCCCGCACGGGAGAGGGGATCCCGCGGGTCTCCTCGGTTCCGTTCAGGCGACTGCGAAAGAAGCGCTTTTTTGATGCCGGGAGGCGAAGTGTGAACACGCTAGCCCGAGTGGGAGAGGGGCAGGGGCGATCAAAGATCGCGCAGGGTGGCTCGGCTTCAGGATTGAACTCCAAAGGTCGAGCTGCCAGCGGCACGGTTGCGTCTTCTTGCTGAAGCGTCCGTCCCTCACCCCTACCCCTCTCCCACTCGGGAGAGGGGTTCCCGCGCCCGTCTTGGAAGGCCATCGTCAAGTCTTGCCTGTCCCTACCACCGATCAGCCCACGCTTTCATCCGCGAGGGACGGCGAAGCCGGTGAAGAACTCATATCGAATCCGCTTGATCGAAGCGGGTGCCTTATCGGCAGCCCGCGCGGCGGAGTCTCGCGCCGCACGCCTGAGCGAAGTCCAAATTCGCCATCCCGGAGCGATTGCGGCAGCAATCGCCGAAGGGATCAAGCGGATTGAGTAAGAACGGGGCCGTCCCGCCGCTCACCGCCTTGGGGCGGGCGGGTCGTCCTCCTGGATGGTGCGCAGCAGGCCGGCGAGCTGGTCGGCCTGGGCGCGCGTCAGGCCGGTGCTGACGATTCCTCCGTTGCAGCAAACCGTGAAGGAGCCGTCCCCGCACGGCCTGACCTTGATCGACGTCATGATGGATCACTCGTTACGAACGCGGCGCCCCCGGCCGGACCGGTCCGGGCGCCCGGCGAGCATGTGGGAAGGCGCGCGCTTTTCACCAAGGGGAGGGCGCGCTGCTCAGGCCGGCCCCGCGGGATCGAGGGCGGCGAAGCGCGGGAGCAGGTCCGCCAGGAAGGTCTCGGAGGCCTTGGGCAGCGAGCGGCGGGCCTTGCGGATCAGGGCGATTGGCCGCTCGAAGCTCGGCTCGGCGATCGGACGCGAGCGCAGGTTCGGTTCGGCGCGGATCTCGCGGGCGGAGCCCGGCAGGATCGTCAGGCCGAGGCCCGCCCGCACCATGCCCACCGCGGTCATCATGTAGGTCGCCTCGCAGGCCGTCAGCGGCGGGCGCCCGACCGTCGCGAAGGCCGCGTCCACCACCGCGCGGACGCTGGTCTGGGCATCCATCAGCACCAGCGGGTGCGCGGCCAGGGCCTCCACCGTGACGGCCGGCAGCGCCCCGATCGGATGCCCTTCCGGATAGATCACGTGGAGCGTGTCGACGGCCCGCGCCAGCACCTCGACCTCCGGGTCGCGCAGGGACCCGCCCACGATGCCGAGATCGACCTCCTCGCTCCGCACGAGGTCCAGCACCCGCCCGGCGATCGCGTCCTTGACCGCGAAGCCCACCCGCGGGTGGCGCGCCCGGAAGGCCGCGATGGCGTCGGGCAGCAGCCCCGCCGCGAAGGACGGGAGGGTGGCGATCCGCACCGTGCCGTGCCGGCCCGCCGCGAGGGCGCGGGTGTCCGCCACCGCGCCGTCGAGGTCGCGCAGCACCCGCTGGAACACCGGCAGCAGGTCGCGCCCGACGCGGGTCGCCGCCACGTTGCGGCTGTCGCGGTCGAGGAGCCGGACGCCGAGCGCCTCCTCGAGACGCCGGATCTGAACCGTCAGCGCCGGCTGAGACAGGTTCAGGAGCGACGCCGCCCGGGTGAAGCTGTGCAGATGCGCGACCGACACGAAGGCGCGGACGTGCCGCAGGTTGAGATCCATAACGGATGCCTATCGCTGCGATCCGATCTTTTCAATTGTCTGATCGAACGCGGCGCTGTTTCCTGCCGACAAAGAACAGGCGGTCCGCCGTCGAGATCTGGGAGGAAACCATGCTGGCCCTGCTCGGCCTGGGCACGATCGCCCTGCTCCTGGCCGCGATCCTGACGAAGCGGATGTCGCCCCTGGTCGCGCTGATCGTGATCCCGGTGGCGGCCGCCCTGATCGGCGGCTTCGGCCTCGAGACCGGCAAGTTCGTGCTGACCGGCCTGCAGAGCCTCGCGGGCGTGGTCGGCATGTTCGTGTTCGCGATCCTGTTCTTCGGGATCGTCAGCGACGCCGGCATGCTCGACCCGATCATCGAGCGGATCCTCGCGACGGTGGGCACCCGCCCGACCCGGATCGTTCCCGGCACGACCCTGCTCGCGCTCCTCATCCACCTCGACGGCTCGGGGGCGGTGACCTTCCTGATCACGATCCCGGCGATGCTGCCGCTCTACGATCGGGTCGGGATCGACCGGCGCATCCTCGCCTGCGCGGCCTCGCTGGCGGCGGGCGTGAACTTCCTGCCCTGGACCGGCCCGATGATCCGTGCCTCGGCCGCCCTGAAGCTGCCGATCCCCGAGATCTTCTCGCCGCTCGTCGCCGTGCAGGCGGTGGGCCTCGCCTTCATCTTCGCGGTGTCCTGGTGGCTGGGCTCACGCGAGGAGCGTCGCCTCAAGCGCGTCCGGCGCGAGGCCGAGGCCCAGGCAGCGCCCCTCCGGGCCGAGGCGCGGCCCCTCAGCGAGGCCGAGCGGGTTCTGCGCCGGCCGGAGCGGTTCTGGATCAACCTCGCGCTCACGCTCGTCGTCCTCGGCACGATGGTGTTCATGGCCGAGAAGATCCCGCCCGCGCTGATGTTCATGCTCGGCACCGCGGCGGCCCTGCTGATCAACTACCCGAGCGTGGACGCGCAGCGCCAGCGCATCGACGCCCACGCCAAGGCGGCGATCCTGATGGCGTCGATCCTGCTCGCGGCCGGGGTGTTCACCGGCATCATGCAGGGCACCGGCATGCTCAAGGCCATGGCCCAGAGCGCGGTCGCCGTGGTGCCGCCCGGTCTCGCCCCGCACATCCCCTTCGCGCTCGGCCTCGTGGCGATGCCGCTCAGCATGCTGTTCGACCCGGATTCCTTCTATTTCGGCGTGCTGCCGGTGGTGGCCGAGGTGGCGGGCCAGCTCGGCGTTCCGAAGCTCCAGGTGGCGCAGGGCGCGCTGCTCGGCCAGATGACCACCGGCTTTCCGGTCAGCCCGCTCACGCCCGCCACCTTCCTGGTCTGCGGCCTCACCGGCATCGATCTCGCCGACCACCAGAAGTTCACCTTCCCGTTCCTGTTCGCCGCGTCGGTGGTGATGACGTTCGCCTGCGTCGCCCTCGGCGTTTTCCCCCTGTGATGGAGGGCCGACCATGAGAACCCTGCGCCTGGGCGCCGGAGCCGGTTACGCGGGCGACCGGATCGAGCCCGCGGTCGAACTCGCCGAGCGGGGCGAGATCGACGTCCTCGTCTTCGAATGCCTCGCCGAGCGCACCATCGCGCTCGCGCAGGCCGCCCGGCTGCGCGACCCGGCCCTCGGCTACGACCCGCTGCTGGAGGCGCGGATGCGGGCCGTGCTCGATCCCTGCCGGCGCCGCGGCATCCGGATCGTCACCAATATGGGCGCGGCCAACCCCCTCGCCGCGGCCGAGCGCGTCCGCGCGATCGCGCGCGAGAGGGGCCATGCCGGGCTCAGGGTCGCGGCGGTGACGGGCGACGACGTCCTGGCGGAGATCCGCGGGCTCGATCCCGCGATCGAGGAGACCGGCGGGTGCGTCTCGGATCTCGGCGACCGGGTCGTCTCGGCCAACGCCTATCTGGGTGCCGCCCCGATCGCCGAGGCGCTGGCGGGCGGCGCCGACGTGGTGGTCACCGGCCGGGTCGGCGACCCGGCCCTGTTCCTCGGGCCGCTGGTCCACGCCTTCGGCTGGCGCCTCGACGATTGGGACGCGCTCGGGCGCGGCACGCTCGCCGGCCACCTCCTCGAATGCGCCGGCCAGATCACCGGCGGCTACTTCGCGGATCCGGGCCGCAAGGACGGACCGGGGCTCGACGCGGCGGGACTGGCGCGGCTCGGCTTCCCGATCGGGATCGTGGCGGAGGACGGCACGGTCGAGATCACCAAGGTGCCGGGCTCCGGCGGCGCCGTGACGCTCGGCACCTGCAAGGAGCAGCTCCTCTACGAGGTCCACGACCCGGCCCGCTACGTCCAGCCGGACGTGGTGGCGGATTTCTCGGGCGTGACCATGGAGGCCCTCGGCCCCGACCGGGTGCGGGTGACGGGCGCGCGGGGCGCTCCCGCCACCGGCCTCCTCAAGGTCTCGATCGGTTACCGCGACAGTTTCGTGGGTGAGGGCCAGATCTCCTACGCGGGGCCCGGCGCCCGGGCGCGGGGCGAACTCGCCCGCGCGATCGTGCGCGAGCGCCTGCGCCTCACGGGCCTGCACCCGCGGGAGCTGCGCCTCGACCTGATCGGGGTCGACGCCCTGCACGGGGCGCGGCCCGGGCCGGACCCCTCCGAGGTGCGCCTGCGGGTGGCGGGCCGCACCGACAGCCTCGCGGAGGCGGCGCGGATCGGCAACGAGGTCGAGACGCTCTACACCAACGGCCCGGCAGGCGGCGGCGGCGCCTGGACCTCCGCCCGCGAGGTGATCGCGGTCTGCTCGGCCCTGGTGCCGGCCGGGCTCGCCCGGCCCCGCGTGCAGATCCTGGAGGCGTGACCATGCAGCTCTGCGACCTCGCCCATTCCCGCACGGGCGACAAGGGCGACACCGCGAATCTCTCGCTGATCGCCTACGACCCGGCGGACTTTCCCTTCCTCGAACGGCACGTGACGGCCGAGCGGGTGCGCGCCCACTTCGCCGGGATCGTCTCCGGCGAGGTGGTCCGCTACGCGCTGCCCCAGCTCGGCGCGCTCAACTTCGTGATGCGCGGGGCGCTCGGCGGGGGCGTGACGCGCTCGCTCGCCCTCGACGCCCACGGCAAGTCCCTGAGCGCGCTCCTTCTCGACCTGGAGATCCCGGAGCGCGCCGGCGCGCCCGCGGTTTGACGCCGGGCGGGCCCGCCCTATTCCCCTCCCGTCGGCGGCCTTGCGCGTCGCCGGCCGGAGGCCCGACCCATGCGCACCCTCACGCTCCGCACCGGCGCCGTCGTCCCGGTCCTCGGCCAGGGCACCTGGCGGATGGGCGAGGTGCCGCGGGAGCGCCGGACTGAGGCCGAGGCCCTGCGCGCCGGGATCGATCGCGGCCTGACGCTGATCGACACCGCCGAGATGTACGGCGAGGGCGACACCGAGAGCTTCCTCGGCGAGGCCCTGGGTCCCTTGCGCGAGCGGGTCTTCCTGGTGAGCAAGGCCTATCCGCACAATGCCGACCGGACCCGCCTGCGCCGGGCCTGCGAGGCGAGCCTGCGGCGGCTGCGCACCGACCGGCTCGACCTCTACCTGCTGCACTGGCGCGGGCGCGTGGCCCTGGAGGAGACCGTCGCGGGCATGGAGGCGCTGGTGCGGGCGGGCCAGATCCGCGCCTGGGGCGTCAGCAATTTCGACACCGACGACGTCGACGACCTGATCGAGGCCGGCGGAACGGCCTGCGCGGTGAACCAGGTCCTCTACAACGTCACCCGCCGCGGCCCGGAATTCGACCTCTTCCCGGCGATGGCGGCGCGGGGCATCGCCGTGATGGCCTATTCTCCGGTCGAGCAGGGCCGCCTGCCGCAGGAGGGCGCGCTCGCCGCGGTGGCGTCCCGGCACGGGGCGACGCCATACCAGGTGGCGCTGGCCTTCACCCTGCGGCGCCCGGACCTCGTGGCGATCCCGAAGGCCGCGAGCCTCGCCCACGTGGAGGAGAATGCCGCCGCGGCCGACCTCGTCCTCACGCCCGAGGACCTCGCCACCCTCGACGCCGATTTTCCGCCGCCGCGGCGCAAGACCCCACTGGAGATGCTGTAGGGTGGTCGGAGGATTTGCGGTCCTCCACCCCCCTTTTCCGGGCGCATGCAGCGTCAGCGGAAAGCGACCCGGAAACCAGCACAAGAAGACGCGAAGCGGCTGCTTTTCAACACCGTTGCTGGAAGTCGGGGCCGCTTCGCGGCGATTCCTGTGCTGGTTTCCGGATCTCCTTCCGCTGTCGCTGCCGTCGTCCGGAAAAGGGGAGCTTGGCATCGAGGGGAAGCACTTTGGTTGGATCCGACAGGGGTCGCTTCGCCAGTGAAAACTCCGAACACGTCCGCGTCATCCCTGGGTGATTGCTGCAGGATGGCGAATGGGGGCTTCGTTCCGCCGCACGGGTTTGCTGACGCGCCTTCCGCTCCGATCAAGCGGACGGCGCGTCACGCCTCGTCGAACCCGTCCCGCCGGATGACGTAGCGCGCCGCGCCCTCGCGCACCCGCAGCGCCATGCTGCGCTTCTGCAGGTGGCAGTAGATCGCCTGGCGCGCGTGGCCGCCCGTCTCGATCACCGTGAGCCGGCCGTCCTCACCGCAGACCACCTCGCGGATGTCGCGGTCGGGATGGTAGGTGTCGAAGAAGCTCGCCTCCACGTCGCGCTCGTTCGGCCGGAACAGCCGCACGAAGCAGGCCGGCACCACGTCGCAGAAATACCGGTTGATGTAGAACATCGTCAGCGCGTGGGCCGCGACGAAGTCGAGGAAGGGCTGCCGGAAGGCGATCTCGTCGGTGATGTGGACCTCCGGCGATAGGATCAGCGCGACGAGGTCCGGCACCTCCCGGTAGATCCGGCGCAGCGCCGGCCGGTTGCGGAACGCCGTGAGGTGGCCGTGGAAGCCCCCGATGACGTCGCGATCCGGCTCCAGGGGCAGGAAATCCGCGAAGCGGCCGTAGATCAGGTCGATGTCCCCCCAGCCGACGTAATCCTCCTCCGTCGCCCCGAGCCGCGCGCCGAGCGCCCGGAACAGTTCCGGCAACAAGACCTTGACGTCGACGATCTTGTAGGGCGTGCGCAGCAGCGCCTCCGGCGCGACCGCGGTGCCGAGCTCCTGCGCCAGGAAGGCGGCGAGCCGCCCGCGCAGCGCATCGAGGGTCATCGGGATGCAGACGAGGTTGTCGGGCAGGTCGTAGTCGCCGAGGTCGATGTCGGTGAACAGGACGACCGTCAGCACGTCGGCGTTCCGCGCCAGGCTGCGCAGATAGAGCGGGAAGTAGTTCGGCAGCGACCCGAAATACGGCACGTAGAGGAAGATCCGCGGCCGGCGCGCGGGGGGGCGGCGGTCGCGGGCCAGCGCCTCGAACTTGCGCGAGCGCGTGCCGTACCAGCCGTCCCCCGAGAGGTCGGCGAGCTGGCGCAGCACCCAGTCGAACTGCCGGCCCACCGCGGCCTTGCCGTAACGCTCCCGCGCCAGCGCGGCGATGCGCGCCCGGTCGAGGTCGCCGCTGGCGCGGATCGCCTCCACCCAATCGGCCAGCGTGTGGCAGCGGTAGCCGGTGACTCCGTCGATCACGGTCTCCTGGAAGGCGCCGAAGGCGGTGGCGATCTGCGGCACGCCGCAGAGCTGCGCCTCCGCCCCGGAGCAGCCGAAGGGCTCGATGTAGGTGGTCGGCGTCAGCACGCAGCGGGCGCGCTGGACCACGCGGATCCGCTCGTCCCCGAACAGGATGCCCTTGAAGTGCAGGTTCTCGGGCTTGCGCTCCAGCCAGGGCGACGGGTCGCCCGGGCCGTAGACGTGCACCGGCACGTCGGGCATCCGCCGGGCGACCTCCATCACGGTGTCGATGCCCTTGCGCGGCGTCACGCGGCCGTGAAACAGGACGGCGTCCCCGGTCTCGGTCCCGGGCGTCCACAGATCCTCGTCGAAGAAGGCCGGCACGACCCATTTGTAATTGTGGCCGTCGCCGTGCCCGGCCTTGGCGTAGTGGTAGTGCATCCACGCGCTGCTCTCGTAGATGCGGAAGGACAGGCCCGGCGAGGCGTCGTAGCCCACCGCCAGCTCCACGTGGTGGCAATGCGGCACCGCCTCGGCGGCCGGGACGTTCGGCCCCCAGACGTGGCAGACGATGTCGCCCGGCCGGGTCCGGGCCTTGAGCTCCCGGATCAGCGCCGCCTGGAATGCCTCGTTGAGGGGCGGGTTGTCGACGTCGAGCTGGTGGGGATCCTCCCGCGAGTGCCGCCGGCTGAGCTGCCGCATCCGCTCGCGGCCGAGCATGACCACGTGCTCGTGGGCGCGGCTCTGCGAGCCCTCGTTGCTGTACTCGACCACGTACCAGCCGAAGGGCTGGATGATCTCGGGAAACAGCAGGATCTTGGCCGTGAAGGCGCAGACGAGGTGGTCGCGGTCCGCCACCGTGTGAGGAACACCGATGATGTGGAGGGTGCTCGGCATCGCGTCCCGTTCCTGAACCGGTTCCCGCCGCGCGGCCGGGCCGCCGGCCGCGACGCCCGGCAGAGATGAGGAGAGGCACCGTCCCCGGGACGGCCCGATGTCGCGCCCGGGAAGTTCCGGGCGATCGCGGTCGTGACGGCGGATGATCTGTCGAGCGGCGCCTCCCGACTGCCGGGAGGACCACGACGACACGCACACCTCAAGGTGAGGTGTGGACGATCGTCTCCCGGATTGTCAACGCGCCCGCGCCGCGTCGAGGGCCGCGACGACCGGCCCGGCGATCGCCGCGGCGGCCTCGCGCCAGTCCGCCATCGCCCGCCGCTTGGCCTCCCCGTCCGGCCGGAACGCGGTCCCGGGCGCCTTGGCGTCCCGCCCCGCCGCCGCCCGCATCGCGGCGCGGGTGGCCGCGTCCGGCTCCAGCCCGAAATGCGGCAGCACCCGCGTGAACAGCGCCTCCGGCAGGTCGTCGTAGCGCAGGACCAGACCGCGGCCCGGCGCCCGGTCGAGGTCGTCGAGCGCCGCCCGCCCGAGCGCCGCGATCACCTTCAGCTGGTAGATCGACGGTTCGAGGGTGAAGAGGTCGGCCGGATCGATCCCGAGCCGCGCCGGGTCGATCCGGCCCGGGAGCGTGTCGGCCCCCGCCTGGCGGACCTGCGAGGCGACGACTTCCAGCGGCTCCCGGTAGAGGAAGATCCAGGGCACCGCCGGAAACACCCGCTGCAGGCGGGGCAGGTCGAGGACGTCCGCGGCCATGAACTTGACGATGGCCCGCGCCTCCCCGGGAAAGCGCGGCTGCGCCAGGGCGGACAAGGTGCCGGACAGCCACGCGTCGACCCGCGCCGGGTCGAGGGCCGGGATCCACCCGGCCTCCAGCACGCCGCGCAGGGGCCCGGGCTCGGAGAGGACCAGGGAGGTCGGGTCGGCGGCCAGCATCTGGGCGCAGAGGGTCGAGCCGCAGCGGGCCATGTGGAAGATGAAGCCGGCGGGCGGCAGGCCGGGAGCGCGGGCGGCGAGCCCGTCGGCGCGGCTGCGCTGCTGGAAGGCGGCGTTGAACGGGTGCCCGATCTCCCGGGCGATGGTCTCGAAGAAGAACGGGGCGGTGGGGCGGCGGTCGCCGAGGTGGCACCAGTCGAGGGTGAGGGTGCCGTCGGCCCAGCCGGTGCGGAACGGCGTCCATCCGGCGAGGGCGGCGGGGTCGGGGTTCTCGACCGGCCCCGGCTCGCCCGGCGCGGGCAGCGGCGCGGTCTGCATGAGCCAGCCGTGCCGGTTGCCGGCCATGGCGGCCGCGACGTCGCGCTCCGTGACGGCGAAGCCCAGGCGGCCGGCCGCCGCGACCGCCGCCGCCGTCAGGGCGTCGCGCTCATCGATGGTCCGCAGGGCGGCGGCGAGCGCCGGGTCGCCGCCGACGCGGCGCACGAAATCCGCGAATCCGGGAGCGGGTGTCACGCCGCCGCCTCCCGGGCCCGCGCGAACAGGGCGGCGAGCCAGGGATCGACCCGGGCGTCGATCACGAGGTGGATGCGCTCGCCCGGCCCGTCGTTGCGCACGCTGTGGGGGTCGGACAGGCGCAGGTACCAGCAGGTTCCCGCCGCCATGGTCACGCGGGTGCCGTTGAGGCGGAAGTCGACGCCCGCATGGGTGCGCAGCGGCACGTGGAGGCGCACGGCGCCGTCCTCGAAGGCGAGGTCGGGGTCGCGGTGCTCGCGGATCACCGAGCCGGCCGAGAGCCGCATCAGGCGCACCGCGTCGAGGGGGCAGGGGAGGGCGGCGAGCGCCGCGCGAATCGCCGGGCAGGCGTCGAGGAAGGGCGTGTCGCGAAAATCCCGGCAGGCCGGATCGGCGTGGATCATCCGCACCGGATGGGTGGCGTCGGCCGGCGCGCGCAGGGGGATCACGTCCCAGTCGCCCGCGTAGTTCCCGGTGACGAAGTGGCGGATCCAGGGCGCGCGCCCCAGCCCGTCGCACTCGGCCGCCAGGGCCTCGGCGTCGAAGCGGAGCGGCAGCCGCAGGCGGTCGGGGATCGGGCTCACGGGGGCGGGGTCCCAGGCGAGGTCGAGGGTGAGGTCGCCGGCCGCGACCTCCCGGAAGCCGAGGCGCGCGTAAAGGCGGCGCGCCCGGCCATTGTCGGCCGCCACGGTCAGGCGCACGGGGAGGCCGCACGCGGCGGCCTCCGCCATCGCGTCGCGCAGGAGGCGGGTTCCGAACCCGCGCCCGCGCCAGTCCGGCAGGAGCGCGAGGTCGAGGATCGTCAGGGCGTCGGCGCCCCGCTCCGTGACGATGCGGCCGACCGGCACGCCGGCCGCCTCGACCACGTCGAACCGCGCCGCGGGGTGCCGCGCCCGGTAGGTGGCGGCCTGGCCCGCACAGCACTGAGCGAGCAGGAGGTCGCGCAGGTCGGCGGGCAACCCGGCGAGGGGGCGGCCCTGCGAGGCGGCGAAGACCGCGCGCAGGAACGGCCCGTCCCCGGGTCGCTCGGGGCGGCGGACGGGATCGTCCGCCGCCGTGGCCGGGTGCGCCATCACCGGGCCGCCATCAGTTCCGGCTCGGGAAGACGCCCTGCAGGGCGATGATGTAATTCATGGCCATCGACGGCTGCAGGTTGCTGTGCGGCTGGCTCCCCCCCTGGACCCCGCTGGTGGTCGGGTTGAGCGCCACCGGGGCCGCCGGGGTCCCGGTCGTGAAGGACGGGGCGAGCGTCGGCGGCCTGCCGGCCGCAAGCACGACCTGCGCGATGTTGCCGGTGTTGGCGGCCGGCGCAGAGGTCGACCCGGGCGTCGCGTCCATCGTCACGGCGACCGAATGGGCGTGGGACGGGATCTGCGCCACCGTGAGGGTGGTCGACTCGGAGCCGACCGTCTGCCCCGGCTGATAATTCGTGCCCGAGCCGGGCGCCTGCCCGGTGCCCAGCGGAACCCGGCCGCGCAAGTCGGGCAGTGCGAAGGTCGTCGTCCCGTTTCCTCCGTAAGTTGTTCCCAGGATCGCGAACAGGGCCTGGTTCTGGGCAATCGGCAGGATCTGTCCCTGGCAGAACGCCCATCCTTTCGGCGCGAAGGTGCCGGCGAACAGCATGATCTGTCCAATGTAAGGTGTCGTCATTGCCGATTTCCTCCAGTCAATAGGGTGCGATCCACGAGTGAAGTGGCAACAGACCCCGAAGTGTCTGTCGTGGGCGCGCTTTTGATCAGATAACAGAAATTTTGCGGGAGTAAACAGGATATCTGCGGGTAGAATAGAGTTTCATGGCACGCTATGAAGGCGTTCATCACAAGAAACGTGAAGCCCTAAGACGGATATGAAGAGAAAAATGTCGAAAAATCTTTGCTACATGATTGCTATCTAATGTTTTTAGTAAGAAATACAGCGGAAAAATATCTCCATGGACAGGTCGTCGAGTGTGATTTTTTCGCATCTCGCCTGCTTTTTTCCACCAGTTGGGGCCGCCATCGTATCTCTAACTTTGAATATCTGCGAGTGTCGGACAAGGCAAGACTGATGCAGGGGAGAAGGCGGGGTAAGCCACCAGATATCGGCCACCGCGAGGGAGTCGAAATCTCGGAGCGGGCCGCGCTTCGCTGCACGAACAGACCGCCATCTGAGGCGAGAGGGGCTTTCCACTGATCGACAGGGGTTCGGCTGAACGGACGTGACTTGCGGTTGGCGCCGCGGTGGCGCGCCGTCTCA
Source organism: Methylobacterium sp. JK268 (assembly GCF_054052225.1). Taxonomy (NCBI): domain Bacteria; kingdom Pseudomonadati; phylum Pseudomonadota; class Alphaproteobacteria; order Hyphomicrobiales; family Methylobacteriaceae; genus Methylobacterium; species Methylobacterium sp. JK268. The sequence goes on along the minus strand of NZ_JBSVZN010000001.1, from coordinate 15,237 downwards.
TGGCTGCATCGGCTGAAGCGGCCTCATCGTTGTGCGCAATCCAGGGAGTAAAGTGCGGCCATGGCGAATTACGGGCAGGTATTCCTCAACGGGGTATCTTCAAATCTCTTTGCCAACGGATCGACAAGGTTTGAACTTTTCACCGGCACGTTCCCGGCAACGGGGTCGAACTTGGTGGCGTACAACCAGGGCGCGGTCCTGCCTCCGTCGGGGACCGTGACGAACCCGCAATCGTTCTCCCTCTCAGGTTCGGTTCCGGTCGGTTCGACGACCTTCGAGCTCTACATCGTGGCTGCGGTTGCGGCCCCGACCGGACTGAGCCCGGTTCTGGTGACTTCGGACGGAACACAGTACACGAGTACGAACGGTAGTACTCCGGGCACCGTGTCGGACAGCAATACGACCGGATCCCCGATCACCGATTACACCTATACTTTCACCAACGTGAACGTTACGGCAAGTGCCGGTGCGACGGGTGCGACGGGTCCGACCGGCTCCGTCGGTGCGACGGGCGCCACAGGCCTGGGCGCGACGGGCGCTGCGGGTGCGACCGGTGCGACCGGTGCGATCGGCGCGACGGGGGCCACTGGATTGGGCGCGACGGGCGCCACGGGCGTCGCAGGCGCGACGGGGGCGACCGGCTCCACGGGCGTGGGGGCGACGGGCGCCACAGGGTCGGTGGGCGCCACGGGCGTCGGCGGAGCGACAGGCCCCCAGGGATCCACGGGCGCGGTCGGTGCCACGGGACCGGTGGGCGCCACGGGAACGGGTGCGACAGGAGCCGTCGGGGCTACGGGCTCCACCGGGGCCGCGGGCGTGACAGGCGCGACCGGGGCCACTGGGCCCGCGGGGGCGACGGGCTTGGCCGGTGCCACGGGACCGGCCGGTGCGACGGGCGCCGGCGGGGCGACGGGTGCCGGGGGCGCGACGGGTGTGGCCGGCGCCACGGGACCGGCCGGCGCGACGGGTGTCGGCGGGGCGACCGGCGCCGGGGGCGCGACGGGTGTGGCTGGCGCCACGGGACCAGCCGGCGCGACGGGCACGGGCGCGACCGGCCCCGCCGGCTCCACGGGCGCCGTTGGGGCGACGGGCGTTGCGGGAGCGACGGGTCCTGCCGGCGCGACGGGTGTCGGCGCCACCGGGGCGACCGGTGTCGCGGGGGCGACGGGCGCGACGGGCCTCGGTGCGACCGGAGTGGCCGGCGCGACCGGCCCCGCGGGCGCGACGGGCGCGGTTGGGGTGACGGGCGTAGCGGGAGCAACGGGTCCTGCCGGCGCGACGGGCGTCGGCGCCACCGGGGCGACCGGTGTCGCGGGGGCGACGGGCGCAACGGGCCTGGGTGCGACCGGAGTGGCCGGCGCGACCGGCCCCGGGGGCGCGACGGGCGCAGCGGGGGCGACGGGCGTAGCGGGAGCAACGGGTCCTGGCGGCGCGACGGGCGTCGGCGCCACCGGGGCGACCGGTGTCGCAGGGGCAACGGGCGTTGCGGGAGCGACGGGTCCAGCCGGCGCGGCGGGCGTGGGTGCCACCGGGGCGACCGGTGTCGATGGAGCGACGGGCGCGACGGGTCTCGGTGCGACCGGAGCGGCCGGCGCGACCGGCCCCACGGGCACCGCGGGAGCGACGGGTCCAGCCGGCGCGACGGGCGTCGGCGCCACCGGAGCGACCGGTGTCGCGGGGGCCACGGGCGCAACGGGCCTCGGTGCGACCGGCTCCGCGGGCGCAACGGGCACCGCGGGAGCGTCCGGTGTTGCCGGCGCAACGGGTCCTGCCGGTGCGACGGGCCTCGGTGCGACCGGCTCCGCGGGCGCAACGGGCACCGCAGGGGCGTCCGGTGTTGCCGGCGCGACGGGTCCAGCCGGCGCGACGGGCGTCGGGGCCACCGGGGCGACCGGTGTCGCGGGGGCCACGGGCGCGACGGGCCTCGGTGCGACCGGCTCCGCGGGCGCGACAGGCACTGCGGGGGCGTCCGGTGTCGCCGGCGCGACGGGTCCAGCCGGCGCGACGGGCGTCGGGGCCACCGGGGCGACCGGTGTCGCGGGGGCGACAGGCGCGTCGGGCCTCGGTGCGACCGGGGCGGCCGGCTCCGCAGGCGCGACAGGCACCGCGGGGGCGTCCGGTGTTGCCGGCGCGACGGGCGTCGGCGGCGCGACCGGCGCCACCGGCCCGCAGGGGGCGACCGGCGCCACCGGGGCGACGGGCGCGGTGGAGTGCTTCACCCGCGGCACCCGCCTGCTCACGCCGACGGGCGAGCGCTGCATCGAGGACCTCGCGGTCGGCGACCGCGTGCTCACGGCCGAGGGCGAGGCGCGGCCCATCATCTGGATCGGTCGGCGCCGGCTCGACCTGCGCGCGCATCCGCGCCCCGACCTCGTCTGGCCGGTGCGGATCCGGGCCGGCGCGGTGGCGCCGGGCCTTCCGGTGCGCGACCTGCTGCTCTCGCCCGGCCACGGCGTCGCCTTCGACGGCCACCTGATTCCGGCGGGCTCGCTGGTGGACGGGGCGGCGGTGACCGTGTGCCCGCGGGGGGAGATCGAGTACTTCCACCTCGAACTCGACCTGCACGCGGTGGTGCTGGCCGAGGGACTGCCCTGCGAGAGCTTCCTGGACGGCGGACAGCGGGCGGATTTCGAGGGCGGCGGTCCGGTGATGCGGCTCCACCCGGTGTTCCTGCCGCTGACCTACGAGGCGGCCTGTCTGCCGGTGGCGATCGGCGGCCCGGTGGTGGCGGCGGCCCGCGCGAGGATCGCCGCACGCGCCGCCGAGCAGGAGCCCGCGCGGGAGGCCGAGGCGCTAGGGATGGCGGCCGGCGGGGCCGAGTAGGCCATCGAGGAAGTGGACGAGCGGCACCCGCCGCTCGTGCCCGGTGAGATCGGTGGGCGCGGCCTCGGCCGCGCCCATTTGCGTGGCGCGATAGGCGGCCGAATCGAACACCCGGCAAGGATCGAGGTCGCGGGTGGCCCCGAGCCGCAGCAGGTGGCCGAACGGGTCTCGGTTCGGACCGATCTCGCGCCCGTGCCGAGCGAGGTAGAAGGGGATGTCGAACAATCCGTTGGGCGCCACGGCCTGCGAGCGGCGATGCGCGAGGTAGTGCGCGAGGCAGAGCTGGTCGTTGGGCACGCCGTAGGTGCGGCGGTACCAGGCCGGATTGAAGTAGGCGATCGGCCGGCAGCCCGCGGCCTCGCCGCCGCCGGCATAATGGGCGAGGGGATTAGCCTCGGGCGCATCGGCGAGGTAGCGGGCGCGGTACCAGCCGGGATCGAAGCAGAGGTTGGGCCGCCGCCCCTCGCGCCAGCCGAACCGGCAGAAATGCGCGACCGGGTCGACGCCCGCCCGCAGCACGTCCTGGCCCTCCATCAGGTAGTAGTTGAGGTCGAGGAGGCCTGAGCCGCGCACGAGCTCGGTCTCGCGGTCGAGGTCGGGAACGAGCCGGCGCGGCCGGAAGGTGAGCGGCATCGGTGGTGCGGTGGATCGGCCCCGGCGCGGAGGCCGGTGCCCCAGGGCTACGCGGATCGGGAAGCCGGTTCAACGGGCGGGATGCGGCGCCCGCAGCTCACGCCACTGCCGGCGCCGCCGGGCCGGTGCGGCACGCCGCGAACCTGAACCCGAGGTCGACGCGCGCCCGCGTGCCGGTGACCATCGGGTCGTGGACATCGCCCGGTTGCCCGATCCGAAACATCCGGTCCGCCGGGGCCCAGGCCCGTTGCCGAAGGACAGGGTGCGGCGGGCCGGGCTCCCCCCGCGGCGCGTCGTCCGCGTGGTCATCCGGCTGCCGCGCGGCGATGAGCGCGGCGGAGGCCGCCGCCGGGTCGCGGCACCGGACCTCGAAGCCAGCACCGGGTGCCGGCGAACATCCTCCCTGGCCGCGCCCGCCGGCCCCGGCTTTGGCGCCGACTGAATTTTGAATTATGTATCCGCTCATGACAGAGCCGGCCCTCGCGTCGCCGGGAGGGAGGAGCGATGCACGGATCTCTGGAGCGGGGCGCCGCCGCGGTCGCGTCCGATCTCGGGCGGCGCCTGCGCGGGGCCGTGGCGGGCGAGGTGCTGCTCGGCGCCCATGATCGCGGCCGCTACGCCACCGACGCCTCGATCTACCAGATCATGCCGCGCGGCGTCGTGCTGCCCCGGAGCGCGGACGACATCGCCGCGACCTTGGCGGTGGCGGCCGAGCACGACCTCCCGGTGATCCTGCGCGGCGGCGGCACCTCGCAGAACGGCCAGCCGATCGGCGACGGGATCGTGGTCGATTGCTCGCGCCACCTCGACCGGGTGCTCGCCTACGACCCGCAGGCCGGCACGGTGACGGTCGAGCCCGGCACGGTGCTGGAGCGCCTCAACGCGCGGCTCAAGGCCGACGGCTGGTTCTTCCCCGTCGAGCCCTCGACGGCGAGCCGCTGCACGATCGGCGGGATGGCCGGCAACAATTCCTGCGGCGCCCGCTCCCTGCGCTACGGCAAGATGGTCGACAACGTCCTCGGCCTCGACGGGCTCCTCGCGGACGGCACCGCCTTCTCGCTCTCCGCCGAGGGCGCGCCGGGCGCGGAGGCGCTGGCGGCGCGGATGCTGCGCCTCGCCGCCGCGGAGCGCGGGGAAATCGAGGCGCGGTTCCCGAAGGTTCAGCGGCGGGTCGGTGGCTACAACCTCGACGCCCTGCTCGGGGCGCGGCCGAACCTCGCCCACATGCTGGTCGGCTCGGAGGGGACGCTCGCGGCCACCACTGCCGTGACGCTCCGGCTGGCCCGGCTGCCCGCCCACCGGGTGATGGGCGTGTGCCATTTCCCGTCCTTCCGCGCCGCCATGGAGAGTGTCGCCGCCCTGGTGGATCTCGGCCCGGTGGCGGTGGAACTCGTCGACAACAACGTGCTGGTGCTCGGCGCCGACATTCCGCTGTTCCGCGCGACCCTCGCGGACATCACCCGCGGCAGGCCCGACTGCCTGCTCCTCGTGGAGTTCGCGGGAGAATCCCGGGCCGACCTCGACCGAGACCTTGCCCGCCTCGACGCCTGCATGGCGGATCGCGGCTTCCCGGGCGCCGTGGTGCCGGTCACGGAGCCCGCCCGCCAGCGCACCGTCTGGGGCATGCGCGAGGCCTGCCTGAACATCATGATGTCGATGCGCGGCGACGCGAAGCCGGTCTCCTTCATCGAGGATTGCGCGGTGCCCCTGGAGCACCTCGCGGATTACACGGATGCGGTCACGGCCGTCTTCGCCCGCCACGGCACAAGGGGCACGTGGTACGCGCACGCCTCGGTGGGCTGCCTGCACGTGCGGCCGATCCTCAACCTCAAGCAGGAGGCGGGCGTCGCCGCCATGCGGGCGATCGCGGAGGAGACCGCCGCGCTGGTGGCCCGCTTCCGCGGCTCCTACTCGGGCGAGCACGGGGACGGCATCTCGCGCTCGGAATTCATCGCGCCCCTGTTCGGGGCGCGGCTCGCCCGCGCCTTCGAGACGGTGAAGGACGCCTTCGACCCGGAGAATCGCCTGAATCCCGGCAAGATCGTCCGGCCCCTGCGCATGGACGACCGCTCCCTGATGCGCTTCCCCGAAGGGTACCGGGTCGAGGCGCCCGCGCCCGCCCTCGACTGGTCGGCCTGGGGCGGGCTCGGCGGCGCCGTGGAGATGTGCAACAACAACGGCACCTGCCGGGCGCTCGCGGGTGGCGTGATGTGCCCGTCCTACCGGGTGACCCGCGCGGAGGAGCACCTGACGCGCGGGCGCGCCAACACCCTGCGACTCGCCCTCTCGGGCCGGCTCGGGCCCGACGCGCTCACGGCGCCGGAGACGAAGCGCGGCCTCGATCTGTGCGTCTCCTGCAAGGGCTGCCGGCGCGAATGCCCGACGGGCGTCGACATGGCGCGGATGAAGATCGAGGTGCTCCACCACTACCACGCGCGGCACGGGCTGCCGCTGCGCGAGCGGCTGGTGGCACACCTGCCGCGTTACGCGGGCGCGGCGGCGCTCGTCGCGCCGCTCCTCAACCTGCGCGACCGGGTGCCGGCCCTTGCCGCCTTGAGCGAGCGGCTCCTCGGGCTCTCGGCGCGCCGCTCGCTGCCGCGCTGGGGCCGGCCCTTCGCGGAGACCGGGGAGGTGGCCCATCCCGCCGACCTCGCGGGCGGGTTCCGGGACGTGGTGCTGTTCGCCGATACCTTCAACCGCGCCTTCGAGCGGGAGACTCTGGAGGCGGCCGAGGCGGTGCTGCGGGCGGCGGGCTACCGTCTGCACCGGGTGGTGGCGCTGCGCGGGGCCCGGCCGCTCTGCTGCGGGCGCACCTACCTGGCCGTCGGCGACGTCGCCCGGGCCCGCGCGGAGGCGCGCCGCACGCTCGACGCGCTCCTGCCCTTCGTCCGGGCGGGCGCCCGGGTGGTGGGGCTCGAACCCTCCTGCCTGCTCACCCTCCGCGACGAGTTCGCGGCGCTCATTCCGGGCCCGGAGACCGCCGCGCTCGCGGAGGCGAGCCTGCTGTTCGAGGAGGTTCTGGCGCAGGACCTCGCGGCCGGCCGCATCGCCCTGCCGCTCGCCGACCAGGGCGGCCGGGTGGCGCATCTCCACGGCCATTGCCACCAGAAGGCCTTCGGGGCGATGGGGGCGGTCGAGAGCGTCCTGCGCCACGTGCCGGGCCTCGCCCTGCGCGTGATCGAGTCGAGCTGCTGCGGCATGGCGGGGGCCTTCGGCTACGGGGCGGCCACCTACGATGCCTCGGTGGCGATGGCGGAGCTGTCGCTGTTCCCGGCCCTGCGCGGGGCGGCCCCCGGCGACCTCGTGGTGGCGGACGGCACGAGCTGCCGCCACCAGATCCGCGACGGGCTGGACCGGGAGGCGATCCACGTCGCTCGCCTTCTCCACGGCGCGCTCACGCCGCGGGCGCGCGCGAATCTCGACAGAGGGACCGCGCTCCCCTAGACCATTCTCCGACGGCGCGGGCACCAGTCCGCCGCGGCAGGGTCGAAGGGCGGACGCGGGCGCGGAGCGGGCGTGACGACGTGACGGGGTCGCTCGAGACGGGGATCAGCCGCCGCTACCTCCACGACGAGGTGGCCGAGCGCCTGCGCGCGCTGATCCTCTCGGGCGAGCTGGAGCCGCGGGCGCGCCTCAACGAGATGCTGCTCACGGAGCGCTTCGGCATCTCGCGCACCCCTCTGCGCGAGGCGATCAAGATCCTGGCGACCGAGGGATTGCTGGAACTCCTGCCCAATCGCGGGGCGCGGGTCGCCAGCATCTCGACGGCGGAGATCGAGGAGATCCTGGAGGTGGTGGCGGCGCTGGAGGCGCTGGCGAGCGAACTCGCCTGCCGCCACATCACGCCGGCCGAGGTCGAGGCCATCGCGGCCGACCACGCGCGGATGCTGGAGGCGTGGCGGCGCGGGGACGACCCGGGCTACTTCGCGCTCAACCGCCGCATCCACGAGGCGATCATGGCGGCGAGCCGCAACGCGACGCTGGGCGCCATGTATGCGAGCCTCTCCGGCCGCATCCAGCGGGCGCGCTACGCGGCGCACAAGACCCCCGAGCAGTGGCGCCGCGCCGTCGACGAGCACGAGCAGATGCTCGCGCATCTGCGCGCCCGCGACGGCGAGAGCCTGGCAGCGGTGATGCGCCTGCACATCCGCGGCAAGAAGGCGGTGATCGCGGCGGCCTATGGCAGCGAGGCGGGCGAAGCCCCCTCCGACTCGCTCGCACCGTAAGCCCGCGCCGCAGGCCCGCTCGGCGCCGGGCTGCCCCGCACCGGCTCCGGATGTCCCATCGTATTCCCCGCCGCGGCGCCCCCGGACGATCGCAATCCGCGACCGCCCCGCCCGCTCACGGCGTATGGCCGATCGTCAAGCCCAGGACGTTTTTCGCCGGCTCATTGCAAAGGCCGGCGCGCGGCGTGTCAACGATCTGTCACAGACTGTTGCTACGCCACCGGCAACGTTAAGAAACAATTACTTTCCCTACGGAAAGTGATCAATCACGCGCTCGACCCGACTGGGAATTGCGCGCCGCTTTCGTTCGCCATTCCCCGGACTCTCTTCCGTTCCGCCGTGCCTCGCTGGCGCGGGGCCGGATGCGCGCGTCCGCCCACACGAGGACCGTTCCATGGCCACGACGCTCTCCGCCGGGGATCTCGCCATCATCGGCTACAGCGCCGATACCGGCGGCAAGTCCTTCGCCTTCGTGCTGCTGCGCGACGTCGAAGCCGGCACGGCGATCAACTTCACCGACAACGGCGTGAAGAAGGACGGCACGTTCCGCACCGGAGAGGGCGTCAAGACCTGGACTGCTCCCAATGGCGGCGCCACGGCCGGCACGGTGGTCACCTTCACGAACCTGACCGGTAACCTCAACCCCTCGACCAGCGGCGACCAGATCATCGCGTATCAGGGCACGAGCACCTTCCTGTTCGCGATCAACTTCGCGGACGGCAAATCGACCTTCGCGGGCGACGCGACGAATTCCAACACCTCGGCGGTGCCCCCGGGCCTGACCTTCGGCAAGACCGCACTCGCCTTCCCGCTCGACAACGGCGCCTATACGGGACCGACGAGCGGCACGAAGGCCGAGCTGCTGGCGGCGATCGCTGACGGCAGGAACTGGACGCAGGACGACGACACCCCGGTCGCCTACAAGACGGCCTTCACGGTCTCGTCCGCCGCCGCCGATACGACGCCCCCGACGCTGGTCGCGACCAGCCCGGCGGACGACGCGACGGGGACCGCCGCCGACGGCGCGATCGTGCTCACCTTCAGCGAGGCCGTGAAGGCGGGCTCCGGGTCGATCACCCTCACGGACGGCGCCGGCGACACGCGCACCCTCGCGACCGACGACCCGCAGCTGCGCTTCAGCGGCAGCACGCTGACGATCGCGCCCTCGACCGGCCTGCGCGCGGGCGCGACCTACCACCTGACGATCCCGGCGGGCGCCGTCACCGACCTCGCCGGCAACGCCTATGCGGGCCTGGCGAGCGGCGCCCTCGACTTCACCACCGCCGCCGCCGCCGCGGCCAGCCTCTCGATCGCCGCGGCCGACGCGGTCAAGGCGGAGGGCGATGCCGGCACCACGGCCTTCACCTTCACGGTCACCCGCGGGGGCGACATCAGCGGCGTGACCAGCGTGCACTACGCGGTGACGGGCAAGGGCGCGAGCCCGGCGGATGCGGCGGACTTCGCCGGGAGCACACTGCCGAGCGGGGACGTCACCTTCGCGGCGGGCGAGACGCAGAAGACCATCACGGTGTCGGTGGCGGGCGACACGAGGCCCGAGCCCGACGAGGGCTTCGCCGTCACCCTCTCGTCGCCGACGAACGGCGCCACCCTCGCCACCGCGAGCGCGACCGGAACCATCCAGGACGACGATTCCTACACGCATATCTACGACATCCAGGGCCGTGGGGCGACCTCGCCGCTCGCCAACCAGACGGTCACGACCCGGGGCGTCGTGACGGCCTTGAGCCTCGGATCGACCAAGGGCTTCTACATCCAGGACGTGGACGGCGACGGCGACGCGGCCACCTCGGACGGCATCTTCGTCTTCACGGGCGCGGCGCCGAAGGTCCACGAGGGCGACCTCGTGACCGTGACCGGCACCGTGAAGGAATACCGCCCGAACAACGCCGCGCCGGGCGCGCTCACCACGACCGAGATCACCGGCAGCTCCGGCAAACCCCTGGCGATCACGGTGACCGGCACCCACGCGCTGCCGCAGGCGGTCCTGATCGGCAGAGGCGGGATCGTCATCCCGAATTCCGACATCGCGGCGGCCAACGCGGTCTACGAGAGCCTGGAGGGGATGCTGGTCACGGTCGACGCGCCCCTCGTGGTCGGCCCGACCAATCACTACGGCGAGATCTTCACGGTGGCGAGCGGCGGCGCCGACGCGACGGGCCTCAATGCCCGCGGCGACCTCCTGATCCGCGGCGGCACGCCGAGCTTCGGCTTCACCGACACGCAGGGCGGCGACCTCAATCCCGAGCGCATCCAGATCGATCCCGGTCTCGGCGTGACCCTGCCCAAGGTCAATACCGGCGCGCGGCTGGCGAGCGTGACGGGCGTGGTCGGCTACAGCTTCGGCGACTACGAGGTGCTGGCCAAGGCGGCGCCGGACGTGACCCAGGCGAGCCCGCTCACCAAGCAGGCCGCGACCCTGACCGCCGACGCCACCCACCTGCTGGTGGCGAGCTACAACGCCGAGAACCTCGATCCGGGCGATGGGGCGGCGCGCTTCGCCACCATCGCGGACGAGATCCTGACCAAGCTCAACGCGCCCGACGTGATCGCCCTACAGGAAGTGCAGGACAATTCCGGGCCGACCGACGACGGGGTGACGGCGGCCGACCGGACGCTGCAGATGATCGTCGACGCGGTGAAGGCGGGCGGCGGCCCGGGTTACGCCTTCGTCGACAATCCCTTCATCGGGAACGACACCAATGGGGGCGAGCCCGGCGGCAACATCCGCACCGCCTTCCTGTACCGGACCGACCGGGTCGCCCTGGTCCCGGGCTCGCTCGCCACGATCGGTGCCGACGGGCGGGCGATCACATCCGGCCCCGACACGTCGCAGCAGCAGGACCGCAACAACCCCTTCTACGGCTCGCGTCCGCCGCTCTCGGCCACCTTCCGGTTCAACGGGCAGGACGTGACGGTGGTGAACAACCACTTCGCGTCGAAGGGCGGCAGCGCCGCCGCCTACGGCGACGCCCAGCCGCCCTTCGACGCCGGGGAGGTCCAGCGCGCCGCGCAGGCCCAGGCGGTGAACACCTACGTGGACGGCCTCCTCGCCGCCCATGCCGACGCCAAGGTCCTGGTCGCGGGCGACCTCAACGAATTCGGGTTCGAGCAGCCGCTCAGCGTGCTGAGGGGCGTCGCCAGCGTGTCGAACTACCGCGTGCCGGGCACCGATCCGAAGGCGGCGACGGCCGATTACGCGGCGGGGGGCACGCAGGTGCTCAACGACCTGCAGGACACGCTGCCGGCCGACCAGCGCTTCGACTACGTCTACGAGGGCAATGCCGAGACCCTCGACCACATGCTGGCCACGGACGCGCTCGCGGCGGGCGCCGCATTCCAGCCGGTGCACATCAATTCCGAGTTCTCCGACCAGACCAGCGACCACGACCCGCTGATCGCCCGCTTCAGCATCGCGCCGTGGCTCACCGCGCAGGTCACGGTGAGCGGGCAGGCGAGCTTCGCGCTGCCGACGGACGGCAAGCTGACGGTCGCCAAGGGGCCGGCGGTGCTGTGGAACCTGAAGCCGGCCACGACGGGCGCCAACGCGACGCTGGACAATGCCGGGGCGATCACGGCGACGCGCGGCCGGGCCATCGACACCGACAAGACGCCGAGCGGCGGCAACCACTTCACGCTCCTCAACCGGGCGGGCGCGAGCATCACCTCGCCGGGCGACGCCGTCCGCATCAACGCCGATCTGCCGAACGGCGTGGTGAGCGTGGACAATGCCGGCAGCATCCGCTCCACCGGCACCGGCGACGCGAACGGCCAGGCGCTCGACTTCGCCAACATCGTCTCGGCGAGCGCCGCGACCCGGATCGTCAACCGGGCGGGAGGCGTGATCGCGGCGACCGACGCGGATGCGATCCGGCCGGGCGCCAACGCGACCGTGGAGAATGCCGGGACCATCACGGGCGCCGCCGCGGCGGGCAGCACCGGCAATGACGGGATCGACTTCCAGGACACGGGCTACGGCACCGTGCACAACCTGACGGGCGGCACCCTCACGGGTGCGCGCCACGGCATCACCGGCAAATTGCCGATCACCCTCGTCAACGAGGCCGGGGCCAGCATCACCGGTCAGCTCGGCTCCGGCCTCAACCTCGACACCGCCCCGGACAGCACCGCGATCCTCACCAATGCGGGGACGATCACCGGGACGGCCGGCGGGACGTCGGACGGCGACGGGATCGACGTCGATGGCGGCGTGACGCTCGACAATTCCGGGCTGATCGAGGCGCTGGGGACCTGGAGCGGCGGCCTGTCCGAGGCGGTCACGGTCGGCGGCGGCACCATCCGCAACCGCGCGGGCGGCGTCATCCGCAGCGTGCAGCGCGCCATCACGGTGGACGACAGCAACCTCGGCAACGCGCCGCAGGCCACCGCGATCACCAACGAGGGCCTGATCGAGGGGAAGAACGGCGAGGCGATCGTCATCACCGACCTCTATTCCGACACGCTCACCAATGCCGGGACGATCCGCGGCAGCGTGGCCCTCGGGGGAGGGGACGACGTCTTCACCGCGAAGGCCGGGTCGTCCCTCACCGGCGCCGTCACGCTCGGCGACGGTGCCGACACGGCGACGCTGGAGGCCGGCGCGACCGTGACCGGCGCGATCGACGGGGGAGCGGGCGCCGACACGCTGATCAATGCCGGGACGATCACGGGTGATGTCGGCCTCGGCGACGGCGATGACACGCTGACGAATGCCGGCACCATCACCGGCACGATCGATCTCGGCGCCGGCAATGACACGCTGACCCTGACGACGACCGGCACCGTCACGGGGGCGATCGACGGGGGAGCGGGCGACGACACGCTCATCCTGACGGGACCCGGTGCGGCGACGCTGTCGAGCCCGGTCGCCCGTGTCGAGCATCTCGCGGTGGCGGGCGGCACGTGGGGGCTCGCCGCTCGCGGCGCGGGCTTCGCCGATATCGACGTGCGGTCGGGCGCCGCCATCGCCGGCGGTCTGGCGGTCTCCGGCGCGCAGCGGATCGTCGTCGAGGCGGGCGGCGCGGTCACCGCCTCCTCCGATCCGGCCCTGGTCTGGACGGGCGCGGCCACGGGCGCGGTCGTCGAGAATGCCGGCACGATCGGCGTCGACAGCCCCTGGAACTGGATCGAGAAGCCGGCCTTCACCAATGCCGGTCCCTACGGCGCATCGCGCGGCACCGGCTCGCTGAGCCTGACGAACCGGAAGGAGACCCGTCTCGGTGTGGTCGCGATCTCGGGCGATCTCGGCTCCGGCGGGTCGTTCTCCCTCGACAATGCCGGCACGATCACACGGGCCACCGCGACGACGCTGATCACGGTGGCCGATACCGGTGCCGCCCCCGTCATCCTCACCAATTCCGGCACCATCAGCGGCGCGGGCAAGGACGCGCTCCTCATCGACATCCGGAATGTCCAGGGCCTCGTCATCAGCAATTCCGGTGTCATCACCGGCTCGGCCACCGATCCCGACGATGCCGGCCGCGGGGCGATCGCGGTCGCCGGCACGGGCGGTTCCACGCTCACCAACACCGCCTCCGGCACCGTCACCGGCGGCATCGCGCTCGATTCGGGCGACGACGTCGTGACGAATCTCGGCGCGATCGCGGGCGGTCTCAGCCTCGGCGACGGCAATGACACGCTGATCAATGCCGGCACCATCGCCGGCCGGGTCGAGACCGGGGCCGGCGACGATCACGTCATCAACCGCGGCACGATCGAGGGCGACCTGATCCTCGGCGACGGGAATGACACGCTCGACGCCGTGACGGGCTCCTTCATCGCCGGGACGATCGATGGCGGTGACGGCTTCGACACGCTCAACCTGTCGGGTCCCGGCCGGGGCGAGATCGGCGGGCTCAGCCATGTCGAGGCGGTGAACCTGCTCAGTGGCGACTGGACACTCGACAGCGAGGGCGTCGCGGTGAATTTGGCGGAGGGCGCCCAGACCCTGCGCCTCGGGGCCGGGACGCTCGCGGACCGGCGCTTCGACGGGACCATCGCCGGGTTCGGCGTCGACGACCAACTCGACCTCGAAGGGATCGGCGCGGCGGCGCGGGCCACGCTCAATCGCCGGACCGGCATCCTGACCGTCCATGACGGCGCCACGCACACCCTCGCGCGGCTGACGCTCCAGGGTGATTATACCGACAAGGCGTTCCACGTCGCCTCGGACGGCACCGGCGGCACGCTCCTGACCGTGGCGCCGGACCTGACGCCGAAGCTTCGCGCGGACGTGACCCATGTCTCACTGTTCGGCAGCGTCCGGACGGATGCGGCGCACGGTGTCCTCGCCAACGATGCGGCGGTGGCGCCGGGCGCGCGCCTCTCGGTGTCCGGAATCGGCATCAACGGGCGGAGCGTGAGCATCACGCCGGGCGGGAGCGCGACGCTGGCCGGCACCTACGGCACGCTGACGCTCCGCTCGGACGGCAGCTACAGCTACGCCTCGACCCTGCCGGGGACCCTGGCGGTGTTCCGGCGGCCGGACCTCGTACCCTTCGACAGCTTCACCTACACGGTGAGCGATGGGCAGGGGCACCAGGCGGAGAGCCGGCTGACCGCCACGACGGTCGCGTCCTACCAGACCTATGTGGGCGGCACCGATGGGAACGACGTCCTGTCGGCGGCGGCGCTTCCCTTCCTGCCGCGGAGCCTGGGCCTGGCCTTCCCGTCGGTCCTCGACGCGGGCAATGGCGATGACCGCCTGACCGGCGGCAGCAGTCCGGACGTGCTGATCGCCGGCACCGGGCACGACACGCTGACCGGCGGCCAGGGGCCGGACACCTTCGTGTTCAAGCCCGATTTCGGCCAAGCGCTCATTACGGATTTCCGCCCGGGGCAGGACGCGCTGCAGTTCGACCGCGGCCTCTTCGCGGATGACGCCGCGGTCCGCGCGAACTGGACCCAGGTCGGTGCCGACCTGGTGATCGCCAAGGACGAGGACCACACGATCACCCTGCAGGGCGTCCAGGCCGGGAGCCTGCACCCGAGCGACATCCGCTTCGCGTGATCGGTCCCTGCCGCCCGCACGCGGCTCGGCCCCACGCCTGCGCGGCCGAGATCCGCCGCGCAGGCCGAGAATCCTGGTCCGCCGTCGCGGATGGACGCCCCAGGCGATGGGTGACGGCCGATCCCCGAAAGATGAAAAGCCCTCCGGCGACCACGGCACGAGCTGTGGTCATCGGAGGGCTTTCGCATGTGGACGGCGCGCTTGAGCGCTGGAATGATCGACGAAGCCGAGCAGCGATCGCGCGCGGGTCGCCGGACACGTGACGAGGGACTGCGTGGCGAGCGCTTGGGGCTCGCTGACCTGATCTTGGCAGGTCTGGCGGTGACCGACTCTCCCGTGCCTTAGGACACAGTACCATGGGCGCTGGAGGCTTTCACGGCCGAGTTCGAGATGGGATCGGGTGGAGCTTCCTCCGCATCGACCACCAGACCGGCCAAGATCAGGGTTGGGTTGTGCGTTCGGCGTTGTCTGGTCTTGGTGCGTGCCGCTCCGGACTGCCCGGACACGGATCATGAGAGACGATCAAGC